>JAHCMM010000006.1 GCA_019192515.1 Cyclobacteriaceae bacterium SS2
TCAATGCACTCACCAATTCTCCGGATTTTTCAGTCTTAGGCAGAATGGTTAAACCCGGGTTGGTACAGAATTGGCCAACACCCATTGTAACGGATCCGGCCAGTTGTGCTCCGATTTCCGCTCCCCGTGTATTTTGTGCATCCGGAAGAATAAATACCGGGTTGCTACTTCCCATCTCAGCATATACCGGAATAGGCTCAGGTCGTTGGTTGGCCAGGTCAAACAAAGCTTTTCCACCCCTGAATGATCCGGTGAATCCAACAGCTTTAATGAATGGATGTTTTACCAAAGCACTACCCACATCAATAGAGGTACCAATGATCATGGAGAACACTCCTTCCGGCATGCCCGTCTTCTGAGCAGCCTTGATGATGGCGGCAGCTACATATTCCGAGGTGCCAGGATGAGCCGGGTGACCTTTGAAAACTACCGGGCATCCGGCAGCTAATGCTGAAGCTGTGTCACCACCTGCCACAGAAAATGCCAATGGGAAATTGCTTGCCCCAAAAACACCGACAGGCCCTAAAGGTACCTTCATTTGTCTAACATCGGGCTTGGGAAGCGGCTGACGATCAGGCTGCGCTGTATCGATCCTGCCTTCCAGGTACCAGCCATCTCTGATCAGGCTGGCGAATAATTTCATTTGGTTTACTGTCCTGCCTCGCTCTCCGGTCAATCGGGCAATAGGCAAAGCAGTTTCCTTTGATCCTCGCTCAAGGAGCGCATTCCCCAGGGCCATGATTTCATCTCCGATGGCTTCCAGGAATTTTGCTCGTTGCTCGTTAGTGGTCTTTCGATACGAGTAAAAGGCTTTCTCTGCTAGCACAATGGCTTCATCGATTTCTTCAGCAGTGGATTCGGTGAATGCAACATCCAGATTCTGATTAGTGCCTGGGTCTACACCATAGAATTTTTTGGTTCCTTTTGCCGATGTCTTATTGCCTATAAAAGTTTGTCCGGATAAANTCATATTGATATTTAGGGTTTTTTTGCGATAAAGTTTGTCAGTGTACCAATCCCTTCAATGGAGATGTTGACCTGATCTTTTTCCTGTAGTGTAAATTCATTGGGTGGCACAATGCCTGTTCCTGTCATGAGAAAACAGCCATAGGGGAAATCACATTCTCTGAACAAAAAAGAAACAAGTTCTGTGTGCTTTCTTTTCATTTGATCGATGCCGATCTCTTCTTCAAAAGCCAGCTGATTATCTCTCAGGATCTGCAATTTAATTTTTGCCTGTGGGTCAATTCCATTCTCAGGGACATAAATACATGGTCCGAGCCCGGCACATTTCTCATATACCTTGGCCTGTGGCAGGTATAGTGGATTTTCTCCTTCTATGCTTCGGGAGCTCATATCGTTGCCGACAGTATAACCCTGTATCTCTCCTTTGGTATTAACAAAAAGAGTGAGCTCAGGTTCCGGAACATCCCACTTTGAGTCTTTTCTGATATAAACTTCTGCCAAATGGCCAACTGTCCTGGCAATGTTGGCCTTGAAGAATAACTCAGGTCTTTCTGCCGAATAAACCCGGTCATACACATCTCCACCGTCCTGTGACTCCTCCATTCTGGCTGAGCGGCTGCGATAATATGTCACCCCGGAAGCCCAGATTTCCTGGCTTTGAAGTGGAGGAAGAATCTCAGTTTTTGTCAGGTCTACCTGGGTAGCATCCTTTTCACTAACCAGTGCAAGCAGGAATTCGTGGAGTTGACTACGGTTGATCAATTCATCCCATGGGATACTTTTTTCGAGATAAAATTGTTCTTTGTGCTCAATTAGTGCCCCCTGGGCTGTTTTGTATATTTTCATCTTTAGGTTGATTGACTTCAAAATTAATACTTCGATATCTTTGAATCATACTATATCAAGATTTACTAATTAAGAACAACCATGATTCTATATAATGTGACCGTGACGATTGATCCACAGGTAGAGACGGAGTGGATTGAATGGATGAAAAATGTTCATATCCCAGAAATGATGAAAACTGGCTGTTTTGAAACGCATAAGTTTCTAAAGCTTGTTACCGAAAGACCCGATGTGGATGGAAATACTTATGCCATCCAGTACTTTGCTATTGATGGGAAGATGATTGATCTGTATCTTGAAAAGCATGCCCCGGCCCTCAGACAATCTCATGCTGAAAAATACGGCAACAAATCAGCAGCTTTCAGAACCCTGCTTGAGGAGGTTTAGAAGTCGATACTACAGTTGATCCATTCCGGATCGAATTGAGCATTGTACTTTTTGTAAAAATTGATGGCGGGTTCATTCCAATCCAAGACCTGCCATACCATGCCATTACATTTTTCTTCTTTGGCAATTTCGATGGTGCGATCAAAAAGCCTTTTGCCGGTTCCCAGGCCACGTTGTGACTCAGTTACAATCAGGTCCTCCAGCCAAAGACGCTTTCCTTTCCAGGTCGAATACCTGTAGTAATAAAGGGACATGCCCTCGATTACCCCGTCTTTTTCAGCCACAATGAATCCAAAGATGGGGTTTTTCCCAAAACCATCCTCTTCCATCATTTGCAGGGTATTAGTCACCTGCTCGGGAGCTTTTTCATAGAGTGCAAGTTCTTTGATCAGCTCCAGCACACGTGGGAGGTCTTCTTTTTTTCCTTTCCTGATACTTACCATCCGGTAAAGTTAAAGAAGTATGAGTTCCTAGTTTTTCGTAATGGATTTGAAGCCAAGATACGGATGCAAGACCTCAGGCATAGCTATTCCATCAGTTCCCTGATTGTTTTCAAGCAGGGCTGCTACGATACGAGGCAGAGCTAAAGCACTTCCATTGAGTGTATGAGCCAGTATTTTTTTGCCATCATCTCCTTTGAAACGAAGCTTCAGCCTGTTGGCCTGGTAAGTCTCGAAGTTTGAAACCGAGCTTACCTCAAGCCATTTTTTCTGAGCAGCAGAGTAAACCTCAAAGTCGTATGTCAAAGCGGAGGTGAATCCCATATCACCGCCGCAAAGCCTCAAAATCCGGTAAGGAAGCCCCAGACCCTTTACGAGTTGCTCCACGTGGGCTACCATTTTGTCCAGGGTATCATATGAGGTATCCGGATGATTGATCTCCACAATTTCCACTTTATCAAACTGATGTAGTCTGTTCAGACCGCGAACATGTGATCCCCATGAACCGGCTTCCCTTCGGAAGCAGGGTGTATAACCAACGTTTTTGATGGGCAATTGCTCCGCATTTAAGATCACATCCCGGTAGATATTAGTGATCGGCACCTCTGCAGTAGGGATCATGTAAAGGTTACTTTCTATTACCTGGTACATCTGGCCTTCTTTATCGGGAAGCTGGCCAGTGCCGTACCCAGAGCTTTCGTTGATCAGGATTGGTGGTTGTACCTCAGTAAAACCAGCTTTTAAGGCCTCATCCAGAAAATAATTAACCAAAGCTCTGTTCAACCGTGCACCCTGTCCTTTATAAAAAGGAAAGCCCGCTCCGGTTACTTTATTACCCAACTCAAAATCTATGATATCATATTCTTCTATCAGGTCCCAGTGTGGCTTTGCTGTATCTGGTAAGTTGGGAATATTATCATCAACTTGCTTTACGATTTCATTGTCCTCAGCCGACTTGCCTGCAACCACAGATGTGTGTGGGATATTGGGGATGTTGTACAAGGCCTCTGTAAGTCTTGCTTCAATTTCCTGTAGTTGGGGCCCAAGCTCTTTTGATTGTTGCTTCAGCTCAGCGGTCTCCTTCTTGGCTTTTTCAGCCTCATCCTTTTTACCAGACTGAATCAGTTGACCGATTTGTTTGGCGATCTGGTTGGATTGAGCCAGCAGGTCGTCCAGCCTTTGCTGTGTGGCACGCCTGTCTTCATCAATTTTAATAACGTTTTTTAAGGTTTCAGCAGCATTTTGGATACCTCTTTTCTCCAAACCTTTGACATAATCGTCGAATTGATCCCTTATAGCGGAAATTTGTAACATCTAAATCGGTTTTAAAAGGGCAAAGAAACGCTGTTCTGGGTAAATATTAAAATCATAATTCCTTTCATACAATTCGATATTTTTTTATGAATCTTTTGCTTAATATTTGCCGTTAACATATTATTGTAACGCAATTCAAGTGAGAGACTTTCACTAGTTTTCCAATTTCGCCTAACAAAGACGAAAATTCCAATTAGTTACGTAACATTTCGATTACCATAATTACCAAGTATTATTTTTATGTACACTTTAGATGATTTAAGTGTGAGGTTACTCTCAGAGCTACGAGAGATTGCCGATGGTCTGGGGATTAAAAATGCTAAGAAAACTGCGAAGAACGACCTTATTTACGAAATACTCGATAAACAGGCTACTATGCCAGATGAAGAGATTAAGAAAATAACTAAAACAGATTCTAAGGACGAACAGCCAAAAGCACAGAAACCCGCAAAGAAAAAAGGGAAACCTGAGTCCAAAAAGAAAGACACTGACACCCCTGAAGATTTATTGAAATCACTCGACATTGAGATCGAATCCACAGGAGATGCTTCTGAAAGCAAAGACGCTAAAAAACAGGAAAATACGCCAAAAAGCGAAAATCCTGGCGATAAGAAGCACAAAGGAAACAGAGACAACCGGGATAACCGGGATAACCGGAACGAGAAAGGTAGTAGCGACGGAGACAGCAAGAAAGACGAAAAAGCTGAATACCGGGCTAGAAAAGCACAATACAACGAGGAAATCAAAGAATTTGATGGAGCCATCGAAAACGAAGGCGTCCTTGAGATCATGCAGGATGGCTATGGCTTCCTGAGATCAAGTGACTACCATTACCTGGCAAGTCCTGACGATATTTATGTTTCTCCTTCTCAGATCAAGCTTTTTGGCCTGAAGACAGGAGATACCGTGAAAGGTCAGATCAGACCTCCGAAAGACGGAGAAAAATATTTCGCTCTTCTACGAGTAGAGTCAGTCAATGGAAAGACGACTGAAGAGATCCGTGACAGGATCGCTTTTGAGTACCTGACTCCGCTTTTCCCTGAGCAAAAGCTAAACCTGACTACCAAGGCAGACAACTACAGCACCCGTATCGTTGACCTTTTCGCACCAATTGGAAAAGGACAGAGGGGTATGATCGTGGCCCAGCCTAAGACAGGTAAGACCGTATTGTTGAAAAACATTGCCAATGCCATCGCAGAAAACCATCCGGAAGTTTACCTGATGATCCTTTTGATCGATGAGCGACCTGAAGAGGTGACGGATATGGCACGTTCGGTAAAGGCAGAAGTGATTGCTTCTACTTTCGATGAGCAGGCTGAAAAGCACGTGAAAGTGGCCAATATCGTATTGGAAAAGGCTAAAAGAATGGTAGAGTGCGGTCACGACGTAGTGATCCTACTTGATTCTATCACCCGATTGGCCAGAGCACACAACACCGTGGTGCCATCATCAGGAAAGATCCTTTCCGGTGGTGTGGATGCCAATGCACTGCACAAGCCTAAGCGATTCTTTGGAGCTGCAAGAAATGTTGAGAATGGAGGTTCATTGACCATCATTGCTACCGCCCTGATTGAAACAGGTTCTAAGATGGATGAGGTGATCTTTGAAGAATTCAAAGGTACAGGTAACATGGAGCTGCAGCTTGACAGGAAATTGTCTAACAAGCGCGTTTACCCTGCTATCGATGTTCCTGCTTCTGGTACTAGAAGAGAAGACCTGTTGATGGATAAAGATCAGCTAAGCAGAGTGTGGATTCTCAGGAAGTTTATGTCTGACATGAACAGCAACGAGGCCATGGAATTCCTGCTGAGCAAGATGAAAGGAACCATCAATAACGAAGAATTCCTGATATCCATGAATGGATAATTCAAGATAGAAATGATTCGAACCCCGCCCAAAAGCGGGGTTTTTTGTTTATATCCATTATTCACCGCTGATCACAGATGTGATTGACAATGATCGGGATGGTTGTTATTATCATAGAACAACCAAATTGTATCATCATGTCTACATTAAGTAAAACATTCATATTTTCTCTGGCCCTGGCCTTGATTTCCACCTTGGCAATAGGGCAGACGGTGACAACCCCAAGAATTAGTCCTGCTGCAGAGGTTACACAAAGAATCGGCTTGACGGATATTACTATTAACTATTCGCGTCCGGCCGTGATCAACGGGAACAATGATCGCACAGGTGAGGTTTGGGGCAACCTAGTGCCCTGGGAACTTTCTCAAAGTGGATTTGGCAATCAAAAACCCATGCCCTGGAGAGCAGGTGCTAATGAAAATACCACCATTTCATTTTCCACAGATGCTTTGGTGGAGGGGAAATCGATAGCGAAAGGGACATACGGCTTGCACATGATCCCTTATGAAAATGGAAAAGTGACGGTAATATTCAGTAGTAATTCTTCTTCCTGGGGCAGCTACTGGTATGAAGAGGATGAGGACGTGCTCAGGGTGGATGTACAAAGTAAGCAGAGTCCATTTATCAATCTGTTGACTTATTCTTTTACCGAACTTGGGAATACCGAAGGTACACTCTCGCTTCTGTGGGAAAATAAAGAAATACCAATTCGGATAGCAGTAAGTCAGGAGACCATACTGCAGAGTTTTAGGAATGAGTTAAGAAATACAGCTGGTTTTGCCTGGCAAGGACCTTTTTCAGCAGCCAATTATTGTTTAAACAACAATGTGAACCTTGAAGAGGCCCTTAAATGGGCGGATCAGGCCATTGCTATGAACAAGAATGGTCAGACCATGGGACTGAAGTCTGCCATACTCTTCAAAACGGGAAAAGATGCTGAGGCCATTAAAATTGCAGATGAGGCTGCAACCGTCTCAAATGAGAATCAATTGAATATGTTGGGCTACCAGATGATGGGCGTGGAAAAATATGACAAGGCCGAAGAATATTTCAAGCTCAACATCAAGAAGAATCCCAAGTCAGCCAATGTGTATGACAGCATGGGTGAGTGCTACATGGCCATGGATAACAATAAGGAAGCCATCAAAATGTTTCAGAAGTCATTGGCAAATAATCCACCTCCATTTGTTAAAACAAATTCAATTGCCAACCTGAAGAAGCTGGGGGTAGATGTGGCAGAGTAATTTGAGTAGACTGCAAAGGTCTTTAAGACTTTTGCAGTTTTATCAAACACTCCTTCAGGCTATCCCGCCAATACGGAATGGCCAGATCAAAATTGGTTTTGATCTTTAGCTTGTCCATCACACTGAAATGTGGCCTTTTGGCGGGAGTAGGATAAGCAGTAGTGGGAATGGGCTTTACCGGGATGGTGATGTCTTTATACTCGAAAATAGCTTTTGTGAAATCGTACCAGGAGGCAACGCCTTCATTGCTGTAGTGATAGATGCCAAAATGATCCTTTGGAGCCTCGATCATTTCCAGGATAGAAGCAGCCAGATCTTTCGCATAGGTAGGCGTACCCACCTGGTCAAAAATGACTCCCAGTTCCGGTTTGGTTTCCCCAAGCCGGATCATGGTTTTCACAAAATTGTTGCCGAAGCTGCTGTAAAGCCAGGAGGTTCTGATAATGTAGTGCTTTTCGGTAACCTGAGCTACTTTCTTTTCTCCATTGAGTTTGCTCTCACCATAGTAGCAGACCGGATCAGTATCCTGATCTTCGGTGAGTGGCTGAGAAGTATTGCCATTAAACACAAAATCTGTGGAAATGTGGTATAAAACCGCATCATGCGCTTTACAGGCCACTGCCAGGTTTTCCGCTCCAGTAACATTAATAAGGTCGCACAGTTCCCGGTCAGACTCAGCTTTATCCACTGCTGTATAGGCTGCGCAATTGATACAATGAGTCGGTTTGATCTCATCAAAAAATTTTCTGACCTGCTGACCATCGGTGATGTCCAGTTCCTCAATGTCTACAAAATGAAAATCAGCATCCTTCACCGAACCAGCCAGTTCCCGGAGTTCATTCCCCAGTTGTCCTTTAGATCCGGTGACGAGTATGGTTTTTTTATTAGCCATTTACAAAATCAGTTAGATAAGCATATTTTTCGGTCAGTCCGCCACCATTGGTGATGGTAGCCCTCTTGACTATTTCTTCACGGTCATCCATCAAAGATGGTATCACATTATCGATCAAATCTCTTCCAAAGCTGTTGGAAGCATCCCTGGGAAGTTCGCATGGTAGATTGTCTACTGCCATCATGGTAACATTTGTATCGCTACTCAACGCTTTTTCTTCTTTGCCCGTGACAGGGTTGTAATCATATATCGGGTCATCGATGGTAGAAGCTCGTTTGGTAGACGGGATAGACCCTTCAATGTCGCAGGTGATATCAGCGATCACTTTAAGCCTGAAATCATCTTTCAGCATGTCCTCTCTTGTAAACAAAACGGGTGAGCGGGGATCCCAATAGGCACTGGCGATCAGTAAATCTGCCTGGCGAGTGAAAGGCAGAAAGGTGCCGCTATAGTCATCCGGGTGCTGGAAAAAATCTTTCAATTCAAAGGGCTTGCCATCCTTGTGGACATGATAGTCCCGGGGCTCGAGTTGAGTGTATACAGGCTCGTTAAAATCTTTTTGCAGGAATTCCTGTGGGCTAACTTTTCGGATTCCGACACCGTCCAGAACTTCCATGGCTCCTTTAGCAACCCTACCACCTCCGGTTATCACAATCTTGATGTTAGGAAGTTTGATTTTTGGGAATTCCGTTTTCAGGTCTTCCAGGTCAAAGCATTCGTGGGCACGTCTACACTCAAAGAGTTTATA
>JAHCMM010000051.1 GCA_019192515.1 Cyclobacteriaceae bacterium SS2
GGATAAGGTGGTGGTCCATCTGATGGAAAACTATTTTTTATCTGGCAGAGCAGATTGGATAGATGAAGAAGGGATAAAGAAGCTTCGTGAAGAAGTAGCTTTCAAAAGGCATAGTCTGATTGGCAACAAAGCACCACAGATGCAATTGGTGGATACAACAAACCAGCCTTTCTATTTTGAACAAATACAGGAGCCATTCATTTTGCTCTATTTCTATGATCCGGATTGCGGGCATTGCAAGAAAAAAACCCCTGTATTGGTCGACGCATATGATGAATTCAGATCATTGGGTGTAGAAGTTGTGGCCGTATGCACCGTGACTGATGTTGATCGATGGAAAGAATACATCCAGGAAACACACATGGAATTCATCAACCTGGCAGACCCGGGGTATGAAAGTAATTTCAGGATGCATTACGACTTGCGAAGTACACCTAAACTCTATTTACTGGATCAGCAGCGAAGAATTGTGGCCAAGCAATTGGAAATTGAGGATCTCAAAGATTTTGTGAAGAGATACCATCAATAGGTAGTTTATCCGACAAACTCCCAGCCTAACACTTTCGTTTAACTTTCCATGAGAACGATCACATTCATTTTCGGGATACTTCTGATGCATGTATCCTGGTCTCAGGATAAAAACACCAATATCGAGGGAGGTATGGGTATCCAGGGATATGATCCTGTTGCCTATTTCACCGATAACAAAGCTTTGGAAGGTGAAAAAACCATTACATCCACACACCAGGGTGTGAAATACTACTTCAGCAATAGTAAGAATAAGGACTTGTTTGATAGAAATCCTTCAAAGTATCTACCTGCTTATGGTGGCTGGTGTGCTTATGCCATGGCTGGTGGCGAAAAAGTAAAGATCGACCCTGAGACCTTTAAAATTATTGATGGTAAGCTTTACCTGTTCTACAATTTTTACTTTAACAATACCCTAACAAAATGGAATAAGGATGAGGCCAATCTGAAAAGACAGGCGGATCAGCATTGGGCACGAATAAGTAAATAATTTTAAAGAACCCTGTTCTCATTGGCTAGCCAAAAAATCCATACGATAATCTGAAGAGCAAGAAATCCAATATGTGCCCATCTGTTGTTGATTCTGAACACAAGAAAAATCAGAATAACCGCAGCCAGCAGATATTGTAGTATTTGTGTTTCATACCCATATCCTCCAATGATGATGTTTTGGAAAATACTAATGACTGGAACCAGTAAAAAAACAAAAAAGAACCATGGCCATTGATCAAAGTAGTAGGCATCCAGGTCAGTTTCAGTCTCTCTAAGACCAGTCGGAAAGATCATTCGTGCCAATGTGAATAATGAGATCGGGTAGATCAGAACGAAAAGTACCATCGGCATGGTCCATTCTTCTACCATATTGGCGGTCTGGTAGCTCTCCCACCATTCCTGGATATGCAGATTGAATACTACGATGATCAAAAGACTGTGGGCATATCCTACATTGACATTTTTCAGATTTGAGAATATGTCAGCCGTGCTGGTAAGCAGTTGAGTTATCCCCAGGCCCAGGATCAGGGATGTAAGTATCACAACATATTCAAAGGGTTCAAGAGCCATGTTGGATAAGATTATGGATACTAATATGGTCATTTATTCATCAAAATGATGCCAAATGGTATCCAATTAAGATTTTAACACAGAATTATTTGTGCATTATTAATCTTCACTATATATTTAAGAAAATTAAATATATAAGATGTCGTCTAAAGAATTTATACGAGGTACATTAAAGACAATTATCCTCAAGCTATTGGCTGAAAACAAACAGCTATATGGGTATGAGATCAGTCAGCGTGTAGCTGAGCTATCCGGTGAAGAGATTCAACTAACCTATGGCGCACTATACCCGGTACTGTATAAACTTGAAAGTGAAGGGTTGCTGGTGACCAACAGTGAAATTGTAGACAACAGGGTGCGGAAATACTACTCTTTGACGAAAAAGGGCCATGAATTAGCGAAGGAGAAGGTAAGCGAGCTGCAGAAGTTCACCGAAATCCTGAAGAATATTTTGGCACCTATCCCACAACCCAAAATGAATCTTTCCGGATTATGAGTACCAAACTTGATATTGGTAAGATCGAAATATTTCTCGATCATCAGGGATTATCCTTTAAGCCGCTGAAGGCGGAACTTCTGGATCACCTGGTCAGCGATGTTGAGCGCAGGATGATGCAGGGCGAGACATTTGAAATAGCCTGGAACCAGGTAAAAGACGAGATCCCATCAAATCATTTTAAAACGATACAACAACAAACCATGGAAACCATTGACAGTCGGTTTAGGATATCCAGGATATTCTCCAACCTGTTCTTAGCCCTAATGATAATGGGCTCTCTTTTTAAATTTTTTCATTTGCCCGGAGCAGGAATCATACTTCTTGTATCATTTGGTGCATTAGCCATTTCTCTGCTTTCAGGATCATTGAGTGGTCTGATTGTCAACAGAGGTAAACGCGGTGGCGTATGGCTGGTCTCCATGGTACTGGGGGTATTATTTCTCTTAACCGCGTATTGTTTTAGGATTCTTCATTTGCCGGGAGCGAATTTGGCAGCACTTGTTGCAGTAGGGCTGTTATTGGTAAGTGTGCTGGGTATTACACTCAGTATTCAAAAGCATGCCGGAGACGAAAGCCTACTTACTTTTCTTCATTCGAAATATGCCACGAGTATTCAGAGGGCTCTTATAGTGCTTCTGAGTGTGGGTGTTTTGTTTAAGGTGCTGGCCACTGTAAAGGGAAATGACTTCTTTGTTGGTGATATTACCCTCATTCTGCTCATATATGGAGCAGGAATCCAACTTCTGTTGTTTCTGTTTCAATCCATTGCAAACAACAGTCAGCGTAATATTCTGCTAGTTGCCATCTGCGCAGTTTGCCTGTTCCTGCCAATTCTCAATTTTTATCTGCCCTTTACCACAAGATTTGTACTGGCGCTCATATTTTATTTGCTGGCTGGCTACCTGGTGTATCAGGCTGCTTCATCAGCAAACGGAACTTTCTTTCTCCTATTTGCCGGATTCAATATTGTACACTTTGTAGGATGGTCTTTGATGAAAATGGAAGTGCTGGGAGCAGACATGCAAAACTTACTTTACAATATTCCTGTAGCCATCATTTTTACGATACCCTTCTGGATATTCAGGAAGAACAAACTAATGCTAACCTATTGGATCCTGATCTTCGGAGCATTTGCGCTCCAGTTTACCCAGAGCATCTGATCAGGAGTTTGCTGGTTGAGGCATTTCAATCCCCAAAAGGTTGAATGCCTCTTCCTTATATAATTCAAGCTTCGACTCATAATCCTTGTCAACCATACTTAAGTAATAGTAGGCGCCATCCGAAATCACAAAAATGAGCTCCGAAGTACGGGACGGGTCGTCTATATCCAGGTATCCATCATCCTTGCATTGCTGAATCAATTCTGTAAGCCAGGATCTAAGCAGGAGATGTAGCTCATGAAATTTGGATTTGATGCGCTTGTCCTGGAATACCAAAGCAAAGCAACTGTAGAATACCCCATCATCAATCAGGTTATTCCATTTCCTGGAAAAAATATTATCCATTACAAGCATTAGCTTTTGTATGGAAGTGCTCTCAGTGTCTTCCTGTGGGATATATATAGACTTGTAATTGTTGATGATAAAGTCGATTAACTCCAGCAGCAATTCTTCCTTGGAGGTGAAGTAATGCACCAGGAGACTGGGTGGCATTTTGAGCTTTTTCCCAATTTTTGAAAGGGAAGTATTTCCCAGGCCTTCCTTTTTCGCTACTTCGTAAAAGGCTCTGACAATTTCTCTTCTCCGATCGACCTTAAGACTCTTTCTTCCCATTTGCTGGTGTAATCTAATGTTAAATAATTGTTTGTAACATAATAAAATAATAAATTGAACGACCATTCAATTTATTACAAAGGTAATCTCAAGGTAATTACGAGTTAATATTGATTGGATTCTTTTGTGATCAGAGAAAACACTAACCGTAACTCATATGAAAAACGTCTACACCAAAACCTACTTATCCATCATTGGATTGATTATTTCAATGGTGGTTTTTGCCCAAAACCCAACGGTGACCGGGGTGATTAAAGATGAAAACGGTAGTGAGCTGATTGGCATCACAGTTCTGGAGAAAGGGACCACAAACGGTACTTTATCTGAACTGGATGGTAGCTACTCCATACAGCTGACTACAGAAAACCCAACACTTGTATTTTCATTTGTTGGATTAAAAACGGAAGAAATCAGAGTTGGTAATAATACCAGTATCAACCTGACGATGAAGGAAGATATACAGCAACTTCAGGAGGTGGTTGTACTTGGCTTCGGCTCACAAAAGAAAGTAAATCTAAGTGGAGCCGTAGACCAAATTGATCCTGAAATTATAGAGAAACGACCCATCTCCAGCGTTGCCCAGGGTCTGCAGGGTCTTGTTCCCAACCTGAACATTGACTATGCATCGGGTGAGCCGGGAAGAGCAGCCAATATCAACATCCGGGGTATCACCAATATTTCAGGAGGCGGACCTTTGATCCTGATCGATGGGGTGCCTTCTGATGCTACTGAATTGAACAGGTTAGCTCCTGTAGACATTGAGAGTATTTCAGTCATCAAGGATGCATCAGCTTCTGCCATTTATGGTGCCCGGGCGGCTTTCGGTGTGATACTGATAACCACCAAGACCGGTACGGAGGGAATGAGAATTACTTATTCAAATAACTTCTCCTGGGACAAGCCAACGGTGCTGCCGAATAAAATCACTGATCCATACATCTTCAGCAGAATGCTGGAAACATCAACTGATAATACCCCATGGGATAACGTGAACTACTCAGACGAATTCTATGCATACGCCAGAGACCGATCAGATAATCCGGACGGTACTCCTGGTGTACGATTAAACCCCAACGACCAGTCACTTTGGGAATACATGGGTAACAGAGACTGGACAGATTATTTTCTGGATGACTTTACCACTTCTACCAATCATCAATTGTCTGTAAGCGGTGGTACTGACAAAACAAGCTACCTCTTATCGGGATCGTACAACAGGCAAAATGGAGCTTTGAAGCTGGCCGACGACCTGTTTGACCGATATACAGTAAGGAATAAGGTCTCCTATAGACCTTTCAACTGGTTAACCCTTGGGAATAATACCTATTTGACAAATACAAAAAGAGAAGTCCCGACATATTTCAACATCTGGGATATTTACAATTTCTTTCCAACCTCCTATGACAAAAACCCTGATGGCAGCTGGGCTAATTCACCAGTCGGAAGGCTGGGGAGCCAGCTAACAAACGGGGGTGTTTCCGAAGACCGGTATTCGAGTTTTCAAACACAGTTTACCAACGAACTTTCCTTTTTCAATAAGGTTTTTAAGGTCAATACGGATTTTACCTTCAGACGAGGAAACTACGACTATAACTATTACACCACTAAGTATCTGATTGGTTATGGTCCCGATGATATCAGGGAAGAAGGCAGCAATTATGCCTACAGAAGATCAACAAATGAGGACTATTATGTGCTGAATATTTATGGCACATTCAGCAAAACGTATGGACCACATGCCATTACAGCAATAGGTGGATTCAATCAGGAGTACTATAGATGGAGCAGGTTCAATGCAGACAGAAATATGGTAATTTCAGCATCCCTTCCAACTATTGCTCTGGCCACTGGTGAAGACAATGTGGGAGAAAGTATTACTTCGTGGGCATTAAGGGGAGCTTTTTATCGACTCAATTACATCTTTCAGGATAAATATATTGTGGAGTTTAATGGACGATATGATGGTAGTTCCAAGTTTCCACAGGATAAGCGATTCGGATTCTTTCCCTCTTATTCGGCATCATGGCTACTTGATAGAGAAGCGTTCATGNCCGGAATACTTGGTCCTGTGAGTCTGTTGAAGCTGAGAGCTTCCTATGGCTCTCTGGGAAATCAGGCGGTGTCTTCTGACTTTGGATACATTGCCTCGATGAACGCCAGTAACAGCAGCTACCTGATTGGAGGCGAGCTTCCATTGAGAGTTGGTGCACCACCATCGGTCTCATCCAATTACACCTGGGAAGAAGTGATCACGCTCAACTTTGGTGTTGACTTCGGAATGTTTGATGATAAGGTTCTCACCACTTTCGATATTTACAAAAGAGATACAAAGGGTATGCTCACCCAGGGTAAAGAGCTACCCGGAGTATTTGGAACCAGTGAACCGGCAGAGAATGCCGCCGA
This sequence comes from Cyclobacteriaceae bacterium SS2, assembly GCA_019192515.1. Lineage (GTDB taxonomy): Bacteria > Bacteroidota > Bacteroidia > Cytophagales > Cyclobacteriaceae > UBA7330. The sequence goes on from JAHCMM010000051.1 coordinate 6,265, forward strand.
CCTCGAAACCAAAGGCTGGGAACTTACCGTAAGTTATCGTGACAATGTCCAGGTGGGAAGCAAACCGATGTTTATCAGTGCTAAAGTGGTATTGTCTGACAGCAGGTCCTACATCACAAGATTCGATAATCCTACCCAGAGTCTTACACAATTTTATGAAGGAATGGAGTTTGGAGAAATCTGGGGTCTTACCAGTGATGGGTTTTTCCAGACACAGGAAGAAATTGATGCCCTGGATGAGTCATCCATTATTCCATGGGGTGCACTTTCTATCGTGCCCGGATGGCCAAAGTATGTAGACCGTGATAATAACGACCTGATTGAAAAAGGAACCACAGTAAGTGACCCGAAAGATCTTTCAATCATTGGAAATGCTGCTCCCAGGATGAGATATGGTTTGAACCTGGGCGCCGATTGGAATGGGGTTGACTTTAGTATTTTCTTCCAGGGCGTTGGCAAGAGAGACTACTATCCGTTGGATTATCTCTACTGGGGATTTTATCAGCAACCGTATGCTGGCGGTGCCACACATCTGCTGGACTACTATAGGGCAAATGATCAAAGTGCTGCTGACAGGGCCAAACATTCACAGGCTTACCTGGATGCAGGACTGGCAGATCAAAATCTCGATGCTCAGTTCCCGCATTTGCAAGCCTGGCTGGCAGATAGAAATCTTGGAGAGAGAATTGACCAGGCCCAGGGATTGGCCATTCCGCAAACAGCTTATTTGCTAAATGCAGCTTACCTGCGATTGAAAAACCTGACTGTAGGTTATACACTTCCCGACGCACTCACCAGCAGAGCAGGGCTTAACGTTCGGGTATTTGTGAGTGGTGAAAACCTGATGGAATGGTCAGCTTTAAAGGATTACTTTGATCCTGAAGCTATCAATGATGACGTAGCACAACTAAATCCCTCAGTAAGCACTGGTAGACAGGTCGGTTCGGGCTATGCCTATCCATTCCAAAGAAGGTATGCATTCGGTATCAACCTCACATTCTAAAACATTAAAGTAAGAACAATGAAATTCATTCATAAATATATGCTTTTGATGGCAGTGGTTTTTACTGCCTGCAATGACGAGTTTCTGGACAGAGTTCCTGAAACATCAATCGGAAAAGAAAACTTCTTCAATACTGAGGAGGACCTTAAGATCTACACGAATGGTTTGTACAATTTTCCAGGAACAGGAAACTACAATGCTGACCGGGGTACTGACAATGCGGGCACCACGGGTAACATGGAAATCAAAACCATGATGACCACAAGCCCTAATTCTACCACCATTACCGGTGGATGGACCTGGAATGAACTGAGATCAATCAATTTCTTCCTGGAGAACTTTGAAAAGGCCGGTCTGGGTGAGGATGTGATGAATCATTATGAGGGGCTGGCCAGGTTTTTCAGGGCAAACTTTTACATGAGTAAAGTAAAGCGATATTCCGATGTGCCCTGGTACGACCAGGTGATTGGCACCGCAGACGAAGATGCACTTTATAAGGCCCAGGATTCCAGGGAAATGGTAGTTGAAAAGATCTTTGAAGATTACCAGTTTGCTGCGGAAAATATTTACCAGGTGCAGCCCTCAGGAGCGGTAGATCAATGGGTAGCCAAGGCTTTTATGGCAAAAGCAGCTTTATACGAAGGTACCTATAGGAAATATCATGCTGAGCTAGCCCTGGAGTCTACAGCCAATGAATTCCTGACACTTGCAGGGGACATTGCGAAGGACATCATGGATAATGGAGGGTACTCCCTCTACGATACGGGTAACCCCACAACCGATTATGGCAGTCTTTTTACGAGTATAAATCTGGAAAGCAATCCGGAGATTATACTGGCCACGTTTGCTGAGCATGAAGTAAGAAACAGTGGATGGTCTGAGACTATTTTTGGAAACTATGAAGTAAGTCCGACAAAGGATCTGCTGCAGTCTTACCTGATGGCGGATGGTTCATTCTATTCTGATCAGGCAGGTTTTGAGACCTTTCAGTTTGTTGAGGAGTTTGCCTATAGAGATCCCCGATTGAACCAGACATATGCCTTCCCGGGATTCAACCTGATTTATACCAGCACATATTCTCAGGGTGGAGGGATCTATGTTCAGCAGCTGGCCAAGAACTTTTCCGGTTACCATCAGATCAAAGGTTTTATGAACACTCTAGACTTGTCTGCCCGAAACAGTGTAGACTTCCCGGTGATCAGGTTTGCTGAGATATTACTAACCTATGCCGAAGCCAAAGCTGAGTTGAATGAACTGACTCAAAATGATCTGGATATTTCTATCAATCTGATTCGTGACAGAGCTGGTATGCCTCCTTTATCCATAGCAGTTGTTGCTGACCCGGTTCAGCAGGCTAGGTATCCCCAGGTAACCAGTGCCGTGTTGCTTGAGATCAGAAGGGAGCGAAGGATTGAGCTGGCCCTGGAAGGTTATCGCTATGATGACCTCATGAGATGGAATGCAGGCCAGTTACTCGAAAACGAACCTGAAGGTTTGTACTTCCCAAGTCTGGGTAAATTTGATATCACTGGTGATGGTGAATTTGATATCCATTTGCTTCCTGCATCTGAGTCTATTCCGGATGTGAAAGAGACTAATGGTCTGGGGACTCAACTGGTCTATTACAGGGCAGGAACATTCGGAGAAGATGTTGGGGTATTTTTGAAGAATGGTGATAGTGGTACTATTCAGACCATAGAGGATCGGGGTAGTTTCGTGGCACCAAAATATTATTACAGGCCCGTGCCCCAGGTACAGGTAACGCTCAACCCGAACTTGGAGCAATTGTTTGGGTGGGATTAAAGTGATTCAATATGTTTTTAGAAATGACAAAGAGGAGTACGATAGGCGTTCTTATGTTATTGCTGACCGTTCAGGTATTCGGGCAGCAAAAAGCAGTTATGATATTGTTGGATGGCATACCTACAGATGTGATCAAGCGGGTAAACACTCCCAATATGGACGAAATTGCCAGTATTGGAGGGTTTACCAAGGCCCATGTTGGGGGTTTAAAGGGCGGATACTCCCAGACCCCAACAGTTTCGGCCCCCGGGTACATGAATATGATTACAGGGGTGTGGGCTCATAAACACAATGTGAGAGACAATGCCGTGAATGATCCCAACTATCATTACTGGAACATATTCCGGATTGCAGAAGCAACTGATCCTTCACTCGAGACGGCAATCTTTTCTACCTGGGAAGACAACCGGACCAAATTGATCGGGGAGGGAAAGGCATCTGCAGGAAATATTCTGCTTGATTATTCCTTTGACGGTTTTGAGCTGGACACAACCAGGTTTCCCCATCGGGCCGACCGTAAATTCATTTTTGAGATCGACGAGCTGGTGTCTAAAGAAGCAGCCCGGTATATCGAAGAGTCAGGGCCTGACCTTTCGTGGGTCTACCTGGAGTTTACGGATGATATGGGCCATAAATTTGGGGATAGTCAGGAAATGGATGATGCTGTGATGAAAGCAGATATCCAGGTCGGACGTATCTGGGAGGCCATTAAAAAGCGGGAAGCACTTGGTGAAGAATGGATGATCGTGATCACAACGGATCATGGCAGAAGTCCTGAGAATGGAAAAGGCCATGGGGGTCAATCGGATCGCGAAAGGTCTACCTGGATCTGTACCAATCACGGTGACCTGAATGAGAGTTTCTATCAAAACCCCGGAATCGTAGACATTGTGCCGTCTATACTTTCCCATATAAAGATTGATCCACCTGAAGATTTGAAAGCTGAAATTGATGGGGTATCATTTGTGGGTAAAACTTCTATCAACCAGGTGAAAGCAAAGCACGATGGAGATCAACTCGTGATAAGTTGGAATCCACTCATTCCAAAAGGGAAGGTTCAGATTCTGATCGCTGAGACAAATGCTTTTTCTTCAGGTGGAAAGGATACATATAGAAAGGTTGCGAAAGCACCTGTCTCGGAAGGGCAAGCCTCCATCAATTTGGACAAGCCTTCAGAGATGTACAAAATACTGCTAAAAGCTCCTACTAACTGGACCAATGTCTGGCTGGTGAAATAGGCAAATTTTAAAGACGAATTCAATACCCTGGCAATCGTTTGAGTCAGGGTATTTTTTTTATAAATTGATTTATGAATTACACTGAACTTAGCGTAGATATCATTGGCTGGCTTGGAGCTGCTGCTTATATCATTCCTTACTTCCTGTTGATCACAAAGCGAATGCGATCGACCTCCGTTCCTTATCACATTCTCAACATTTTCGGAAGTCTTTTCCTGATCGTCAATACAGTTTATTATGGATCAATTCCTTCCGCTTTTACCAATAGCATCTGGGGAGGAATAGCCATTTATGGCATGCTCATGGATAGAAAAAACCGACAGAATGAATGAGTTGAGGAGAAATAAATATTCATATTTGTATATTAGTGCCTTAATCCACCAACTCCCTAATGAGTAAAGATATTTCACCACTTCGCAGGTATTTTGTCGTCTTTCTTGGCTTCGCCACTTTCATGTCTATACTGGTTGGTTTTGCCATTATCTACTTTGTTTTTACACAAATCAAAGGGCTGGAAACTACTGATGTGCTGGACCTGGAGAAGCTGAGTCTGATTGGTGAATTTTTCGGTGGAGCGGTAGGGCCCATATGGTCTTTGGCAGGTGTCATTTTATTTTATCTGGCATTGATCTATCAGCGTCGTGAGCTGGAACTTCAGCGTGAAGAACTGGTTGAGACACGCTATATCATGGACAGTCAGTCCAAGACCATCGAGATCCAGCAATTTGAAAATACCTTTTTCCAGTTACTGGAATTTCACCTGGAGGCAGCAAAGCGTATTGAGAATCATGCGACAGGAAACGGCTTCGACAAGATGTACCAGGATTTTCAAAAAGCCGTAAACGCTACGAAGAGAAAGCGGAAGAAAGACGGGAGTTCTTCGGTATTGGATGAGGAGGCTTTTGAAACAAGTTTCCGCCAGGTTTATGATGCCTACAGAAACTCGCTTTCACATTACATGGAAAGCTACAAGTCCCTTTTGTTTTTTGTTCACAACAAGAGTAAAGATGCTAATTTCTATGTGAACATCATCAAGCCTCACCTGACTGAGCAGGAAGTACTGATCCAGTTTTATTACCTGGTGATCTATGATCAGGACCCGAAGTTCTTGAAGATTGTTGAGAAGTATACTTTGTTTGAGCGACTCAATTTCCGATCCGTTCAGGCGGTAGATCGCCTGCACCTGGAAGAGCTTGACGAATCCGCGTATAAACCAGCACATAAGATCAAAAAGAAATTAACAGAGGAATCTGAAGATACTGATCCAAAATCAGAAGAGTCTGCTGAGGACTGATAGATCAAAATTATTGGGTGATGATAACACCCAATCCTACTCCTGCCAGGCCAACTAATATATTTTGCCAGAGTTTCGCAGACTTG
>JAHCMM010000052.1 GCA_019192515.1 Cyclobacteriaceae bacterium SS2
GGATTCCCAGCAGAGTCTCCCGCCAACTGACGGGGACTCTGCGCATCCAAATGCACTACCCCGTCAACGCAGAGTCCCNACTCCNNCCATCGTGTTGTAATTCGTTCTCTCCTAAAGGTGACATCTGCTAGGAAGGAGGNAGGTCGGCCTATATCCCCAAATCANACTACCCTCTCTTCTAAAGAGAGGGAGAAAGTATCTGAGCTATAATTCCAAATCGAAGTATTGGGTGAGTTGGTGATGAACCGTGTTTAGAACTATCCCCCTCGAGAGCGGTCCGACGTTTCGGGGGTAGGGGGAGGAAGAATCTCCCCCGTTTGACAAATCCCACTAAATATCCCCAACCCTAATCTCATAATCCGGATGCATGTCAAACCATTCTCGCACTTCTTCCAGGGCAGCTCTATAGTCTTTGATATCCGGTTCTCCAAACTCATCAAGTGGGATTGGGAAATCAACAATGACCGGTGTCAGGTATTCCATCACTCTGTAGCCACAAAGGATCTTTCCATCTGAATTTGGATTAGCTGAATAACAGTTCAACTCATCACTCTGAATCACTTCAACCAGGAAATCAATGATCGGCTTCTGCCGGGTATAAACCAATTGTGGAACCATACTATAAACAAATCGGTCATTGATTTCTATGCTGTTTAAACGATTGGTAATATGATTGATCGATTGCTCATCACCTCTCCTTGCCAACGCTAGCTCAGCCTGAAACCGATATTGATTACTCAACTGACCATCACTTACCAGGATCCTAAGTTGCTCAGTGACTTCCAACTCCAGATGCCCTGCCAGCTTCAGGATGTTACCGAGGTATGGAGTGCTGCTGGTTACCAGAGAAGCAATTAGATTGCTGTTTTGTGCGCTGAAGTCCGATTTCTTATAAGTGAGCAATTTACTACTTACCACGCCTACTATCCCCACATCTGCATCCCGCAATCCACCAGTCAGCAAATTAACAGCCAAATTTCTGACCTGCTGATCATCACTATGCTCTCCAATTCTATCCGCCAGGTTATAGACCTTTAGTCGGATATCGGGTATAGTATCAGCTATATATTCACTCAAAGCCTCCATCAGGTCCATCTGACTTTTATCATCTTCAAATATTTCCTGGGGAACAGGGATGTAGCGATCTTCCCTATACTTGTTGATGTACTCATGTAGCTGCTTGACCACTGGTGAGGTTTGGAGGATGAGGATGAGGATGGTGAGGGGTAGAGTCATAGATTGCTTAGCATGCTTGATTTTCGTTATTTCTCTTCTATCAGCCTCTCAAATACTCTTATATAATCTTCTTCTATGCAATCATCACAGCGGTCTGACCAACGGCGCTGGAGCTTTTCTTCTAGTGGTATGCTGTCCAGTATGGTAAATCGATCTTTATAAGTGCCTTCAGCTTCTCTTCCTAAGTATTCTACCAAAGCAGATCCATCTTCTTTATAATATTCACGCAAAGATTCAATAACACGTACCTTAGTCTCACTTAGATCTGGCTCTAAATGCCATTGAGGGTTTAGAAATTGATAGAAAAAATCGCTTTGAAACACTGCTCTACCATTCAAAAAAAATAATTCAATAATACTTATTCCATCACCAGCAATGTGAAAAGTGTGAGATCTTTTTCGCCAATTAATGTAAACCAATTCACCTTTTTTATCATAGTAAAAGCAGGCTGTATCATAACTCATGGCATCTTCATTCGATATTACTTTGTTTGAATACTGCAAGGACTCATAATGCTCCAAATTTTCCAAAATTTGATTCCGGAGGCTGTCAATATCCTCAACTGTTTGAGCATTAATCTGAATTAGGCTGAAGATGCCAACAAGTGTAAATAGCTTTTTCATTCTTGTTTATTTGTCAAAGATTTAATAAATGATGTTCTTAAACCAAAATGCATGCCATCGTACTTTGAGTCGTAAGAACCACCCCATTCCCCTTTCACAGATACTCCGTTGTATTTTAGAGATACCACCTGATGGGCTTTGTGAAACGATTTAACTAGCTCAATCGGTAACTCTCCAAAGCCATTTTCAAGCAAAACATTGAAATAATCTAACTGTCCCTTTCCGAAGTACAGAATAAACTTATCTAATCCACTAAATCCAGCCGATTTCACCATCTCTAGAAATGTTATTTTTTCCGTTACTACTTTATCCCAATTGGTGATAACCTTCTTCGTAATTGTGTTCCCAGTGGTAATTGAGTTCAGGTAAGTATTCATTTCATCAATAGCCGCTTTTGTATCTGTTTCAAATACCACCCGGTTTTTGTGTGCATTCAACATTGCTACCAGATCTGCTTTAGCTTTTTGGAAGTCCATTATCTCTACATCCTGATCTTTCAACTTTGCCAATAAGTCAAACTCCTTAGTTATGGAATTTACATCTTCATAATCAGCAATAATATTCGCCAGATCATATTTCTTGGTTTTTTGACCATGAATCTTGATCATGAATTCCTCCTGCGCAGTGACTACCTGTTGGTCTGTTTTACTTTTGGTTAGGTCTAATCCAGTAAGGTATTTAATGAAGCTAATATATGCTGCATTCTTATAGGTGATTTGAGGGTTCAGTGCGGGTCGAATATCAATTGCTGCACCTAACGAGTGGTTACTTGGGTTACAGCTACATTCATTTGCGATATACCTGATTGCAGTCTGGCCTTGCATAGATTTTATACTATTAAGCTGTGTGACCAGGCTATTATAAGCGTCAGGATAATCTGCTTTAAAATTCTTCTCAGTTTCTTCCAGAACTTCCTTGAACGGGGTGATGATCCTAGAAACTTCCATTCCCAGAAAGGTCACTGTGTTCTCTTTCAACCCCTGTTCTTCCATCCAAGTTAAAGGTTCTGTGCCATTAGTAAAGTAACCATCTTTCCTGAAGTCAGAAACAAACCCTGTAAAATTATTTGCCACATCAGAATTCATAAAAGTCTTGTAATCATCGACTAAAGCCAATTCTTCTAAGGTAAGTGGCTCTCCAAGGGCTGCTAGTGCTATCCAGTGACCTTGTATGCCCCCGGTTGATGAATTTATCTTCACATATTTCCCACATGATTTATTTGCAAAAACCTCTTTACCGATTATATATTCAGCATTTTTATCTGTTATACCGGCTCCGTATGGTGTTTCCAATATTTTTCGGTTTTTGGTAACAATATATTTTTTAGACTCGATATCAATTGCTTCCTCAATGTTGGAATATTTAGTATAATAGACTTTACCAGAGCTTTTTAATCTAATCTTCGCAATAAGTGTGTTTTCGTTTACAAAAATCGTATTTTCGAGAGCGACTACTAGACCTGGTAGTAAGGCTACTCGCGGTTCTATTATACCATGAGGAAAAGTTTTTTCTCTGATTAGTGTCTCATCATCACTAATCACATAATTGTATTCATATAATCCTTCCAAAGCACTCTCCTCATCATCTTCAAACCACCCCACCAAATTCTCCGGGTCATGGATCAGGTCCCACTGGAATTTTTTGAGTTTGTCATGATCCCCATTGTAGTCCATCAGGTTGTCAGTGGATCTTTGGGGTATGCCATAAGCACTGCTGAAGGTATGCCTTAATCGAAATGCCCCATGGGCAAGCTCATGGGCGATTGTTTTGTTAGTATATGTGGTGTTTTTGGTAAATACATATCCGAATTGTCTCTTGAATGGCATAAACCCACTCAATGATGCACTTCCTTCATTAATAACGAAAATATAATAAGTCTCCTTATCCACCGGTCTGCTTCTTTTGAATTCCCGGTTGAATTGCTGCATTTTGTCCGGGAAACTGGCAAGCATACCACTTTCACCCTCATCAAAATTCTCCAGTAGTTTTGGGTCAACCATGAATGGCTCCGCAGCCTCCACTTTCCACTCCACAGCTGCCTGCTGGAAAATCCTATTGATCCGATCACCAATTATATCGATGTCTTCTATCGAAGCTCCATTGACAGGGACAACCTCCAATGTTTTATAGATTTTTTCATACGAGACTACATTGATACGACCAGCTACATTCTCTTCGTCTTCAATCTTTTGATAAGCTTCGATCACGTCAATGTCACCATGTGCCTTACCAATTACTGATAGATGTTTTTCATTGTCCTGTTGACCCGCCATTGGCTCCAGATCTAGAGTAGAAGACCTAAACTTCATGTTTTCCGGGAACTCATTTTCGTTAGCAACGGCAATTACCTGGTCCGGCATCCCCACAGGGACGGATTTCCATGCAGGCACGTACTCTTCATCATTTATAGTGAGTACGTTTTGATAGAAATGCCTG
>JAHCMM010000053.1 GCA_019192515.1 Cyclobacteriaceae bacterium SS2
GGGACATGAGACTTAAGCTAGCCGTCTTTAAACTTATTGAGGCTATTGGGTCAAAAGATTACCTGGCTCTCGTAAAGCCGTTCATTAAAAGTCCAAACGAAAAAGTAAGGAAACAGGCCCTGGCTATGCTGCAATAGCTTACCTCGTTCTGCAGATTCTATCAATACTCGATGATAGCGCAGCATGATCACTGGCAGAATTTTTCTTCAGTACATTACTCATGAGGACTACCATATAAGTGGTTCCGTCTGCATGTTCCACGATCGCTACGGAGTTCATGTAATTACTAGCATTGCCTTTATATTTTTCACACGAGTAACCCTCTTCCTGCTTGCAGCTATACAAACTACCTGACTTGAAATAGACAGCTGCCGAGGTCAATTGTGGAGCAGCCGCATACCTGATCCTTCTATCTGTCATGTATAACATTCGTTTAATTTCCAGGCTGCTTGCCTGATCAATAACAGCCCCACGCTCCATGGCTACCAAAAACTTCATCAATCCCGAGGGTGTCCCGGTGCTGCCCCCTTTGCCCGGAATAAATGAGCTGGCTCCCCTTGTGAAAAAAGCCCCCAGCCTCCATTCATCCGTAGATATTCCCAGGTCTCTGAGTGGATCATTCACTACATTATTGGCAATTGTGGAGAGCTCGGCTTTAGGTGTATTTTTGAAATATTCACTCGCTCTCTCTTCCGTTAAACCAGGGTAGTCTTTGCCGAAAGCTCTCATGAGAACAGCTTCTCGCCAGCACACGCTGGCAGCGCCATTATTACTTACTGAAAGCATGTGATCGAGCCATTCATAAAGTGAAAAGACATCTGTCTCTACAATCGTTCTCCTTACAAGTTTCTTTGTCTCAGGATCAAAAATGGGAACGGTATGCTCATCATACATAGCCCACTTCCCAGCCATGACAGATCGATTTTTCAGCAACTCTACCCTTTGATCAAAAGAAGGATAGATCTTTGCCAATTCATTGAAGAATCCGACAGCCACGGCTATCTTACCTACACTGCCCGGCTGATATTGAACCTTGTCCTTCCGGGAGGCATATCTGATCGGCTTGCCTGGAGTAATATCCATAAGCGATATGGAATAACTCTCATCCAAATTTGGAAATAAGGCGTTTACAGACTTTTGAAAAGCAGGATCTACAGCTGGAAACGTGCTTAGACTATCTCCTTTACTGCCTAATAAATTAAGACTGATGTCTTTTATGGATTTCTGGGCTCCTGCAATAGGTTTGTTTTCCTTCAATTCCCCGCTCATGATCAGCTCCAACCGTCTCAGCCTTCTGATTTTGGTGAAATCATACCCATCTATGGGATAGTAGGAAATAAATGAGGTCAGTAACAATAAACCGACAACCCCCAGGGATACTATTTGTGCTTTATTCTTCATAACCGTTCGTCTAGTGATACCTGCTGGTCTGCTGCGAGTACAGGAGTAATAGATCTCAGATAATCAGAAGCCGCGGCCCGCTTATTTTCCACAAAAGGTCTTACCTGAAAGAGCCACAACTCCTCATTTTTGAAACCAAGCTCTATATCATAAGGACTCGCCAAACCGGTCGACGGCAGTTTGGCCTTCATCAGTTCGGCCATATAGTAAAGACTTTTCAATTGATTGGTAGATAAGATGGGTTGCTGAAATGTAGTGAACTTCTTCAATGATCCACCTGTGGATGGAATAGAGATATATTCCGGCTCTCTTGCTGGTGATAGTAATGTGGTACTACCACCCTTATCAATCAACCATGTCTCGCTTGATTGTCCCTCTACCGCTCCTCCTACTCCCCTGTTGAAGGCTGCAGTCAGGTCCGTTGAAGCTCCTGTGGAAACACCTTTTGTGATCAATACACCCGAACAATCGGCATCCACGCTGGGTATGATCAAGATGGAAGGAAATACATTCTCCGGGTTGAGCAGATATTTCTGTCGCCATCGATAACTTCTCTCNGTATATGGTGAAGCCCAAACATCTTTAATTCCCTGCAATATCTTTTGAGCATCCAGGACATTGAAGAGCGTCAGATTTAACCCTGCACCAGTAAAATCCTTTAAGTCTTCCATATTGGTATCACTGCGAATGAAGACTGGCACTTTGCCCAGATCGGCTCCAAAGGCCTCCTTAAACATTTTGGCCATCATGGACTCAAACTCAGGATTCAGCTTTATTTTCTTGATTGCCTCACGAAGAATTTCCAGTTGCTTGAGCACATAAGTTTCTATTTCACTCTCCGGCTTTCCGGACCCAGCCATTTGCTCTGCCGATTCGAAAGTTGAATTCAGGAATTCCCAGTAGCTCTTCTGCTGATCGGGCATGGGCTGTTCGAAATGCTCTTTAAAAATGGCAAATGGAATCACCAGGCCATTCACCACATGATCAGGAAAAAGCTTTTTGAGCTGACCCAGGTTGGCAGCCTTGGGACCACAAACTTTACCGGAATTAGAAGCATCTACCTCCCGAAGATTCAGTATACGGGCATCATCCAGTTCCATCACCTCCACAGGCACACTAATCTTTTCTTCACTTCTGGCTTTTGTGGTAAAGAGGGCTTTTTCCTCCTTGTTCATCTCACTGGCAGGTTTTAAAATAATTGTTCCCTTGTTGGAGACTGCATAAAATACCTGCTTTCCATTGTAGGGCAATAAATCATTTAGATTCTCCATTGAAATGACTGCATTTGGGATGCCTAAGTTCCTGGCTAGCAATTGCACATGTGAAACCATGTTTCCCTCCGTAACAGTCGCGATGCCTGCCACTGGTTTTAGGTCTGCCGGAGGTCTTTCAAAAACGTAGATCTTATCGCTGGAGACCTCCAGGTCTTCTGGTGACTGATTGGTCACCACCAGCTCCCCCATGGCATAACCGGGGTTTAGTCCCCGGGCTGCACTTTGGTTTCCGATTCCCATCAGCACATTAGAAAATCCCGCCTTTTGAGCAAAAAAATCACCCAAAGTTGAGACACTACTGCCAAATTGCAGAAGGCTGGACGCCCTGACCCGATCGTCCACAAACGCATTTGCCAATGGCTCAAAAGCACCATAAAGTTTCACCACATCCTGATAGTTGGCTCTAAACATCCCGGAACCCCATTCCACTGCCCTTCTCAAATGATCGAGTGAATTTCCGAGTTCTTTCAACGTGAGACTGTTTGAGTTATCAGCTGTGAGATAACCACTCAATACCTCATACTCCCAAATTTCCAGGTAACCAAAGCCTGTCGCTGCCATCGCATGCATCCTTGACTTTCGCATCAGCTCTTCAAGACTTACAGGATTCCATTTGACTGATTCCTGGTTCAGCATGGATTCCATTTTGATAGTAGCATCTATTGCTGCCAGGCGGCCACTTGATTTCAGTGGCTTAAGCAATTCTTTCCTGAGATTCAATGAAGTCTCTGCTATCAGCTCACATCTTTCTGGGGATACCGCAGCTTCATACTTGTCTACGAATCCTTCAACAAGCTTCTTTACGTCGGCGTTGTATGGCAACTTTCTTGCAAGTGCTTTGAAGTCAGCTACATTTACAGGTTGATAGTACTGCTCCATGGCTGTGATCAGGTTTTTAAACTTCTCTTTTACCTCCTCACTAAGCCTGGCCCTGTTTGCAGATTCAAATGATTTAACTTTTTGGATGTCAGAGGGCTCCGGTTGACCGTGCAGCTTCACCCGCAAATCCATAAACGGATTGTAGACATCGGAGATTTCCTTGGATAGTGCGCGAACTGTTTGGGCCGTATTATTGTCTCCTGCATGCGGAATGTCTTTGGCACTCTGCCGGATCAGGAAGTAATTTTTATTTACTCTTTCCCTGTCCTCCAGCACCCATTGTAAAAATGCAATCCCCCAGGCTTCTTCATCTTCCACCTGGTAAGCACCACGGTAGAATTGTGCCTTCCGGTTGATCCAGCCATTGTCATTGGCCCGCAGAAACTGTTCCAGGCTGTATTGTTTCATCCTGGACCCATGATGACCGGCATCCCAAAAATCTTCAATGGGAGTGGTTGAAAGTATTTGTCCCAGGAAGATGTGATTGCGCTCTCCTAAAGAGATGACTTCATCTTTATAACGTGCTCGCTGTACACCTGGCTCGGGACATCGTTCCTGGGGAGAAACGGTGCTTCCGTCTTTACAAAACCAACGAATATCCCTGTAAGGACCCCGTACATCCGCTTTATAATTACTAATAAGTTTCGCAATGGCATTGGCCTCAAAAGGTTTCTGACTTGTAGTTTGGGAAATACCCGGTAGTGTACAGATGATGCCAAAAAGTGAAATAATAAACGCCCTCATACCCATCAAATTATAAGACAAAAATAAAGCCAGATACATAAAAAAAGTCACCCTATGAACTGCACAGGGTGACTTAATTTACTAAAAATTTTTCAGCTATTAAGCTGCTGCTTCCGCTTTCTTACGACCTTTCACCCAGAAAAACAGGATGACAAATAGTACAATAAGAATGGCAGGGAATGTAATCATGTTTTGAAGCGTAGCCTGTCCAGCCGCCAATTCGAGAGCATCTCCTTCGAGACCAGCAGCTTGTGCTTCTACTCTTGCACTGTCGATCCAACCACCAATGATAGGCTGCCAAATGGAAGTGGAAAACATTCCTACTGCTCCAACGATTGACATACCGATGGCACCACTTCGGGTGATTTTCTCTGCTGTGAAGCCAATCATATTAGGCCAGAAGAATGTAACACCCAGCGCAAAGAACACTGCAGCTACATAAGCCATTGGACCTGTTTGAGTACTGAAAAGGAATATCCCGATAGTACTGAAAACTGCAGAGCCAAGTAAAACACCAGTCTGGTCAAACTTATGTACAAAGTCACCACCCCAGTATCTACCAACAGCCATAAGACCTGTGACCAATGCCAAAATCAACATAGGCTCAGCACCGCTCTTAGCCATGATAATACCTGTCCATTGCTGAGGACCAAATTCTGTGATAGCCGTCAATGACATACAGATACAGATGAAGATGAAAAGCGGCGCATAGCTTTTTGAGAAGAACATCGCCTTGAAGTTTTCTGCAAGTGAGGCAGCTTTCTCTGAAGGTTTTGGGAAAACCTGACCATAAAAAAGGTAAGCATAAATTACGGTAGGAAGCATGATGATCCAGATCTGAGCTTCCCATCCCAAATTCATTTTAGTCATAAAAAATGAAACCAGGGCCCCAACAACGATACCTCCAGGGAACCACATATGAAATCTGTTGAGTAAAGTGTTCATGGTTTTGCCAGTGTACGCATCAGCAATCATCGGATTACATGCAGCTTCTGTACAGCCGTTTCCAATTCCTATTAAAAGAGTAGAAATCAGCAATCCAGTGTATCCGCCTGAATAGATCGTCATAATGATTCCAATGGTGTGCGCAAAAAACGCAAATTGCATGATCCTTTTAGGTCCAAGCGTATTGTAAAAAATACCACCCAATACCATAGAGATTGGAAATCCAAAGAACCACATCTGGTTGATAAAGCCTAATTGCGTAGCTGAGAGGTCAAATGTTTCACCTAGCTCGGGTAGTATTCCTGCTCGGATACTGAAAGAAAAAGCAGTCGTAATGAGGGCAAAACAACTACCGTAAAAAAGTCTTTTACCGTTAGCGTCATTCATTTTTATAAAGGTTAATTTTGGTTTAGATGGTGTTAAAATAGTCATTTTAACCATATATACCATATGGTGCTGTCATGATTTGTATATTGCACCGGGCCTCTAAATCAATCCTCGCATTGTTATAGTGCGAAGACAACGTTTAAATGAATATTTCAGGATGAAACAGCACTTTTTCTATTTATTGGTTAGTCTGCAAATTTTTGGTTGTTCTTCCGAAAATCAAATCAATGACATTCCGGATAAGTTAGTGGTCTTAACATTTGATGATGCTCCTGCCAGCCAATATTCAGTGGTGGCTCCCCTGCTTAAGGAATTTGGTTTTGGAGCTACTTTTTATGTTTGCGAATTTCCACCCAATTATCGGGACAGCACCTTATATATGAATTGGAGACAGATCCACGCATTGGAGAAAATGGGGTTTGAGATTGCCAATCATACCAGGTCACATGCAAAAATCACCGAGCTTTCACAAACTGAATTTAATGCCGAACTGGAATACATAGATTTTAAATGTGACTCACTCGGAATACCAATTTCCAAAAACTTTGCCTATCCGGGATATCGACTAAATGCGGAGATTCTGGAATATCTGAAAGAGAAAAACTATCGAATGGCACGAGCTGGCGGGAGTAGACCCTATGACCCACTCAAAGATCACCCGTATCTGATCCCCAGCTGGGCTACGGACGAAAACAACAAGTCCGAGATTATGGATGCTTTGCAAAAAGCAAAAGATGGAAAGATTGTGGTATTGACATTGCACGGAGTACCGGACATAGAGCATCCCTGGGTCAATACACCTCCTGAATTGTTCAGGGAATACCTTCAATATCTGGCTGACAATGATTATACAGTCATTTCAATGCGGGATCTGGAAAAGTACGTCGATTTCGAGGAAGCCATGAAACTTGAAAAAGACCTGAGCAAACCGCTTAAAAACTGAGCTATACTGGGATTATTTATTCCCTAAACCTATGTTCGTTGGTGAAAACACAGTGAAAACACCAACCGCAAAAGAATATGGATAGAAGGGATTCGCAAATCCCTCCTCCAAATGTGGAAGTTATTTAGCCCAGGCCTTTCTAATAAAATTGATACAGTTGTGAGAACAGATATTCTCGATATCCTGAGAACTATATCCCCTGGATCTGAGTATTTGCGGAATCTTTTGAAGGTCAGCTATTGTGTCCAGGTCCTTAGGGCTTTGCTCCCTGCCATAAGCACCGTCAAGGTCAGAACCTATCCCGGCATGCAATGAATTACCTGCAAGCTGACAGACATGATCAATATGATCAACCACATTCTCCATAGACACATTCATGGATTCAGGAGTGGATTTCCCCCTGACCCATCCAGGAGCGAGCATCCACGCATCCAAGGCAGCTCCGATCACTGCTCCACGGGCAATAAGTTCTTTTAACTGCTCGTCACTAAACTGCCGATGATGGTTGACCAGTGCCCTGCAATTATTATGACTGGCCCAAACAGGTCCATTGAAATGATCCATTGCCTCCCAAAAGCTCTCATCACATAGATGTGTGGCGTCGAGGATAATATTGAGCCGCTCCATCTCTTTAAGCAGGTCCCTCCCCTTTTGGCCAATCCCTCCGGATGCATCTGTCCCTTGTGCATAAGTACCGGGCCCATAATGAGCCGGACCAATGGCCCGGAGTCCATTTTCATAAGCCTTTTCCAGGTGTTTGAAAGAAATAATGGAATCGGCTCCTTCCAGACTTTTGATTAATCCTAAAGGAGTGTTTGCAGGATCATTTGACCAATTTACCAAATGAGCGTCCAGCGAATCCAGGTCATTGATGGAGGTGATCTCTCCCTGCCACTCCATTGCGTCGTACCAGGCCAGCTGACCCTGAGTTTGCGCCCAGGCCTGCTCCGGAGAATTCCAGCTTGCACCCGGAAGTTTATTCGTCTTTTTTGTAAACCTGGCAATCATCGTTCCAACGACAATACCAATGTTTCCTTCTCTAAGCTGAGGAAATGACACCGTGCCTTTACTCCTGTCCGGCTTGTCATTCATTTCCGCTTCCGAAGCCCTGATTTCGTTCACAGACCAGCGCAGGTCCCTGTTCCACTCCAACGCATTCATGGAAAGATCAAGGTGGGCATCAAAAATCAAGGGCTTCTCAGTTTTCATTTACCTGGTGATAGCGGGTTCTTGCTACTATTGACCAATAATCACTGACTTTTCCATATCTCACAACTCCAGCCTGATCATACATGGCTACTGAAGGACAGATGTGCCAGGGGATCCCGTAAACTACATTCCCAATCTTCCATTTTTCAGCATCTTTCGTCTTGATGACCAGGTGCTCCTCGCTATGAGTCTGGATTTCAGCATCAGGTATCTGGGGGAAAAACACCGGTGCTTCTTTCATCTCCGAAGCTACGGCTTTATAGCCCAGGTCAATGCACAGCAGATCTCTTTCTGGTTTGGTTACAACTCTTGCCATCAAGATTGCCGCCACATCAAATTGAAGATCCGGGAATTTGGTTGAATATCCATGGTCCCATAACAGGGTCGTTCCGGGTGAAAGTGTGCGCTTAGGATAGGTAGCATGGATTGGAAATGAGATACTACTTCCACAGATAAACTCTTTACCCTCCAATCCATACTTGTTGACCAACTCCAAAAGAGGTTTGTACTGTTGTTCCACTGCGGCTTGTCTTTCAGAATAATTTGTCTGGTGAATGTGACCGTCGTAGCAATGCCAACCACGGAATTCAAATGAAGGATTACTCAGTAGCCCAACCAGCAAATCGGCTTTTTCAGGAGTTGCACCAGTCCGATGCATGCCTGCATCCAGGTCAATGAAAACATGAATGGCACTATGTGTATGTGTCATTGATTTCCATCCTGCTATTTGATCTGCATGATCAACAAGTACAGAAAACTTTGTGTCCGAATAGCGATCCATCAACTGAAGGAACCTTTTTTTATTTGGCCCAACAAGCGGATAAGCCACCAGGACATCTTTTATACCGCACTGCGCTACCATTTCCGCCTCTTTAAGTGTAGCGCATTTAAATTTATTGATACCTGCATCCATCTGCAGCCGCACAACTTCCTTACACTTGTAAGTCTTTACGTGTGGCCTGAGACGATCAGCAGATCCGGCAATGGATAACATCCGACCAATATTTTGTTTTATCCGCTCCGGATAAAACAGCAAGGCCGGACTCAACACCTCATCGGAATTGGTTATTTCAAACCAGTGTGGCATTAGTTTATTTCGAACATCGCTTCTATCTCCACGGCAATGTTGCCTGGTAAGATCATTCCTACTGCGCTCCTGGCTCCCTTTCCAAAATCATCGCCCATCAGCTCCACCATCAGATCACTGAATCCATTGATCACCTGTGGCTGCTGCTCAAAGTTGGGTTCACTGTTGACCATTCCCAGGGTCTTTACCAGTCTTTTAATCTTATTAAGGTCTCCAATTTGAGCTTTCATAGTAGATAGCATGGTCAACCCTACCTGACGGGCCGCCTGGTAAGCTTCTTCGGTAGTGAGGTCTGAGCCCACCTTTCCTTTGATCAGTGAGGTGTCGTTTCTTACCGGCCCCTGTCCGGACACATACAACATCTTATGCACGATAATCACGGGCTTATATACCCCACCAAGTGGTGGTGCAGGAGGTAAAACGAGCCCTAATTCCTTGATTCTTTCTTCGAGATTCATACTCATTATATAAATAGGTTTAATAACAAAACTCCCAACAGCCCAACGACAGAAACAGTAGTTTCCATCAATGTCCAGGACAACAGGGTTTCTTTAATACTTACATTAAAATACTCTTTAAATAGCCAAAATCCACCATCATTGATATGTGAAAAGGTGATACTTCCTGCTCCGGTGGCTAAAACCAGAAGTTCAGGAGAAACCCCGGATATTCCAATCAAAGGCTGCATGATCCCGGCAGTGGTCATAGCGGCTACGGTAGCAGAACCTACACAAATCCTGATAAACGAAGCAATGATATAAGCCATGATTAGCGGTGACATACCCAATCCACCTAACACCTCGCCTATGCGATCGCTCACCTCTGTAGCAATCATAATCTCTTTGAAAGATCCTGCTCCTGCAATAATCAGCAATATAGATGCTACTGAAGCAATCGCTGATGCATAAATACCCATCACATGCTCCACCTTTCTTCCTGTTTTCACACCAAGAAAATACGCGGCTGCAAGCACAGCAATCAACATCGCGATAGACGGATTACCAATTACATCCACAACAGCATTATCTCCTACAATCATGGCTACGATAGATGATCCCCCAATGAGCAATACAGGTAGTAGGGCAATTATCAAACAGGTAGCCAGAGAAGGCACTTTATAATTTTCCGTCTTTTCAACAATGAATTCTTTCAACAAAGGCGGATTATATTTTTTCATTGCCCCAGACAAGAGGAATTTGGCTGCAGCAATGGCTGGAATGCCCACAATGATCCCATAAATCAATGTCAATCCAAGGTCTGCCTGGTATACGGATGCAATTGCTGTCGGGCCCGGATGTGGTGGCAAAAAACCATGGGTCACAGATAATGAAGCACACATCGGCAGGGCGATATATAAAATGGGCAACCCCGTTCTTGCTGCAATGGCTATTACCAGTGGTACCAGTATGACGAATCCAACTTCATAAAATAAAGGGATCCCAATGATAAAACCCGTTACAATGAGTGAGAACTGAATGTTTTTAATGCCAAATCGTTTTACCAGGCTATCAGTGATCTTATGGGCACCTCCACTTTCTGCGACCAGCTTGTCTACCATGGATCCAAAGCCCAGAATAATGACCAGCTCACCCAGGGTCTTGCCTATTCCTACTTCAATGGCATGAACTGTTTCAAGTACAGGCAAGCCGCTGGCAATGCCAACAAAAAGGCAAACAAGCATGAACGAAATGAAGGCATCGAGTTTGACAACAGCGATGAGTAGAATGAGTATAATTATCCCGGAGATAATTGGAATGAACTCCATAGGTCAGGTTTAAAAAGTTGATCGCAAGATATGACAAATGATGAACTTCTGGTAAGCGCAAGGGTCACCTAGTTCATGAATACACTTGACTAATGTAATACGGTTTATCTATGATTTGGGCTACTATTCAATCTGGGCAATTTTTTATGTAAATTCGGAAAACTGAGACCTCACTCAATGTTTTAAAAAATCCAAAGATGAATCGATTCAATCCTCGTATTTCGGTTATTACATTGGTCCTTGCATTGGTATTCTACTCATGCAAACAACCTGCAAATCCAACTATTGAAATCCGTGGAATCTATGGCAACCCCAAACCATTCTGGGATAAGGACATCAAACTCCCTGAACTGGGAGTGAATTCGATTTTTGTGCACAGTGGGTCCATCGATAGTAGTTTGATGGAAAGAGCGGAGAAAGAAGGAATAGCAGTTTACGCAGAATTTGCCACACTAAACGGCAAGAATTATGTAGATAAACATCCGGAAGCATGGCCTATCAATGAACTAGGCGAAAGAGAACCTGCAGCATCCTGGTTTATGGGAGTCTGCCCTACTGAACCTGGATTCCGCCAATACCGCTATGATTTGCTTAGGACTTTACTTTCCAAATATGATGTGAAAGGCATCTGGATGGACTATGTGCACTGGCATGCACAATTTGAGGAGCCTGAACCTATCCTGCCTGAGACCTGCTTCTGTGATCATTGCCTAAACACTTTTTCTGATGCCTCTGACCTTGTCATACCGGATGGGGACACGAAAGAAAAGGCCAAATGGATTCTGGAAAACCATGATCCCGCCTGGAGGAAATGGCGAAGTGAGGTGATTTATGATTGGGTGATTGATATCAGGGAAATCATCGACGGGTTTGATCCAGATATTCTGTTGGGTGTATACCATTGCCCCTGGAATGACACAGAATTTGACAGTGCCAGGTATAGGATTCTGGGGCTGGATTATGAACTACTAAAAAAATCTGTGGACGTATTTTCACCTATGGTCTACCATGAGAGAATGGGCAGAAGTCCGGAATGGGTAGCTGAAAACATCCATTGGTTTAACAGTAAACTGGATATCAAAGGAAATGAATATCCTAAAGTCTGGCCTATCGTTCAGGCATATAACAACCCGGGAGTTGTGTCAGCCAAAGATTTTGAAACTGTCATGCTTGGAGGACTTTCCACAGGGTCAACAGGCATCATGATGTTTACTACCTACGCTGTGGCTGAGGATGAGGAAAAAACAGCAACCATGAAAAAGATCTACATGGACCTAATCAACCAGTCGGCAAAATAATAACTACTCAATGTCCTTCACCAGCCGCATCCCAATGGGATAAGCGCGTGTATCTACCGGATGCACGTAATACCGATGGAATGTAGTGTAGCAGGCAAAATTATTGAAGGTAGAACCTCCCCGGATCACCTTGTACTTTTCACCATATTGTTCCATGTCATGCGTATTCCCCGGATATTGCTGATACCAGTCTGCTGTCCATTCCCAGACACTTCCTGCCATGTCAAAGCATCCATACGGGCTGGCTGGTTTGGCGATGGACTGACCTCTTGTATTGTTACGTGAATAAATCACAAAACTATCATCATAGAAATCACCCCAGGGCAACATCCGACCATCTGTACCACGTGCAGCTTTCTCCCACTCCTTTTCTGTTGGAAGTCGTTTCCCGATCGATTTGGCGTAGGCAGTAGCCTGATGCCAGTTGACTTTGGCTGCCCGTTCCCCGGCTCCTTCGGGATAAGTATATTCAGAGTCGAAGCTGGCATACTCTGCATTACTCACTTCATACTTGTCGATAAAATATGCACCTGTTTCAGCAATGTGTTGTGGGCTGCTATCCGGATCATCAATATCACTTCCCATGATAAAGGGACCGGCCGGAACGTAAACCATTCCTTCCGGGGGTGACACCTTGTTGTCTGTTGACGGATCATTAGCTGAAATAAATACCATTGCAACTAACGAGACACTTAAAAACAACCCAAAATCTCTTTTCCAGTTTTTCATTTTATTGAATTTAAAATCAAACTATTCACCAGTTGGGATCAACAAACCCAAAATATCTTCCAAACCAGTAGTTCCTGATAAATGCTGTCGATGCCCGATCATACTCCGTGGTGATTTTCATTCTGGATCCATCCTCCATAGGAAGATTAAATGTCCTGGTTCCCCTTTTGTGACCATTCATGGATTTGAGTACATCAATCCTGGCCGGATCTTCCATCGCATTCTCGCCTGTCATCAGATCATAAAGCATAATATAAAAAATGGTACTTTCCTCTTCGAAGGTGATATCCTTCCACACATACCACTGCCTATTCAGCGTCATTCGGTATTTATTAAGCAGGTCAGGATCAGTTTCATATTGCATCACTGTATAGAGACTGCGTACTGCATGGTAGTCGTCCCAGATATGTCGCATGTGCTCCGGAAACAAGTGATTGGTAAGTAATTGACGGTCGTCATAATGATACTTTTCAATTAGCATCTTATATGCAGATGCAAACCTGGATTCACCGGTAAACTGCTGGGCTGCTTTTACTGCAGCAAGTGCTACCAGTGAGTTTAACTTGTTGTGCGGCAGGTCAGGGCACATATTCCCCCACAAAGTGAGCTTACCATCCAAATCCATGATCCTGAAATTGTCATTGACAATCTTCCCAATAAACCGGCTGAGCAAACCTTCGACTTTCTTTTTGTATGCTTCATCAGCAGCCAGTTCGTAATACATCCCCAATGAATGAAAAACAGACACCAGCTTATCAATACTTTGATCACCCAACCATCTATAGCCAGGCATGGATGAGGACCAGTGCCATTCATCATACCAGGCTTTCTCAAACCACTGAGGTTCATTAGCCTTGTAAAAACCCCTGGCTACCAACCCCGGCACTCCGGTCACCGTCTCAGCCTTCAGTATCCCATCGAAAACCTGATCGGCAATCTTTTTGTCTTTCTTATCTTTTGTGATCGCATACTTACACGAATAGGCCACCAGCATCTCCCCGGTAGCATCGATCAGGTCACTATGCAGCCCAAACCCATCAATATTTTTTCCATCCTGATGATGAAGGGCATGGAATAAGATTGTTCCCTCATTCCAATGATTATCCAGCATCAGCTGCTCATACATCCTCACCTTTACATGTAATGGATCATCATCTTTGGGATAGGAATTGTTTTTCTGGGCAAGACTTAAATTGACAGTAATAAATATTGCATACAGGATAAGGATCCCTGTTTTTTTTCTTGGCATATCGTATTATTTGAAAATGCAGCATTTTACTGCACTAGCCTTTTTTCAGACACTAAATATAATACGCGGCTTTTCACCAATTATACCATTTGATCACCATGTAATTATTTATAAGAATGCTTCACATAAAACTCATCTGTTATGGACCATTCTCACACTTTCATATCCAACAAAGCTGATATTAAGGTCATGCACCTTATCCGCTTTTACTTCGAATGAGCCATCCAGATCAGAAACAGTACCGGATGTTGTACCTGTTACGACAATATTTGCTCCAGGTAAAACATCCCCTTCAGGGCTGTAAACTATTCCTGACCAAACCCCATTAGAATATCTTGCATCAACCTTTAGCTGACCATTCTTTGATTCCACATTATCAACAATAATAATTCCCTGTGGGCTGTTATCGGCATTGAATTTATCATTGTTAATCTGAAAACTTATTGGCATCACCATCCTAACTCTTACCGGTTTTCCTCTTTGCTTACCTGGATTAAAAGACGGTGACTTTTTGATTACCCGAACAGCCTCTTCATCACAACCGAAACCAATGCCCTTAACTGCTTCCACCGATGACAAAGAACCATCTTTCTCTACCACAAACTGTACATATACCTTCCCCTCAACTCCGTTTACACGTGCCTCTCGGGGATACATAACTTCACCCGCCACAAACCTGTAGAACCCATCCATCCCTCCAACAAATTCAGGTTGCTCTTCTACCAGTGTAAAAGTCTCCCCTGTCATACCTATGGTCTCATCAGACCTTGTTTCTTCTGTGCAGGCAAACACAACAAAAAGCACAATAACCAATATGGAAAGTGTTCCAATTTTCCATGGGCTTACGTTTTTAACATTTTCTTTCATCGTTTTTAGTCGCTTAATTATTAAACCATTATGAAATGAACTGGCTAAGGCAAGTCCATGAGATTTCAATGTTGATTGGATCAGAATTGAAGAATATTGATCGATAGAATATGATTTGAGTGCATGAGCGTCGGCCTGGTACTCATGTATTTTCCTGATCTCTCTTTGCAAAAACCAGGCAGAAGGGAGCCACCAAAAACATATTTTGAATAACTCAATAAAAATCAAATCATAAGTATGACCATATGAGACATGTGCTATTTCATGTTTCAAAATTGCATCGAAACCCGATTCTACAGCTGTTTCATCATTTATGAATACCCAATTAAAGAAACTGAAGCTGCCCTGGCCTTTTTCCAACTTACAGATATTCACACTTCCTACCCGTTTACATTTACTTTTTAAAATCAATGAAATAAGGTGAATCAGGCTACCAATGAATTTTAACAGAAAAAACAGACAACCAAAGAGATAAACCCAGACAATCAGATCTTCGTACCAATACGATGTCTCTAATTGTGCTGTCACAGCAATGGTTTCTACTGAGATATCACCTATCGGCAAAGCAACAACTGATTTCTGATTTGAAAACAAACCGGGTAATTTTAATAATGGAATGACCAACGCTAAAACAGTTGAGCCAAGCAAGAAAAATCTCAGTTTCGTAAACTGCCTCTCTCCTCTTAGGAAAAACCAATATCCCAGCATCAATACCATATGTATCAGTGAAAGCTCAATCAGGTAGTTATTCATATACTCATATTGTTAGATTCTTCGCAAAGTCAAATCAATTAAACTAAATTATTAGTTAAAACTAAACACTTAGTTTTTATTCTCCAAATGATTAATAGAATTTAAGTACTTCTCATCACATTATACTGAATTTGGGTGTAAATCATAATTTTTTATATGATCCAGGTAGTATGATCTTGTAATAACTGGTAATACTTGAAAGATCAAACTTATGAGAATTCTCCTGCTACTCTTTTTTGTACCCTTCCTCGCACTGTCTCAGTCAATTGACATCAAAAAAGTCAGGATAGATGGTGACTTTACACTCCCCAACACGGTTCCACCATTAGACTATGACAATGACTATAAGTTCAGGACGCAATCAAAATCTTATATCCCGGTAAAGGATCACCCCTTTATCGAACATGAGCGGACTTCTATTTCGGCAAGTGAATTGGACCAGGTGTCAGCCCAATTTGCCAGCAAAAAGAATAACCTTGATGAGTCTGTTTATGGCAAAAAACTAAAATCCCAAGTCACAGGGATTCAAATGGTAGGTTCTTCAACATGGATTGGCACACCGGAAGGACTGTTTAATTTAGACAATAAAGGAAAACCTCAACTTCATAAAAATTATGGGGTCGGTGGTCCGCTGAGTACTCAAATCAATACTTTAGCCAAAGACAGCAAAGGTACCTTATGGGTGGGTACTCCTATTGGCTTAAGTGTTCTGAAATCAGATGGTACATGGGTCACAATCCAGGGAGCACAAGGACTTCCCATTGAGAATGTTTTATGTATCGAAGTTACTAATGAAGACGAACTTTGGATTGGCACAGATGCAGGCGCCATCCTATACAAACCCTATACTGATGGACGTCAGTGGTTTTACAGAGCCGGGAAGCGTTACCTGATCAACGATGAAGTCCTGGAAGTTTTTGTTCCTGCAGAGGATAGCGCCGTATATTTCCTTACAGGAGCAGGTATAAGCAAACTCAGTATCAAGAGCAGGACACTTGCAGAAAAGGCTCAAACCATGGAAGACATGGTGAACAAGTGGCACAGGCGATTGGGACTTGTAGCAATGTGTGAGTTGGATGACCCGGAGAATCCCACTTCAGCTATAATTCCTGACAGCCCTAATGACGGCTTATGGACTTCGTACCATGTGGTGGCCATGTCGCTGGCTTATGGCACCACAGGTGACAAAAAATACCTGGAGTCAGCAAAAGAAGGGATGCGTGCCATGATCATGCTTCAGAATGTATCCGGGATTCCGGGTGTTATTGCCAGAAGTGTATTACCTGTAGATCACCCTAAGAATGGAACAAAAGGATGGATATTGACGCCTGACAAAAAGATGATCTGGAGAGACGATACTTCCAGTGATGAAATTGATGGACACTTCTTCGCTTTTTATGCCTACTGGGAGCATATCGCCAGACAC
>JAHCMM010000054.1 GCA_019192515.1 Cyclobacteriaceae bacterium SS2
AAAAGTGAATTAGCTTCAACGATTGGAGATTATGTTGCGAGAGAAGAGAAAATTGATATAACACTTTTGCCCTTAAGCTTATCAAGTAGAGGAGAGGGAAGGGTCGGTCAAATGACACAGTTGATTTCTTCTGCTTTTGAAGAAACATATCAGAGAGCAAGCAAATTAAAATCGTCCGACTCCAAGGCAAGAGGTGCTGTAATATTGTTAGTTGATGAAGCAGATGCATTGGCTCAAAGTAGAGAAAACTCACAAATGCACCATGAAGATAAAGCAGGTGTTAATGCTTTCATAAGAGGAGTTGATCGATTGGGTAATGGCAAAGTACCCGCAGCTGTTATAATGTGCACAAATCGATTGAACTCTCTTGATCCTGCAATAAAAAGACGTGCGGCAGAGATACTAAAGTTTCAAAGACCAAATGAAGATCAAAGAAGAGAAGTGTTGAATGCACCTCTTTCGGAGCTTGGTTTCAACAAGAGTCAAATTGAAAAGATAGTTGAATTGACTGGTAATTGTGATTCTCGCGATTATGGATTCACTTTTTCCGATTTGATACAAAGGCTGGTGCCTTCAATCGTATTACAAGCCTTCCCCGATTCTAAAGTGAATCCGGAAGACTCAATTAAATTGATTAAGGAAATAAAACCTACCAAACCTTTCAATGAAGCATGAAATGAGTAATAAAAAAATCATTTTACCGGATCTTTTTGAAGGATTACAAAAGCAAATGCTAGCTCAATTGAGCACAAACCGTGAGTTTATTGATCACCCTGGTTCAAAAGGTGATTCATTAGAGAATGTTTGGATTGAGTGGCTTAAAAAGTACTTACCAAATAGATATTGTGTTGATAAGGCAATCATCATTGATAGTAAAGGACAGCTCAGCGATCAAATTGATCTAGTAATATATGATCAGCAGTACACTCCTTTCGTTTTTACTCAAAATGGAATTCATTATGTACCGGCTGAAGGTGTTTATGCCATATTTGAAGTTAAGCCTGACTTTAAAGGTTCAGTGACGGTCAAGGATAAGTCAATCAACTATTTGGAGTACGCTGGCGGAAAAATTGAAAGTGTTAGAAAGCTACACCGTACTTCAACCAATATTATTGATAGGGGTAGACCTTTTCCTCCAAGAGCTTTAACCAAAATAATAGGAGGTATATTGGCTAGTGAAAATACAATTGTAAAAAATGAGACTTTAGAAAAGCAATTTGAATCTCTAAGTGGAATTCAATCCATTGATATGGGTTGTGCTATAGGATTTGGCTCATTTTATATTGAATACGAGGGAGATGAAGATTTGAATATTAATAACCTTCAAGAGAGGATTTCTAACTACTACGATACAAGGAAGTATTATAAAATGACTCTTAGCAAAGCGGAAAACTCACTTGTATCATTTTTCTTTCAGTTAATGAGATATCTTCAACAGACCATTGGAACAGTTGCAGCCATTGACTTAGGTGCCTATGCTGATGCAATAAATTTTGAATTAGATGAAGGAAAATAGATCATGAAAAAAACCTCATATGCTAAAACTGGTGCCATAATCGGTGGGTTAGGAAACGCTTTTTTGAATTTAATGAAGCAATTGAACGAGATGGATCAAGATCCCAATCAAAAATTCAAGTGGGGTGAATTCTTAGCTTCAGCAGGAAAAGGTGCGGCAATAGGGGGGCTTGCTGGTTTCGGAATTGGTGCAATTAGGGACTATCAAAATTCCTTAGAAAAACCAATTGATCTTAATGCTCACTTATTCGGCCTCTCAGGTTTATTAATGTTAGATAAATCAGATCCCCAGTTTAAAAGCTTGGAAAAAGCTGCCAATAAAATATGCAGTGAGTTTACTAAAGAGTTTAAAGATAAAGTCAGTGGTGAGCTAATTCCACATGGATCTACCGAAAAGGGGACGGCACTACATGATTCTTATGACATTGATATCGCTGTTCCGTTTTATCCTAAGAGCTTTCCGAATAATGAAGAAATGTATGATGAGGTATACAGATTCTTTAAAAAGAGAATAGGAGTACTGGACATCATAGATGTCAGGAAGCAAAAAAGGTCAATTGGAGTTTATGTTGTAGTTGGGGACTTAGAATCCTGGATAGACTTTGCTCCCTACAAACTCTCAAGAGAGAATAGTAGTTCCGGCTATTTATTTGTTAACAAAAAGGGATTTCTAGTTGACAATTCAACGATTCAGAAGACTGATTTGACAAAATTGAAGAAAAACAAGTTTTCAGATGTGCAAAAACAAATCATTGTTTTATTGAAAGATTGGAAGCTGAGAAATGATTTACCATTGCCATCACATTTCATAGAATACCTAGTCAAAGATGCTTATCAAAAGAATAAAGGGAGAATACCAAGATCTATTGAAAAGAAGATGATAATGGTGTTGAAACATATTGCCAATCGTTTACATATCATCTATATCAAAGGAAATGAAAACACGAATAATGTAATATCAAATAGCATTGATGAATTTGATAAACAAGTTATTATTGATGCATGTAGTAAAGCGATTGAGGAATACGAGTATCAACCAAATACATTGACTAAAATATTCAAATAATTTCCATCAAAAGTTTTTAACATTCGGTAGTAAATCAATCGTAATCAAATTTATAAAGGCTAAGGATACCGTTATCAAGCCATAGACAACAATTCATTTTGCGATAGAGAACAATTCATTCTGTGCCCTACATATGCTTATGAGACTGATTATTATATCAATTTACCAGACGGAGAAAAAGTGTTCTATGCTGGCCCTGGAGATTACACTGTAAGTTTTGATCCTAAAATTAGGAATGGGGGTTCAGTGCTGCATGAATCTCAACTCGAATTGGTATCACCAGATGAATAAAGACATGTATGATCCAAAAAGACTTATGGTGAATCTGTCAATTGTATAAAAATTAATACTCTATGCGAAGAGAAATTACGAAATCATGATATCAGCTATTTATTTATCTTGTTTTGTAATTTTTGCATTAGTATGACAGTGGTGGTATTAAGTCCTTTAGCTAGCTTAACAAGGGTAGTCAGGGTTGGTTGAAGAAGTCCCCGTTCCAAATCCGAAATCATTCGTAAAGAAATGCCTGAACTTTCCTCAAGATCATGTTGAGTCATCTGTCTTTCTTTTCGAGTACTGGATAGAATTCTTCCAAATTCCACTTGAAGATTGGAAAACTCTTTTCTTTTGTTTTTCCTGGTAACATTCATTATTTCTTTGGTAATAGATCGCGACATATAATAATGCTTAAAAAAGTTAGAAATTCTCAAACAAATGATGGATTTCTTACTCCGTGAATAGCGTTTTTAGGATTTATACTAACAATAATGGGGAGTGGTAATCTACCCCTTTATAGCTTCTTCTAAAGACAGTTACATGAAATAGTATTTTACTATATTTACTACTCACACAAAAAAATCTACGTTAATACTAATCAATGGACGAACTGACTAAGGAACAGATTGATTTCCGAAAGACCATGTTAAAGATCAGTGCTAATGGAGTAATGTTAGGACTTGGAGGGATTCTTGCAGGCTTTTTTGATAAGAACGGCGAACAAATTCATGGTCCTCTAAGTTTCTTCCTAGGAACCACCTTTTCTTTGGCAGTTGTAGCTTTTTTATACTTTGTTAGAAATTATCTGGAATTGCGTAAATTGGTAGAACTATAATGAACAGTGATTTAGTCTATTATATTGCTGGAGCAGGCTTTGGATTTCTGGCCATCGGTTTTTTAGGTATCCTTATCGGTGATATTGTATCCGGATATCGAAAAAAAAAAGAAGAATTAGCTAGTGAAATAGTAGCATCTGAGCTCAAACTTCTTGAATCAGTGAAAAACACTGGTGAGCTGGATGATGTCTTTGACACCATGTTAGAAGAGTCATCTAAGAGTTTCCATCACGAAACTAAGGCCCAGAAAGTCAAGATAATTGGAAGTATGCTTAATGTTTACCCCAATAGGAAAGTCCTGGAAAAATTCAGTGAAATCAAAACTGGAAGACTTCCAAAGGCTGATAAGGCTGCAGGCTGATATCGAATATCAAAGAAAACTCAGATTTTTGGAAGGGTCAAATAAGGATCGGATGTGTCCGAACTGATCTTTGATGGCATACTTCTCATAGCCTACGCGAGCAATTAACTTCTTAGCAAGAAGTTCGAACAGACTGTCTGTGATCATCTTTTCTGGGATCTCTGTCATTTTATTAATGGCGTTGATATTCAGGCTACCATTTTTTTCAAGTAACTCCTTAATCGTGTTAGCATGATCACTCAGATCCTGTAGAGACAGAAGCTTTGCCATGACCCTGCAGTATTTAAGCCCATTGGATAAGAACCTGCGGGTTCCACTGGCATAGGGCAATTGATCAATCCCCTCTTTGCCTGAGAAAAGGTATTCTTCATTTCTGTTTGCCCGATAATCAATTAGTCGAACATAGAGAGCTCCTTGATTGAGGATTATGTCGATAAGAATATTTCCATCACTTCTGACATTGTGGATCGGGTGAACCCCTGAGCTCTTCATAACGTTAAAAATAATGGTTTAATCGAAAACAGATTGTAATCCCATTGTTTTAAACAATAAATAAAAGGAGTAATGCCCTGGAGCAATGGTTACAAAGATGGCCAAGCTGGTAAAAATCGTTTTGGAAATTCTTGACCCAATTGATGGATTTCCTATTTTAGGATTGGGGTCATCACTTAAGCAATAAATAAAAAGTAAAAGCCTCAAGCTAGCTTTTTAAGAAGATATTTAAGAATGGAGCTATTATCCTACTAATTTTGTTAGCTAATTGAATTAGAGCTAAATTTAAATAATGGCTTACAAGAGTGACATAAGAGATAAACTGGAACGCAAACTTTTGGGTGAGTTGAAGCATCTGTTATGGTCATATAATGTGGCTGAAATTAAAAAGCTTCCTGAAGAGCTGATCATAGAGAAATATCTTCAGTTTGGAAATAAGTCTGATTGGTATGACCTTCGTCAGGCGTTTGATGAAAGGAAAATCAAAGCTGTCTGGAAAGATCAAATGCTTTTGTCCGGACGTGACCCTGAAAAACAGGAGCAGATTGTAGCCTTTTTCTTTAATGCATCCAATCCTGAAAAATACATTTCAGCTCTCAAAAAGAAGAAACTGAATAGACTTGTTGCAAGGGGTATCTGAGAATACATATAAGGTTCTTGAACAAATAATGGAGTATCAAGAGCTTGAAAAATACTATTTGGTAGGTGGTACCGCATTATCCATTCAATTAAAGCACAGGTTGAGTGAAGACCTGGATATTTTTTGCTTTAATCCCTATCCAGGAAAGAGATTACCCCTCCCCAATTTTTCAGAAATATTTAAGAAATTCAAAAAGGATTTTTCAATAACTCACCTTGAAAATGCCGATGAATACTCAATCCGATGTAGACTTAACGGNATCAAAATAGATCTTCATTCTGAAAATCAGTTT
This sequence comes from Cyclobacteriaceae bacterium SS2, assembly GCA_019192515.1. GTDB lineage: Bacteria > Bacteroidota > Bacteroidia > Cytophagales > Cyclobacteriaceae > UBA7330. The sequence goes on from JAHCMM010000054.1 coordinate 5,479, forward strand.
CACGGACCCAAAACTTATTCTCGATTAGGTAAGATTCGTCTCCCTGACAAATTTTCGTTGTTAGGGATGAAACTTGTAGCCCTGACACTAAGAGATCAATGGCGGGATATTTATGATCTTACGTGTCTAAAAAAAGAATTTAAAGAGGAAGATTTTTTTAAAGCGTATGTAAAAATCATGAGTTCTGTTTATTGTGGGAAAAAAGCAGGAAGGAAAGAGGCACTATTTAATTCCACAATGATGAAGCTCCAGGATAGTAAACTTCTCAAGAGGCTATATAAAGCTGATAATCTAGCTCATTTAAATATCAATCATCAAATAACGCCTGAAATGGTTCTTTCTGACTTCGATAAATTCCCAAAAAAAGAAATTAAGAACTCCAGGGGTCTTTCATTATAATTTAATGGATCCCATCAGGGTTTCTTGCTGTCAGGATTGTTGATACGAATTCTGTTGATGGCTCTTGCAGCTTTTTTCTTAGCAATAAGCTCCTTCTTAGTGTACTTTCTCGGTACTCTATCAGCCTTCAGTTCTTCTGCAGTTGAAAAGAATTCGATCTTCATGATCCTACAAATTTAGCGACTATGGCATAGAATGGTTACTGTTTCAAAAAAATGGTGCGTTATTGAAGGCTTAAAGTCCCCAAACACTGTTACTTATCATCGCTTCATATCTTCCTTCATCGCGGTTATCAAGCGCTGGAAAGAAGTCCAGGCCGGTGATTGTCTCTATGGTATTTACCGGAACCACGAAGTCTTTAAAGTCTGCAGATGCCGGTACTACATGGGGGAACAGGAAACCCACCATTGAAGGGTTTCCATCTTCTTTGAAGGTCAAGAGAACTTTGTAGTAATATCCGGGGATTGTCACCTCATTATTACCAATCTTGCCAAGGTTGTTGACGAAAATAGGTCCTGTAGTCACATAGACTGTACCCAGCTCGGTGGCCTTTTGCCTTACCCAGCTTTCCAGTTTTACCCATACCTCCCGGTTAAAGTAGGGCAGCTGCGGACTCATGTTTGAAAAAAGAAAGGACTCACGGTTTGCAAGTTCCGATGCATTGTTATCAGCTGCAGGAGAGAGGTGGCCACGATCGAAGCCGGTAGATGAATAGTCTCCGTCAACAGCGCTTCCAGTGCCCACATTGGTGTCGCTTGCAAAACAGTCACATCGATCCCGGTCCATTTCGGCTTCTGCCCGGGTCAGCTCATAGGCCACCCAGTCTGCCTGTTCATGTTCTTCATTGTAGGATAGCGTAAATTGGGAATAGGTGAGGACCTGGTTATTGCCGACTGGAGCTGGCAGATAATCAAAATTTTGGGCCATTACTCCCAAAGGGAGTATGACAGATAGGAGGAATAGCTTTTTCATAGTTCTTTGGTTCTTTGGTGTGAATGGCTACGTATAAAAATACACTATTATTCTTTCACTCAAAACTGTTTGATCAGCAAACTCCTTACTCAAAAATCACTTAAATTTGTATTGCCATGCTACGCGATACATACAATACCTTATTAGCCGAGTACCGGAAGGTAGGAGGTCCTGAATTTGATCAGCATGATATCGATCAGGCGGCCATCTCTTATGCCTACAATACCTGTGCGGTAGAGGGCAATACCATCTCCCTGGGAGAGACAGAAACCATTATTATTACTGACAAAGTGGTGCCGGGCCATTCGCTCCGGGAGCATCTGGAGATCAAGGATGCACACGATGCTTTCAAACGCATGCATGGGTTTATCCAAGAAGGCTTCGAAATGAGCGAATCCCTTGCTATGACTTTCCATCGTCTAAATACCAGGTCCTGGATAAAGGAAGACTCCGCTAGGCAGTACAAAACGATTACCAATAGAGTAGGGGGGAGATCTACTCCTTATCCGGAGAAAGCAAAGCAATTGTTCAAGGACCTGTTTGGGAAGATCAAAGAGATACAGGATCCTTTCATAAAAGCTTCCACACTACATCTGGAAACTGTTCTCATTCATCCCTGGCAGGATGGAAACGGAAGGACTGCCAGGCTGATGATGAATTATGAGCTGGTGAAAAATGGTCATGGTCACCTGCAGATCTCGAAGAAAGATAAGGATACCTATTTTAAGGCGATCCGGACATCTATTGATAAGAAGAATGCACAGCCTTTCCATGATTTCCTCTATCAGCTGGCCATACAGACCTATCAAAAGAAAATTGAATTCCTTAAAAAAAAAGACCTAACCGATCAAAAGGATTCGGTATGGGGTTATAATCATTCCCTGGAAATATACTAAAGTAGAACAACTCTTGGCTTCTGTACTGATTTTCCATTGATGGCCAAAGGAAACACCGGGCAGCTTAACCTTTCCGGATTTCATGGGCTTCCTTAATTGCACCACAAAGGTTCTCAGGGAAAGGAAACAGGCTGCAGTACAACGGAATGCTTGTTTCGGCAAATGACCCGGATTATGGATTAGTAAATCTATTCCGTGGCTAAATATCTTCAATTCAGCCCGCTTTGCTGAGTTTTGTGACTTAACCATAGCGTTGCTATGCTGAAATCAATAAAACTTGCTGACTTTTTGGTATTTAACCCCTCATGACGAAGTTCTAATACATAATTCGGGTTAAAACAGTCTTTGAGTAAGGGATGATTTGGGTATTTGCACCAAATCAGCAGGAGCGAAATGTCTGTTTGCGGGTAGGGAGAACCTGTGCAATGAAGTCCAATGAAACCCTGTGGTTTACTCCGGAAAGGTTAAAGAAGGGTAGGGGTTTCAATCAGAAAACAGGCCGAAAATGCGGGTGGGGTGGAACACTATAATCATGTACCTCTTTTTTGCCATTTCTTCATTTCTTGATCAAGGTCTTCCTAATGGTAAAATGCGCTATCCATTATAGAACTCTATCCAAATAAAAAAAGGCCTTAAAGGACAAAAAAGCCTCTTCGGAGGCTTTTTTGATAATATTTCAGAAGGATTAGTCTTGTTTTTTGTCAAGACTAAGAAATTCATTCATTTGAATTTCGGTGATGTAACGTGTTTGACCATCTTTCTCATAACTTCTGTTGATGAGCTTGCCGGTGATGGCTACGAAGGATCCTTTTTTGAGAATCTTTTCAACGTTTTCTGCCTGGTTTCCCCAGACAGCGACGTTGTGCCATTGGGTATCTGTTACTTTTTCACCTTTGTTATTGGAAAAGGTTTCATTGGTAGCAACTGCAAATGTTGCGAGCTTTTTACCGTTGTCAAAGGTTCTTACTTCAGGATCATTTCCAAGATTTCCGATGATCGATGCGGTGTTCTTTAAAGTGTTCATAATTGTAATTTTTAAGTAAAAAATAATTTTTTGTTGATGCGGTTTGAATACTGGATTTGATAAGGGAGATATTTAGTTGTCGTTGCTTTGAAAGGCTCCTACCGTAAAAAATCGTCCGTAGGATCTATTTTTTTTCAAAGTGGCAACGTATATCGCAAAACCAGTAAAAGGCCTTTGTGACAGATTCGGGTGAAATATGCAATTAGCTGATAATCAAGAATATTGGCTCTTAACTACTCTTTTCAAGATTGCTGAAAAATTGAATGTTGATCATGAGAAATTGCTTCTCAAAATCATCCTAGTATTTACTCTCCGTCTCAACAATCCTCCAAATCACAATTCTCTTCCTGCCCTTCAAACTCTATGGTGATGTGATTAATGGATTCATCTTTGAGTTGTGATCGTACTTTCTCCTTGAGTTTGGCCTGCTCGGAAAGTTTGTAGTCTTTGTCCAACCTTAGATGGATCGTAAGAATATTGTATTCTCCATCCATTGACCAAACGTGATTGTCATGCACATCTGTGATTTCCGAAATATCCTTGAGCTTCTCTTTGATATCCTCTAAAGAAACATCCTCAGGGATACCCTGCAGGATTACCAACATGCTTTTGCGAAGGTTCTTATAGACATTGTAGAGTACAAAAAGGGAAATTAGAACTGAGAGCAACGGATCAATAAATGGTGCATCTGTGTACATCATGATGATGCTACCGATAAGGACTGCTACCCATCCCAAGACATCTTCCAACAGATGTAATGAAACAACCTTTTCATTCAGAGATTCCCCTTTTCGGAGTTTCAAAACAGCAGCTCCATTGACCACTATTCCCAAAATAGCGAGATAGAGCATTCCTTGAACGTTGGTTTCTCCTGGATTGAAAAGTTCAGGAATTGCTTTAGTGAGTATGAATATGGATCCGGCAACTAAAACGATGGAATTGATGATAGCACCTAACAGTGAAAACCGCTTATATCCATAAGAAAACTTCTTTGTTCTTCCTTTCTTGGAGAGCTTTTGAAAGTACCACGAGAGTCCCAAACTAAGGCTATCTCCCAGATCATGCAATGCGTCTGAAAGGATAGCTAAACTATTGGTATAGAGTCCACCAATGACTTCAATAATGGTGAAGCTCAGGTTTAGAAAGAAGGCAACTTTAACATTGCCTTCTTTCTGATTATGTGAATGATCGTGATTATGTCCCATAATTATTTTGCAAGTTTTAGTATTCTGATTGCGCCTCTCATCACGAAGGCAAATACAATTCCCCCGATGGCCAGATCCGGCCATTTACTATCGAGAAAATAAACCAACACTCCTGCCAAAATCACCCCACCATTTACGATAATGTCATTAGACGTGAATATGGCGCTGGCCTGCATGTGGGCTTCTTCGCTTTTGGCTTTATTGATCAGCCAGAGCGAAACCAGGTTGCCTATGAGGGCCAGTATTGCTATGACGATCATCCACTGAAAGAGAGGTGTTTCGCTTTCGCTGAAAAACCTCCGCAATACTTCTGAGAAACCTAAGAGCGCCAATCCCATTTGAAAGTAACCGCTGAATTTGGCGACTTTCTTCTTTCTGGAAACAGCACCACCAACTGCAAACAGGCTTAGTGCATAAACGATAGAATCTGCCAGCATATCCAATGAGTCGGCTATCAGGCCCATAGAGTTGGAAATCCAGCCGGTAGTCATCTCTATCACAAAGAACCCGAAATTGATTCCCAGCACCCACCACAATATTTTGCGCTGGTGAGAATCGTCAGAAGCCAGTGGCAACTCAACTTCATCTTCCGTACTTTCCAACCTGTCATTGAGTTTGAGTTCACCGATGGCCTGATGGAACTCTTCTACTTCATCTGTATGATATACCTCCAGTTTACGATTTGGAATATCAAAAGAAAGCTGCTTCACCTCTTTATAAGGTTCCAACTTCATACGGATCATCTGCTCCTCTGAAGGGCAGTCCATTTTGTTTATATGGAATGTGCTTTTCTTCAATTTTCTCACTTTTTGTAGGCCAACAAACGCAACGCATTGAATACCACTACCAGCGTAGAGCCTTCATGAATCAGTACGGCAATACCAATGTTGGCAAAGCTGAAAATCGTGGCTGGTATCAATAAAGCCACAATACCCAGACTCACCCAAAGGTTTTGTTTGATAATGCCTTTAGCCTTTCTACTTAAACCGATTGCAAAAGGCAAGGTCTCCAGCTTATCAGCCATCAGGGCTATATCGGCTGTTTCCAGGGCTACATCACTGCCCGCTGCTCCCATGGCAATACCTACGGTGCTATTGGCCATGGCTGGTGCATCATTCACGCCATCGCCCACCATAGCTACTTTGGATTCTTTTTCCCTGAGCTTTTTAATGGCTTCTACCTTTTCTTCTGGCAGCAAACTACCCCAGGCATCCGTAAGGCCAATCTCTTTGGCTACTGCATCGGCTACTTTCTGGTTATCACCCGTAAGCATGATCATGCGCTTAATACCCATCTTCTTGAGTTGCTCAAGGGTATTTTTAGCTTCCTTTCTGGGGGTATCCATCAGGGCAATGATGCCTATGTATTTGTCATTTTGACGGATCAGCATGGTGGTATTGCCCTCTGATTCCAGCGACTTTACTTTTTCTTCTGTTTCCTTCTCCGGCTTTTTATCGTCCAGGGATTCAAAGAGCTCCAGATTGCCGATGTACACTTTATCATTACCCAGGGAGGCCTTAATCCCCTTGCCAAGTACCGCTTCCAGGTCTTTTGCTTCCGGAATATCAACCCTATCCAATAGCTCTTTACCATCCCGCACTACAGCTTTGGCCAGCGGGTGGTCACTGAGGGTTTCTACTGCTACAGCTATTTTCAACAGCTCTTCCTCGTTTACATCGCCCAAAGCCACTACTTTGGTGAGCTTGGGCTTGCCTTCGGTAAGTGTTCCGGTTTTGTCAAAAGCCAGGGCGGTGAGTACACCCAGATCTTCCAGCGGACGACCCCCTTTGATAAGCACCCCGCTTTTGGCGGCCCTTGCTACTCCGCTTAATACTGCACTTGGGGTGGCTATCGCCAAAGCACAAGGGCTGGCTGCCACCAATACGGCCATCGCACGGTAGAAGCTTTCGCTAAAGGTTTCGTCCAGTACCAGAAATGCGAAATTGAGTATGACTACCAAAACCAGTACAGACGGCACAAAATATTTCTCAAATTTGTCGGTGAGCCGTTGTGTAGGTGATTTCTGGGTCTGGGCTTCATTGACCAGTTTCACCAGGCGGGAAAGTGTAGAGTCCTTCGCTACTTTAATCACCTTGATTTCCAGCGTACTGTTGCCATTGATCGTGCCCGAAAAAGCCCGGTTCTCATCTTTGATGTCTTTTTCCTGCGACCAGTCTTTATCGGGATTATCNACTGGCACTTTATCTACCGGTACACTTTCCCCGGTGATAGGCGCCTGGTTTACACTACTTTGGCCGCTGACAACCACCCCATCAGCTGAGATTTTGCTATTGGGCTTCACCACAATGATGTCACCGATGCTCAATTCCTCTATGCCAACTTCTTCGGTCTTGCCATTTCTCTTGAGCAAGGCCGTTTTAGGAGCGAGCTCTGCCAAAGCAGCAATGGATTTACGGGCTTTGTTCATAGCATAGTGTTCCAGCGCATGCCCCATGCTAAAAAGGAAGAGGAGTAATGCACCTTCCGCCCATTCGCCCAGAATTGCCGCTCCAATGGCCGCTACCAGCATCAAGAAATCAATTTCAAAGCCCCCTTTTGCCACTGTTTGAATGGCTTCTTTGGCTGTAAAATAGCCGCCAAAGAAATATGCTCCGATGTATAATGTGAGGCTCACCCAGGAAGGCACAGCTTCGATGTAAGTAAGCCCAAAGCCAATACCTAATAATGCTCCGCAGATGATGGAAAAGATCAGCTCGGTGTTTTTACCGAAAATGCCACCGTGCAAATGTTCATGATCTTCACCTTCCTCATGGTCATGTTCCTTGCGAGCTTCTTCTTTTTGTTCTTCGCCTTTTTCAGCTTCTTTTACCTTATCAAGAAAACGTTCGGCACTTACCTGGGTATCCGGTATATCAAGTCCCTCTTTTCTCAGTGCTTTCATGATTTTCGCCTCATCCACTTTGGCCGTATCATACTCTACACGCACCATGCCGGATGCCGATACGGAGGCCTCCAAAATACCGGCTATACCCCGAAGATCCCGCTCTATATGACGGGCATGGCGGGTATGGCGAATGCCTTCTACTTCTATGAGTTTGTGACCAAATTTTTGCGTGATTTCCGCTCCGGCTTGCTCTGCCAGCGACTGGATACGGTCTATGGAGATCAAGTTCGAATCATAATGAAAACATAGCTGTGGTACGCCATTGTCCGTTTCATCTGTTACATGCACTTTTTCTAGGCCTTCTTTATCCTGAAGCTGTTGAATAAGTTTTTGCACGCATTGATCCTTCTCGTCCGGTACTTCAGGCAGGAGAAGTGGTATTTTTATTTGTAGTTTTTTCATTTTCTGATATTTTTCTTTTTTAAAAAAGGGAAATGATGTGAAATCAATAATAGAATAAGCAAAGCGGATGTGACACTCCCGATAAGGTACATGCCATATCCAATAGCAATTCCTACAGCAGCAGTGGCCCAAATAGTAGCTGCGGTTGTCAAACCTGAAATGAAATTTTTGGATCCATCTCTGAAAATAATACCCGCCCCCAAGAAGCCAATGCCTGAAACAATATTGGCAACAATTCGGGTCTGATCTGCAACTTCAATGTGGGAGTTGATAATTGTGACTAAAGCCGCACCCAGGCAAACGGCAGCATACGTTCTGATTCCTGCGGCATGCCCGTCAATTTCCCTGTCGAGTCCTATCAAAACACCGAGTACAAGGGCGACAAGTAACCTTGGTATGAGCGTTATTTCAGTTTGAAAATCCATTGTTAATATTTTGTGTTATAAAACATAATAGTCTGTCGGTTTTTTCTTTTCAGGAACATCCGTTTCTCCAATCATTTGCCTGATGTTTATTTCTATCGTTTCCGCCAGGTCTGTCATGGGCGTGTCCAAAGGCTGGTTCTCAAAAGGATNCTGCATGAGAATGGAGGTTTTTTCGATGGCAATAAAAATGATCGGTATACCAATAGTCAGGCCTATTTCTACAATTAGGTATTCATCAGTTAAACCGAATGGCAGCATGGTAGCAAAGACATAAATAATGGTATGGATCAACAGGCTGTGTGCTTTGGGGAAAACCGTGTTTTTTATGCGTTCGCACTTGCCCATAGAATCACATAATCTGGCGATGGTGCTATCGATTTGCACCTGCTGAAAATCATTCACCATACCTTTTTCTTTTGCCTTTAGCAAAGTTTCAGAATGTTCTGACAATAAAGCATTTGGAATATTAAATGCTTCGGTCTTATTGGATTCTTTATATTTAATGACCCTGTGGGAAAAAGGTAGTTTTCTTAGTGATTCTCCGAGCGCATAGCACCAAATGATCTGACGATTGGCCATTTCATTGACCAAGGTATCGTACTGCCCGTTGCTCCTTTTGAAAAATGAAACACATTGTCTAACCAGTGTTCGGGAATCGTTAACAATAGCACCCCAAATAATACGGGCTTCCCACCACCGTTCATAGGCTTGATTGGTTCGAAAACCCAACAGCAAGGCTACCGCAGTACCAAAAACAGCAGTAACACTAATAGGAACCGAAATTTTGTCAAGAAATCCGTATTGATCGAAAATGCCTACCACAACCGCATACGAGGAGATAAGTACTATATCAACCTTAATGGTTTTGATAAAGTCAAGTATGGATATTCTTTTATTTAAGAGCATTTTAATTCAGTTTGTTGATCTGATTTTGGTTTTATAGTTACTCCAATAATAGAGCTGTGATAAATTCCTTGTCACAATGAGCGACCATTTAAGTTTTCTTCGATATAATTTAACGCTTCGGGTATGTCAAGCTCACGCGTACCATTTCCTGTACGGATATAAAAGTGTGAACGGTCGTCCTGATGCAGATAGACCGGAGAGTGCGCATGTTTAATCTCAAGATGACAGACATCAAGCCCTTCTATTTGGAAAAAAGAAACATCTATCAGAGCGCAATAATTTGTCCCTAATTTGGTGGAGATCAGTTGCATTATATACTGCTCAAAACCATCTCGTCCCGGTTTTTTCAGGCTTGCATAATCTTCATGTAAACCTTGTGCCTGTCCATCATCGTCAATACCAATAAATAGGTGCCCTCCCCGGGTATTCATAAATCCGGCAATTGTTTTGGCTACTACGTCTTCCAGAGCCTTATTCGGCTTAAACTGTCTCAAATCCCACCTTAAGGTAGATTTGAACTCAACTTGCTGGTTTTCTCCTGCCGCAATCAACTCCCTGATCTCCTCCAACCTATCCCTTCTTATGGTAAGCTGAAATATTTTTTGCCTGACCATAAACATAAGCGACAAGGCAATGCCCAGCAACCCGAATAGCAATTTGATGACGGCCTGATCTAAATCCCATGAACCAGCAACCTGCTGATATGCGGGAGGAAGATATTCCCACCAACTGCCGTTATCTCCCTGCATGTCATACATGTGAAGTGAAATAGCCAGGGGCTGTATCACAAATAGTCCAAAGGTTAATCCAATAAGTATATAAGCAAGAAATCTCTGGTTTTTCATTTTACAATATCCTTTTATAAACCACAGGTGTCACCTCGCTTGGGATACACCTGTGGCTGTGTAACTACTTCTTCTTATCCTGAAGGACTTTCTTCTTTTGTTCAAATTCCTCATCGGATATCTCGCCCCGGGCATATCGCTCTCTCAGGGCTTCCATGGCCTTATCCTTCCGTCTGTTTTGTCCGGGCGTAGGGTAAGGGATTAAGAATATCCAGCATAGGAGGATAAGCCACAAGATCCACCAGATCCAATGCATTCCTCCGAAATACCAATCGTGCATCATAGCTGTAGATTTTAAGGTTAAACATATATTTAATTGTCGTTTACAATTACCGGTGATTTACCATCGGTTACAATTACTTTAGTGTTCTTAGAGCCGACCAGCTCCCTGGTGATTTCCAGGCTCTTGTATTTGATGAGCCGGTCATTCAGGGTGGCGTTGATGATGGCCTGCTGCTTTTTGATAGCCTCTGCCTCAATCAATAGCCTTTCTGCTTCTTTCTTCTGCTTCTCAATGTTGAAATCGATTTGCATACGCTCGGTAATGATGGCCATCTCCTTTTCTTTCTTTTGTTTCTCCAGCTCAAAATCCAACTGGTTCCTTTTTATCTCATTCTCGATTTTTGTCTTCTTGGCTATCTCGTCTGCGTTGAGCTGAGCCTCGATGGTTTCCACCACTGCCTGTGGCAAATCGACTTCTTTAAGCATTACAAGATCCATTGCAAAACCATAATCACGGATTACCGCATTCATTTTTTCTTTAATGGTATTTTCAATCGTATTTCGTTCGGTAATCAGCTGAGTGGCTTTATACTCAAGTCCCGTTTGCCGAAGGATTGTGATCAGGTTATCCTCAATGACCGTTTCCTGATAACCGCCACCAAAATCCTGATAAATGCGAATGATCGAATCAGGAACAATATGGTATAATATGGTTATTTCAGAGCTTACCTCAATCCCTTCTTTTGTATGGAAATTGAGTTCCCGGGAGTAATTGACAATCCGCGTGTCAAAACGTTCTATTTTCCTCCCGATAAACCCCATAAAATGATGAGGGCCCGGCTTCATTACCGCTGGTTTCACCTTTCCAAAATGCACATCTACACCCACCTCTCCGGGCCTTACAATGGCACATCCCTGCAACAGCATAAATGCCGTAATCATGGGAATTAAAACTTTTATAGCTTTCATAATAATATCAATTTTAATTTTTCAAATTATCCCTACATTTCCTGCACCAACTCCCCTGAATCACACTATCAGCGGTAGCCCGGAAACGATGACCGTTTTTACATTGCCACCTCAAGGGTATTTTGGAGTTTATGTATTCGTTAGAAAGACACTTACCTTCCTTTGCATGAGCCAGGAATTGCATCTTCTCTATTCCATGCGGAACGTTGTTAGCACATTCAGGGCACCAGCTTTTCCGTATCTTCACACTAAAAGGGGTGGCCTGCCACCGGTGGCCTTTTGCACATTGCCACCACAATTTGGACTTGCTGTTGATATATAAGTCTGATAAACAAAGCCCACCCCTTGTCCTGGCTAATTGCCTCATTTTTTTCAATTGGAAACTCCATGACATTTTTCACTTCATATCAAATCTTTTGATAGACTTTCCGGTCTTTATTCTGTAGGCATCATCTATTTCAGAAACGTAAATGATTCCATCGCCCGGATCAGGCGTTTGAGCCTTTCCGCATATCAATTGCACTGCTTTTTCCGTTTCTTCATTTTGGCAAACCAGTTCCAGTTTTACAATCGGGCTATCGGTAAAACGAAAGTCCAGGGAAGGCGATGCATCAGGGTCTTTGTGAGCTCCCGTACCTTCTCCTTTGGATAGTGTGACACTTTCAAACCCTGCATCCCGCAGAGACTTTACCACTACCTGTACTCTTTTTGGCTTTATAAATGCTTTTATTTCTTTCATCTTTTTAGTCGTTATAATTTTTAATCAATTAATAAAGTTGGCAAGGGGCAAAAAGGCAGTTGGTAATTGTGTTGCAAGCTCACTTTCAGTGTTTGCCTACTTGCCAACTGCCCTTTGCCAACCTTTAATCACCAACTATTCCTCACCCACTTGGCACTTAATGGCCGTGCTCTGTATCACCTTTTTTCATCTCTCCTATAAGATAATAGGCGTTGTTCCAGGCTACTTTAGTACCCTCGGGTAACGCCTCCAGCAGCTTGATCTCTACCCATCCTTCATCGATAATGCCTGTTCGAATTTCCACTGGTTTAAATGCCCATTCGGTTTCTCCGTCTTCCTGATGAGATTCCGCAATAAAAATATAAGGCTTGCCTTCTTCTTCTATGATGGCATCTTCCGGTAAGGCCATAACTTCCCGGCTGTTGGTATGGATTCTTCCATTGATGTACATCCCGGGAATCAGAAAATCTTCTTTTTGATCAATTTCGGCATGTATGTGTACCGCTTTGGGGTTTTGCTCGAATTGTTTGCCAACAGAATAAATATCGGCCGTCAATGTAGCTCCGGGAACCGACTCCACGGTGAAGGTTATTTTTTGTCCTTTTTTTACTTTATAAACATCCTTTTCAAACACCATCAGGTCGGCATGGATGTGATCGGTATTAACAACCCTGAACATCACCGTCTGAGGATCTACGAACTGCCCTAACTGAACTTCTACTTTTTCTATGTAGCCACTTATAGGGCTAACCACAGGCACTTGCTCATATATTTCTCCCTGCCGTATCTTCTCTACATTCAAACTGAGTTGTTTGAGCTGGGCTTCATAGCCTTTTGCTTCACCTTTTGTGGTTTGATAGTCAGCTAAGGTTTGCTGATAGGTCTTTCCCGAGCCCACATTTTCTTCATAGAGCTTTTTTTGACGTGCGTGTTCTTTCTCCAGGTATTGCAACTGGCTATATGCCCTTACATAGTTGGATTGAATGCTGCTCAGATTGGGGTGAGCCAGGTAGGCCAATATCTGACCCTTTCTTACCTTGTCTCCCTCTATCACTTTGATGGAAGTCACATTGGCTCCCAAAATAGCTGTAACAGTTGCTTCATGCTGGGGTGGTACCTCCAGCTGACCGTTGGCCTCTACTACATCAGATAGTGCGCGAGTCGGTAGCGCATCAATCTTTATTCCCAGACTTTCAAATTTGAGATCCGAAAGGTGTAGTTCACTCATTCCTTCTTCTTCATGTCCTTCTTCACCTTCTTTATGTTCATGAGAAGCATCTTCCGAGTTATCAGCAGACTTGCTTCCGCAACCGGTAAATACCGATACCATCAGTACCAGCGCCAGTATATATATGATTTGCTTTTTCATTATTTAATATTTTAAGGTTCTTTAAATTTTATTGACCGATCAGGAACTCCAGGTTGATGACCGCCTGATTGTATCCATTTAATGTATTGAGGTAATTGAATTTGAGGTTCAGGGCCTGGTTGAGGTTTTGAAAGTATTCTACATAACCTATGTTTCCGCTCTCAAAGCTCTTCTGGGCATTGTCCAGAATTAAATTCGCCTGTGGAATTGCTTTTTCATTGTAATAATTCAGGCTATTGCGGAATTTATTTACTTCTTCCACCTGCTGACTAAATTGTCCCTGAACGGTGGTCTGGAAGTATTCCAGATTGGTTTTAGCCATTTGTTCACGCAGGCTAGCGGCCTTAATGTCTGCCTTATAGGAGCCAAAAAACAATGGAATGGCAATGCCTGCCTGTATGCCTCCAAACCGGTCAGAAGATGTTGCAACACCACCATCTGCTGTTTCACCACCAATCAGTGACTGGTTGAAATACCCCACAAAAAACTCAGGCATTAATTTGGAAGAAACAACGGATTTCTGCGCATCCGCAATCTCCACCTGCTGCTGTGTAAACTGCAGAAATGGATTGTTTGCAATCAGTGCACGATCCTGGAGTGCCAAAACCTGTCGTTCCTCCAGACCGGAGGGCGCAAAAGCCAAATCCGTGGTGTCATTAAGCAGGATCTGAAGCTGTTTTTCCTGGATGATCATATCGGCTTCCAATAGCTTCAACTGATTCTGGACTTCCATCACCTGCGTTTCTGCGGCCGCTTTTTCCAAATAACTGGTAGCTTCCGTCTCAAACCGGATAGTTGCGGCATTGAGGAACCTTCCATAGATGGAGTCCTGGTAAAGCAACAGGTTTCTGGTCTCGTGCAAATAGGCCAGCTCGTACCAGGCTTGTCGGATACTCGCTTTGAGTTCGTTCTCTGTAACAGCTAGCTGTTTTTGACTCCCCTCAACCCGTTCATTTGCCAGATTGCGCTGTTTTCCGTAAACCGTAGGAAATTCAAAGGACTGGCCAACATTGAAAGAAAAATCATTTTCAAAGCTGTTGTATTGTCCGTATTGCATGCCAATACCTGTCTTGCCCGGGTTGAATGCGGCCTTCTTTCCTTGCCGTTGAACGTCAATGTTAGTTTTGGCCACCTTGACGTTTCCATTATTGGCCAATCCTATTTCAATGGCTTCTTCCAGCGTATTCACAGACTTGGTTTCCTGCGCATTTCCCACAGCTGGTAATCCAAACAATCCACCACAAACGATCAGGGCAATAATCACATTGGCATTCGGTGCTTTCAGGCTTTTTCTTTTGTCACTTCTGCCTTCTACAAACGTGTAAAGCACCGGAAGTACCACTAGAGTAAGTAGGGTGGCAGTGAGCATACCACCAATCACCACGGTAGCCAATGGTCGTTGCACTTCCGCTCCTGCGGAAGCTGAAAATGCCATGGGTAAAAATCCGAAAATGTCTGTAGTTGCTGTCAACATAATAGGTCTGATTCGTTCTTTTGTTCCTGTTAAAATTCTCTCTCTGATACTTGTCACCCCTTCTTCCTTCAATGAATTGAAGCGGTTGATCAATACAAGACCATTGAGTACAGCCACACCAAACAGTACAATGAACCCGACACCAGCAGAAATACTAAATGGCATATCCCTCAACCACATAGCAAATACGCCCCCAATAGCCGCTAGGGGAATAGCCATGTATATCATAATAGATTGAGAAAATGACTCTAAGGCAAAGTAGAGCAAAACGAAAATCAGAAAGAGGGCTATTGGCACTACGATCATTAATCTGCTTTTCGCTCTTTGCAGGTTTTCAAACTCTCCACCGTAGGTGATGTAGTACCCGGCCGGCAGATCCAACTGCGCATCCAATTTGGCCTGTATGTCATTCACCACCGACTCCACATCGCGTCCTCTCACATTCACTCCAACATACGTTCTACGGTAGGTGTTGTCCCTGGAGATCTGCATCGGTCCAGGTACATAGCTAATATCTGCTACCTCTTTTATGGGAACTTGAGTCCCATCCGGTAGATCGATATAGAGTGTCCGTAAGTCATCTATGCTTTTGCGATGTGCATCGTCAAAGCGTATGACCAGATCGAATCGCTTCTCGCCTTCAAAAACCACTCCGGCCACCCCACCTGCAAAAGCTGAGCTGACATACTCATTGAGTTTTTGAATATCTAACCCGTATTGAGCTATCTTATTACGATTGTAATTCACTGTCATTTGGGGAAGTCCTGAGGTCCGCTCAGCATTGACATCTCCGGCACCCGGTACTGTGGAAATGATCTCCGCCATCTCCTGAACCTTGGTGGCTAAAACCTCTAAATCTTCACCGTATAGCTTGACCGCAATATCTTCCCGTACTCCTTCAAGCAATTCATTGAACCGTAATTCCACAGGCTGGGTAAAGACGAGGTTAACCCCAACGAGCTGTTCATCGAGTTTGTCTTTGATTTGATCAATTAGCTCGTCTTTGGTTGCTGCGGAAACCCACTTGTCTTTGTCCTTTTCCAGAATGATGTACATATCCGCTATGTCCATGGGCATTGGGTCTGTGGGTATATCTGCAACACCAATGCGTGAGGTGACCGTTTTGATCTCAGGAAAGTTTTCAAGCAAGAGCTTTTCAATTTTCATGGAGACTTCATTAGACTCTGTGAGCGAACTTCCCGGTCGTATCAATGCCTGCATGGCCAGGTCTCCTTCATCCAGCTGAGGGACAAATTCCCCACCCATACGCGAAAATGTAAATCCGGCAACTCCCAGCAGCACAATAGCCACAATGATTACGATAGCCTTAAAACGGAGGGCACTTTTTAGCAATGGCAGGTATGCCTTATGAATACCGCCGATTATTTTGTCACTCACCTTTTCCAACCAGCGTTCAAACTTCCCAAACCAGTTCTTTTTGTTTTGGATGGGCTTCATAAATAAGGCTGACATCATTGGCACGTACGTCAGACAAAGGAAAATGGCACCAATCATGGCAAAACCAAAGGTGTAGGCCATCGGCTGGAACATCTTACCCTCAACACCTGTCAGAAACAGGATCGGAGCGAACACAATGAGAATGATAATCTGACCGAAAAAGGCAGAACCCATCATGGTGCTTCCGGACTCAAAAGCTACCTCGTCCATGACACCCTGGTTGAACTTAATTTTACCAGAGCGTATGCGTTTCTGGATTTCATAGACCGTTCCTTCTATGATGATCACCGCACCATCTATAATAATTCCAAAGTCAATGGCACCCAAGCTCATCAGGTTGGCCCAGACATTGAATTGCTTCATCAGTATGAATGCAAAAAGCAGTGAAAGTGGAATAGTAGTGGCCGTGATGATACCACCACGCAAACTTCCCAATAGAATGACGAGCGCAAATATGACGATGAGTGCTCCTTCGATCAGGTTGGTTTGCACTGTACTGGTCGTTCTGGAAATAAGATCACTTCTGTCAATGATGGTATTGATTTCCAATCCTTCAGGAAGCGATTTCTCAACCTCTTCCATTCGCTCTTTCACATTTTGTATGACCGCATTGGGGTTAGAGCCTTTTAGCATCATGATGATGCCGCCCACCGATTCACGGCCATCCTGTGTGAATGCACCATAGCGTACCTGGTGTCCAAAATGGACTTTAGAAGCAACATCACCAATCGTGACAGGAATGCCATTTTCGGTTTTGATAACAATTTTTCGAATGTCGTCTAATGAGCGAATCAATCCTTCTCCTCTTATGAAGTTGGACATTCGATTCTTCTCAATATAAGCCCCTCCGGTATTGACATTGTTTCTCGCTAGTGCTTCATATACCTGCGATATGCTAACTTTTTGTGCGTTGAGTTTTTCAGGATTGATGGCTACCTCGTATTGCTTGATGTAACCCCCAAATGAGTTGACTTCAACTACTCCATCCAGTAGCGTGAGTTGTCGTTTTACAATCCAGTCCTGGATAGTGCGCAGGTCTGTTGGCGAGTATTTTGTTTCAAAACCCTCCTGAGGTTGGATGGTGTATTCGTAAATCTGCCCCAAACCTGTGGAAATTGGTCCCATAGTGGGACTTCCGAATTTTTGGGGAATGGTCTCCTGGAGTTCGTTCAGTTTTTCCTGCACCAGTTGGCGTGGCAAATAGGTGCCCATGTCATCTTCAAAGACGATGGTCACCACCGACAGGCCAAATCTTGAAACAGAGCGAATCTCATCTACTCCCGGAAGGTTACCCATGGCCAACTCGACCGGATAGGTGACGAACTGCTCGATATCTTCAGTAGCCAGATTGGGTGATACAGTCATCACCTGCACCTGGTTATTGGTGATATCCGGGACGGAACCCAGATTGACCGTGGACATGGAATAGATCCCCACACCTATGAGTGCAAGTGTGAGTAAGCCCACAATGAATTTGTTCTTTATCGAGAACGATATGATTTTATTGATCATGTATGAAATGATTTAGTATCAGTTAAAATGATTCTGTTTCGATCCTTTAGAGTAAGATCGATTGGACGGAATTGTCCTTATGAAGCTGATATTAAACCTGTGGTGGCTGTAGCAGTGAGCCGACAAACCCTGATGTTATTGGGTCTGAGTAGATGCTTCTCCGGAGAGGAAATGTAAGGAGAGCTAACTCACTTATAAAAATTTGCTGAACGACAAGGTGTGAATGGCAGCAATGGCAAACACATAAAGGAGAACACATATCTTCGGATTCATTGTGGTCGTGATCAGACCCGGGTTCTTCGTAGGAAACCTCTATCTTATCCGCTGTGGTTTCATCCGCGCACGGTGCTACCGATAGCCCTAACAGAAACAGTGATAATATGAATGCGAAAGATTTCACTATGCAACAATAACGAAAAAGGAGTGCAACCTGTTTGCATTGTTTTAGGAGCAGTTCGCGCATGTGCCTTTGTACACCATGCTGGCACTGGCTGCCTTGAAACCCGACGGAATGTTTGTTTGAGGGATTTTAGACTGGGTTAGGCAATAAGTTTCGCCACATCCCACACAATGAAAGTGGATGTGCTGATCTTGTGGTTGGCATTCACAACCTTCTTCACAGAGCGCATACTTCACCGCACCGGTTCCATCGTCAATACTGTGTATGAGCTTCTTTTCTTCAAAGGTTTTGAGGGTTCTGTATAGGGTTGCTTTATCTGCCCTTTCAAATTTCGCTTCTAAGTCGCTGAGACTTATGGCAGCTCCTGATTCAACCAGCTTCCTGAGAACCAAAAGTCGCATGGCTGTTGGTTTGATGTCTCTGGCTTCAAGCTTTTGTTCAAGCATGCTCAAAAATACGAAGAAATGCAAAATTNGATTAGCTGNGATACTCTGCAAAAGCTGGTATTTTTATCTGAGTCCGTTGACCTCCAATCTGAAGCATTTCAAAACCTAATAAATTTCTATTATTTGCAGCTCCCATTTACCGTTTAACTCACTATCCTCTACGTCTTTTACCCATCCTTTTATCCGAATCTTACCAGGGTTGAGCTTTGTTAGAATATCACCAGAAGTATCAGTGCTGACTTTGAATGTTTCTTCATTGACCTTAATTTTCCATTCATTTCCCGCTTTAAGCAGTTCCCCCTTTAAAGTAACCTCTGCATTTCTGGCTGAAAATCCATTATTCTTTACTACTTTCTGGATTTTTTGCAAGGTTAGTTCATTGTTGGGAGCAAGCGTGAGATAAGCTTTGCCGTCATTGAGGCTTACTTTTACACGTTCCAGCCCATCCATTTTTTTGAGTCCTCGCTCAAGACCGTAAGCACAAGGGGCACAATCCATTCCAAATACCTCCTGATCTACTTTGACCAACTGAGCCATAGCACAGCTTAGACTGAAAATTGTCAATAATGCTATAATTCCTAACTTTTTCATTTTCTTCTGTTTTTAATGTTTATAACCAATAACTAATGTTCATTGAAAGTCTATATTCCTCTTTAGGACCTTGTATTACATCCTGATAGACCGGAAACAAGGCTCCGAAGGATATACCCCAGGCACCATAAAGTCCCAGGAATGAAGGACCAATCATTACTTTTTTTCCTCTCTGATCGATGGAGATAATCTGACCTTCACTGATAT
>JAHCMM010000055.1 GCA_019192515.1 Cyclobacteriaceae bacterium SS2
TACCACGGGTAAAATAGAGATCCAAATAGAAGGCAGGTCTTCATCCTTTACCTGTGTGTTTTGCTTGAGCTCTTCGATAGAAATGTCCGGAGTGTCCCNCATGGGAAGGTCCCAGTGGTTGTTGGCCCATCTGGCATAGACGTAGCCACACAGCACTACAAAAATACCCACGATCAGGCCGACAAAAATCATGATCCCCAGGTCTACTCCAAGCTCTTTGGCGACAAACAGCGGACCCGGCGTAGGAGGAATTAGCGAATGAGCCATCACACCACCGGCAATGGTACACATGATATACAGACTGTATTTCTTAGGGTCACGCACCCCCAGGGATTTGGCAAGTGGGATGATCAAATAGAATACCGTATCAAAAAATACCGGGATCCCCAAAGTAAAGCTGCTGGCGAGGAAGGCCCACGAACCATTTTTGATGCCCACCACTTTTAGCAGGCTTCGGACAATCTTGTCTGCTGCACCACTTTTCATGAGTGCCGCACCTATTATGGAAGCCAGTGCAATCAGGATCCCGATTTTACCGGCTGTTGATCCGAATGCTGATGCCAGCCGCGAACCTAATGACTGGCCTGATAATGCTTCTGCGGCGGAGTCTGATAGACCTGATTGTAAAGCAAACTGGTATAGCTGATCCCGGGTGGTAAAAAAACCTGTAACAAGTGCAGCAATTAGAAGGGAAAGGAAGGCGTGTAGTCTTAGGACAATGATACAGATAAGGACTACGGCGATTCCTGTCAGAACAATAAAAATCGACTCCATTAGGGGTTGGGTTTAATGTTGGATATTATCAGCACATAAATTAAGCATTTATCCCGGAACTCCCCTAAAGTGTATTGAATTGATGCCGAACTATAAAGGATTTAGCAATAGAAAACCCCGATGATAGATCAACGGGGTCCCAACCAGCTATAGGCATGTCTGAAATTTTTTCAGACT
This sequence comes from Cyclobacteriaceae bacterium SS2, assembly GCA_019192515.1. Lineage (GTDB taxonomy): Bacteria > Bacteroidota > Bacteroidia > Cytophagales > Cyclobacteriaceae > UBA7330. Next base: position 952 of record JAHCMM010000055.1, read on the forward strand.
TTATTAGAGTCACTAATAACGCAGTATAAGTGAGTCTGTTTATGACTATCCTAAAAATAACTAAATATTTTATGAATTTGATAAACCTTATTCATAATAATATAATATTTCTTTTTGCGGTTTTCTGCTGATATTGGGCACATAGACATCCTTTTCCGGATATCCAACCGGAAGCAATAAAAACGGTTTTTCATTGGAAGGGCGCTCCAGTATCCCGGACAGGAAGTTCATGGGGCTTGGTGTATGGGTAAGAGTGACCAGGCCGGCATTGTGGATGGCTGCGATCAGGATACCGCAGGCAATCCCGACGGATTCATTGACATAGTAGTTTTTCACCTGCTTGTCATCATCTATCTCATATGACTTCTTAAATACCACAATCAGCCATGGGGCTATTTCCAGAAATGGCTTTTGCCAGTTTGTGGCGAAGGGTTCCAGGTCTTTAAGCCAGACTTCACTCATTCGCTCATGATAGTTCTTTTTTTCCTCCTGTTCTGCTGCTTCCCTAATCGCTTTTTTAATCTCCTGGTTTGATATGGCGCAAAAGCTCCAGGGTTGCTTATTGGCGCCACTAGGAGCCGTTGCAGCCGTGTTGATGATATCCTCAACAACGGACTTTTCCACAGCTTTATCAGAGAATGATCGAATACTTCTGCGCCCCTTGAGGAGGTGATGAAATTCAGATGCCCTGTCAGAAACCTCTTGCCTGGTGAAGTCCAGCGGTTGATAAAGGATATGCTCATACCCATTGATGATTTTTTTCATGAGAATTCAGTATTTGTGAAGGAGCGGATCGTCTTAAAACAAAAAAAGAGGCCGGTTGAGGGCCTCTTTTTAAGAATAATTATCAGTCACCAATTTTGGATATTATTGAATTGTTTCAAATAAAGTTAGTAAAAATTCATGAGATTTTACTGATGTTTGAACTAATGAGACCAAAAGGGCTTTGGAAACTAAATGGAACTCATATCATATTGAGCTGATGACTCCCTTAAACAATTCTACCAGGTCTTTTTCGGCTTCCCTGGCTATGGCGATTATTTCTTCGATATTGATGGGATGTAAATTGTCCGGATCACATTCATCAGTGATCACAGAGATGGCGCTTACAGGGAGCCCAAGCTGATTGGCGGCGATCACCTCAGGTACTGTCGACATGCCCACCACATCGGCCCCAATGTTTCGCAGAAATCGATATTCTGCCCTGGTTTCAAGGTTTGGGCCAGATACCGCTACGTATACTCCTTCGTTGAGGGTGATGTCTTTCTCCTTTGCTATCTTTCTGAAAATCGCATTCATCTTTGAGTCATAGGGCCTGCTCAGATCAGTGAAGATTGATCCAAACTCAGCAGCTCCGTTGCCTCGTAATGGATTGTCAGGCTGGAGATTGATATGGTCATCAAGTAACATCAATTCACCCTTTTTCCAGGCGAGATTCATCGAACCNCCTGCATTGGAAATTAATAATTTCTTAATACCCAACCTGTGCATCACCCTGACCGGAAAAACTACCTCAGCCATGCTGTAGCCTTCGTAATAGTGAAAGCGACCTTTCATCGCAACAACCAATTTACCCTCAAGCTTGCCCAGAACCAGCTGGCCATGGTGAAACTCAACAGTTGAGATGGGAAAGTGGGGGATATCCTCATAGTTGATGGTCTCTATGATGTCCATATGATGAATGAGCTCGCCCAGACCAGTACCTAAAATGATACCTGTTTCGGGAGCTTTGAAGCCCCTGGATTTTAAGAAATTAACCGATTCTTCGACTTTGTTGAGCATGTGTGCTTTTTAATTATTGAAAAGAAATCAGAAAATTAAACACTTAAAGCAGAAAGAAAAGTCATCTGTTTTTAAATTGGTGCAGAATTAAAACGCTTACAATGAGAACATCGCTTATTCTTGTCTTTTTTATTGCTTTTAAATCCTTTGCTCAGGAGCCTGTAGCCTCTACCTCTTTTGAGCAGTATGGTGATCATATCATCATTCAGCTGAGTGTTGATGATTCCGATCCGCTGGATTTTATTTTTGATACGGGGGCCGGACTTACCGTTCTCGACATGGATGCAGCCAAAGACCTGGGGCTTATTTTTGATCATGATGAACTGGCCAAGGCGGCCCAGGGAGAGATCAAATCGCTGGCCATAAAGCACAACAAAATTGAATTGAATAAATACATCCTGGAGGCTGATATCAAACTCAATGCAGCGTCTCTCAAACATCTGGAGATAAGTATTGGAAGAGATATTGACGGGATCATCGGGTACGACCTGGCACATCATCACATTGTGAGGCTGGACTATGATAATATGATGCTGGAGATCTATGAAGGGGATTTTCCAAAAAATGGAAATGTAATAAAGTTTAAATCTCACATGGGGATCCCGACCATCAAAGGATCGATCCGGTTGAATAACAATGAGGTGGTAAAGGGGACATTTTTTGTGAATACGGGAGCCGGCACTACCCTGGATTTTAATACGCCTTTTGCCAATAAGCATGATATCATCCATAAAACGGGTGAGCACTACAGCTACCTGGTAAAGGATATTTCCAATAATGAAACGCTCCATTATGAGGGACGGGTAAAGACATTGAGTTTTGATGGATTTGAGTTTTCTGAACTTCCTATTGGCATCAGCCAGGTAAGCCAGGGCATTCAGTCCAATGGTCATGTTTCGGGAATTATTGGTAATAAACTACTGAAGAAATTCAATATCTTATTCGACTACGCCAGCGGTAAACTCTATTTTGAAAAGAGCCAGTATTTTGATGATCCTGTGACGGTTAATTGTAGTGGAATGGACATCCAAATGAATGAGGATATGTCTGCCATATTGATCCACCAGATCATTGAAGGTGGCCCTGCCAGCGACCTGGGAATAGACGTGAATGACGAACTGGTCAGTATCAATGGCAAAAAAGCCATGGACCTATCACTGGTAGAGATTGAACAAATGCTCAAAAAGGCTGGTGAGACAGTTACCTTAATGGTGAGAAAGAAAGGTCCTGCGAAAGAGTATAAGCTGGAGCTGAAGAGCCTGCTATAAATTAACGTCAGTTCGATATAATCAAAACAAAAAAAACGTCATTCAGAGGCTTTGGGTAGGTTTTGTGCGCAGGAAGCCCTGCCCTTTCCTACCCGAATGCCTACCCTGGAAAGGGCTCTGAGTGACGTCTTCTAAACCTGTGCGGTGGGTCCCCTGTAGGGGTTTCTGGGGCGTGCGATGGCCTTCCCTCGCCCCTGCCTCGGCAGGCAGGCTGCCTAAAGGCATCCCTATAGGGACCAGCCCAACGTCATCCAGTTTTGTGTTTTTTTGAAAAAAAATCATCTCTGAGTGACGTTAGGGGTTTTTTTGTTTTGATTTAATGTCGAACTCGGGTTAATTCAGGCTAAAGTTTCTTGCGCCACTGCTTCTTTTCACTTTGCTGTTTTTTGGCTTTGATTCGTTTATCAACTGCAGCCTTCGAGGGTTTGGTTTTCTTTCTGGGCTTTGGGATATAGAATGCGCGGGTCAATAACCGGTCCAGCTTCCTAAAGGCAGTTTCTTTGTTTTTCAGTTGTGATCGGGAGCCTTCCGATATCACAAGCAAATCTCCTTCCTTTGTCAATTGGTTTGAGAGCTTTTCTTTTATACGCGCTTTTTCCTCATCAGTCAAAACAGAAGAGTTCTCGACATTGAAGCGCAGGATGACCTTTGTTTCCACTTTGTTGACATGCTGTCCACCCGGACCCCCACTCCGTGAAGTCGTCAATTGGATTTCTTGTTTGATCCGTGATATGGAAACAGGATGACTCATGAAAAGACAAAGCTAATAAGGTAGAGATTGATAGTAGGATGTTCGGACGACCCACGCAGGGTCGGACGACAGTCAGACCTGTTGACACCCGAGCATGTCCGACTACCGTCTGACACCGCTCTCAGGGTCGGACGATAGTCAGACCCTGTGCTAATCAATCGCCTGAAGGATCAACTCGCAGGCTTTTCGAATTTCTTCCTCTGTGATGGTGAGGGGAGGAGCGATGCGCATCGAATTGTCGCAAAAAAGGAACCAGTCCGTGAGCACGCCTCCTTCGATGGCCCGGTCAATGATCGCTTTCAGTGTCTCAAACGAATCGAATTCTGCGGCCATCATCAGGCCTTTGCTGCGGAAGGATTTGATTTTGGGATGAACAAGTAGCTTTCTGAAGAGGGCTTCTTTTTCGGGAATACCCTCCATCAGCTTTTCTTCCCGGATCACCTTGATGGTGGCCATAGATGCTGCCGCACTCACGGGATGTCCTCCAAAGGTCGTGATATGGCCCAGGATAGGATTCTCGGTGAAAGCACTCATGATCTCTTTGGAGCTGATAAAGCAACCTATCGGCATGCCACCGCCCATTCCTTTGGCACTGGTGATAATGTCCGGGACGATTCCGAAATGTTCAAATCCCCAGAACTTGCCCGTTCGCCCAAACCCGGATTGGATCTCGTCCATGATCAACAGCGTACCGGTTTCCGTACATCGTTGCCTTACAGCTTTCATATAGGCAGCATCAGGTACTCGTACCCCGGCTTCTCCCTGGATGGTCTCAATAAGAAAGGCCGCAGTCTGTGTGGTGATCTGCTCCAGGTCCTCGACTTTGTTGAATGTGATATTCCGGTGGCCCGGGATGAGGGGTCGATAGTTTTGCTTAAAAGTCTCGCTTCCACCCGCAGACAAGGCCCCGGATGTAGACCCATGGTAGGCGTTGTAGCAGGAAATGATCTCAGGTCTGCCCGTAAATCGTTTAGCCAGCTTCATGGCGCCTTCGATGGCTTCGCTACCGGAGTTAACCAGATACACCTGGTCGAGGGGATCGGGTAGGGTAGCGGTAATGGCTTTGGCCAGCTGCACCTGTGGGGACTGCACCAGCTCGCCATACACCATCAGG
>JAHCMM010000056.1 GCA_019192515.1 Cyclobacteriaceae bacterium SS2
GGAGATGAAAAGAAAAAGCGATTTAAGGAGATATCCATCGAGCTTTCACAATTGACCCTTGAATATGGGGAGAATCTCCTTTTTGAAACCAATAATTATGAGTTGATCATCGATAAGGAAAGTGATCTGAGCGGATTGCCCGGAGATGTGGTGAAAAGGGCAAAGGCCCTGGCCAGGGAAAAGGGATATGAAGGGAAATGGGTCTTCACCTTACAGGCGCCAAGCTACATCCCATTCATGGAATATGCTGATCAGCGTCCTCTCAGAGAAAAGCTATATAAGGCCTTCATGAGTAAAGCATTTAAAGGAGATGAGAAGGATAATCAGGAGTTGGTCAAAAAGATTGTACGGTTAAGAAGTGAGATGGCAATGTTGTTGGATTATCCCACGTATGCCAGCTATGTCCTGGAAGAGCGCATGGCGACCAATCCGCTTCAAGTTCGACATTTCCTGAATGATTTGCTGGAAAAGGCTCTACCAAAAGCTGAGGAGGAAGTTGAAGAGATGAAGGGCTTTATGAAAGAGTTGGGAGTGGATCATGAGTTGGAACGATGGGATTGGGGGTATTATTCCGAAAAGCTGAGGAAGAAAAAATATGCTATAGATGATGAGCTGATAAAACCTTACTTCAAACTGGAAAATGTCATTTCAGGCGTTTTTCAGACTGCTGAAAAACTTTTTGGATTGTCCTTTGTGCAAAAGAAAGATATCCCGGTCTATCACCCTGATGTGATTGCTTATGAGGTTTATTCAGGCAAGGAAATTAAAGCCGTTTTCCTGGCGGATTTCTTCCCCAGGAAAGGCAAAAGAAGTGGAGCATGGATGACATCGTATCGTGAGCAAAAGCGAAAAGACGGCAAGAATATTTTACCACAGGTAAGTATCGTGTGCAACTTCACGCCGTCGTCTGAGGATACTCCTTCATTGCTTAAGTTTGACGAGGTAAAGACACTTTTTCATGAGTTTGGTCATGCACTTCACGGGATGCTGGCTGATACTACCTACGGTTCATTGTCTGGTACCAATGTTTACTGGGATTTTGTAGAGTTGCCATCTCAGATCTTTGAGAACTGGTGCTTTGAAAAAGAATGTCTGGATCAGTTTGCCAGACACTTTGAAACGGATGAGCTCATCCCAAATGACCTTGTCGAGAAGATCAAGCAGAGTGCTAATTATCATGAGGCTTACGCTACTGTAAGGCAGATCAGCTTTGGATTGCTTGACATGGCCTGGCATGACCTGTCGCTCGAGATGGCTGAGGAAATAAAGGATGTAGCAAAAGTTGAACAGGATGTGTTTAAGCAGCTCGACCTCTTTAATCCTGTACCCGGGACAAATATGAGTGTGCAATTCGGTCACATCTTTGCGGGTGGTTATGCTGCCGGGTATTATAGTTACAAGTGGGCTGAGGTACTGGATGCAGATGCATTCTCCTTGTTTCAGGAGAGAGGGATCTTTGATCAGAAGACAGCTCATTCGTTCAGAGACAATATCCTGAGCAAGGGAGGTACAGTACATCCAATGGAACTGTATAAAAAGTTCAGAGGTCGGGAGCCTAAACCGGATGCGTTGCTGAAGCGTGCTGGGTTAGCTTAATAGAGAATTTCGCTGTAGAAGTCTTTGCTTTCTCTCCTCAGGATACCCTGAAGATCATTCATCAGGTGATCCAGCTGGCCCTTGAGTTTGGCGATCTCCTTTTGTTTGGGCTTTGAACCAAAGATGATTTCCTGCTCACTTGGGGCTCTGAGACTTTCATAATACTTTTTGTCGGAGCACAACCTGGTGAGTTGAGCGCTTACCACAGAAAGGAGGCTAAGCGACTGATTGGGTAAGAACTTAAGCTGCCTTTCCGGAATGTCGTAAACCATCGCATTGATCTCATGAGCTTCCAGGAGAATAGGGTTTTCGGCATCATTTTGAAGCGTTCTGAGTAATCGGATCATTCTTTTTAAGCCGCCACCTGTTCGGTCGTCTTTTGCATTGATCCGGGCGATACTTTTGAATGGCAGGTAACTTCGTCTTGTTTTTTCACCAAATCGGTATTCACAAATCCCTCTTTCAATTTCTCGTTTGGTTTCCAGGTAGCTCCGGTTATTGAGCCAGATGGCAGGCTGGATATTGATTCTGCATGAAGGTTTTTCGGTGAGTACGGCTATTTCATGCTGATTGCTGAAGCCTGACTTTTGCACATATTTAAGGCCCTTCATGATGTTGATGATCTCACGGATCAGAAACTGGATCTCCTGCCAGGGTTTGTCAGTTTGTGGTTCGATGAGCGTGAGTAGAGTCACGTCCCCAAACAAAGTGATATGTGTATCCGTCTGGATGGGCCCATCATATCGAAAATTTATTTTCACAGGTGCTTTGGCAAGCCCAGCCTCGATACTGTCCTGAATCTTCTTGGTGATAGAAAAAACCTTGTAAGAGTAGGAATGATCTATTTCCAGCATGGATTCCAATGCATATCGCAATGCATTGGGGTAGCCTCTGTGAGAAAAAGCATCTGAGATAATTGGTTCTGACTTTGCTTCGTCAAATCGTCTATTGCGTAGGTTTTTTATTAAAAGCTCGTAGTTGGCTCCCATCAAATAAGGTGATCTAACAGACCAAAATAATCGTTATTTCGGTGAAATTATAAATTAATTGGGAGATTCACCGACTAAAGACTACGTAGACAGGGAAAGGTTAATTGCTGGTGATGACCAGCTGGATCGAATAATCTGACTTATCGGTCTGGTTTTCAGCTTTTTCAGGATAAGGAATGACTTTCAGTAACTCAATGGTATAGTGTCCGATATTGATTTTTTTAGACTGGTTTTCTTTCATCGCTCCATTGATGAGCTCTTTGGTAAAGACTTCAAAGTTTTCGTTGATCTCGATTTTCACTCTTGCCTGACCTTGCCATACACAAATGGCATTGGCCGGACATCTTGAATCTTCCAGAAGGTCTATGAAGGTAATGGAAAAATGATCTTGTCCATCCAACATCTTTGTTTCTCCGTATTGAAGCACAAATGTTTCATCCAGGTTTATTTTTCTTCCTTCTTCGTCGCAAGAGAAGAGTATAAACAGGATAATGATGTATATGACTTTTATCAAAATTTTCATAATTGAAAACCCCTCACCAGTGTGACACCAATAATCGTGCTAGGGTTGTATTATTGAAAAATAATTTTTTCAAATAGTTATTTATTTAATCTATTTTACTTTCTTTGCCTCATTATGCTAATCTCAGCAGATATAGTGCCCTATTTCACCAATTGCTAATCAGCATTGGTGCCTCCCTTAAAGGGCGTTCTCATTTCTCTCTTTTTTACTTTTTATTATCTATATCATGCTTAGTAGTATCAAAAAATTTATATCTCTATTCCTTTCTGCGCTTCGCGGTACAGATGAAGAGTTTACATCAGGTAGTATAGACAGAGCCATCTTCCTGTTGGCCATCCCGATGATTGCTGAAATGATCCTGGAAGCAGTCTTTGCTGTCGTGGATATGTATTTTGTTTCCCGTATTAGCGTAAATGCCGTAGCCACTGTAGGGCTGACTGAATCCCTGATGATGATCATTTATTCTATTGCCATTGGCCTGGCCATGGCCACCACGGCAATTGTGGCCCGACGAATCGGGGCAAAAGAAAAAAAGCGGGCAGCTGACGCCGGTTTTCAGGCGATTTTTCTGGCTGCTGTTATCGGACTTTCCATTGGTATTGGTGGCTTTATATTCTCTGAGGAGCTACTGTTTCTGATGGGTGGTGATGCAGATATGGTTGCTGAGGGTGTTGGTTTCACCAAAATTATGTTTGCCGGTAATATTTCCATTGTCATGATCTTTTTGATCAATGCGATCTTTCGAGGTGCAGGGGATGCCTCTATCGCGATGTGGTCACTTACAATTGCCAACGGGCTCNATATTGTACTGGATCCGATCCTGATTTTTGGATGGGGTCCTATTCCTGCTTTTGGAATTGAAGGTGCTGCCCTGGCAACAGTAACGGGTCGGTCGGTAGGGGTTTTATTTCAGATTTTCTTTCTATTAAGAGGTTCAAGAAGGATCCGGATTACTGTACAAAACATTGTGATCCGAGTTAAGACGGTCTGGGAAATCATCCGCATTGCCACAACAGGGATCTGGCAATTTCTGATCGAAACAGCCAGCTGGATCTTCCTCGTGAGGATCATGGCAGGATTTGGCATGGAAGCTGTTGCAGGCTATCAAATTGCCTTTAGGGTGATTGTATTTACCATATTGCCTGCCTGGGGATTGTCAAATGCTGCTGCCACATTGGTTGGTCAGAACCTGGGAGCCAAATTCCCTGACCGTGCTGAAAAGTCGGTATGGAGGACCGCTCAGCTCACGATGATCTTTCTGGGGCTTGTTTCTGTGGTGTTTTATTTCGGAGCAGACATGGTGATTGGCCTGTTTGAAGCAGCCAGCGTGCCAAGGGTGTCCGAAATAGGGACTCAGGGGCTGAAAGTCATATGCTTTGGGTACCTGTTCTTTGCCTATGGGATGGTGATTACCCAGGCTTTTAATGGAGCAGGGGATACCAAAACCCCATTTTTTATCAACTTTTTTGTGTTTTGGATCTTCCAGATCCCGTTGGCTTATCTGCTGGCGTTGAAGTTGGGATGGAATGAAATGGGTGTTTTTGTGATGATCGCCATTGCACATTCGGTTCATGCTATCGTGAGTGTGATCATCTTTAGGAGAGGTAAATGGAAGCTAATTTCAGTCTGAGGCTGAGTCAAAGTTTCATAAACAGACCGAAACCATAATTTGGATTGGCGAGAATTCGTTTTCCGTAGAATGCCATACCTACGGAAAGCGAAGCGCCTATCTTATCGGAAAACAGATAGAGTGCCTCGGGAGTAAATGACAGATATTCAATTCTGTTACCGAAAACTCCATTGTTGGTATTTGCGGGTGCACCCTCATCCCCGAGCGGCTTGATTCCAATAAACCTGATCAGGCCAGTGAGCTTTTCATTGGACCAACCCGTCTCAAAACCATATCTTAGCTCATTGCTGAAGTTTTTGCTTCGGTTGTTATATCCAAGATTCGCATTGGCATAAATACCATATCCAAATCCGGTGCCGGCATCAATGCTGATCATCTGATTAAATTCACCATCACCGGACTGCAATATTCTGGTTTCACCTCCATCGGTAGCTCCGAGTGGAAGTCCTAATGTTAATGAGGCACTCAGTGCAATTCGTTTCCCCTTGGTAATTCCGTATTTGATTGAAACATCTGTGTCACCCAACCCATTGAATGAGTCTCCTCTGCTCACTACCTGCCCGGTGGCGATACGTTCTTCATTGAGAGTGGACCGAACAAAAAAAGGAAAATAGACAATCCCAGTTATCCGGTTGGTGATGCCATATTCGGCATAAATACTTGTAGTATAAAGTGAAATCGTGGTGATGGGCTCAATACTTCCATCTGGGGTGAAGTATTGCGTGCCTATGATAATATTTTGCCCCAGCTTATAGAACCCTGAACCCTTATCCTGGGTCCAGCCACCGCCGGCCTGAGTCATGATGGGTGATAGAAGTATGATGCCAAAGAGGAGGTTTCTCATTTGTTAAGAGGTTAATTCACCATACCCAAATGTGAGTGAGGCGGGCCCGCAAAGGATTATTACATATTTGTATTCGCCAAAAGAGACTGTTTTACCCATCGTCTCAGCAATTTCCGTCACGTTGAAGGTATGGCTTCCATTCATCGTGATCTCTGAGAGTTCCAGTCCCTGTGCTTTCACTTCTGCACCGGTAGTAGAGTTGGCCAGGTAAACGAAGGTTCCTAGCGCAAAGGACGTTTCAAAGTCATCGCTCAGGGTAAGGATGATATCTCTGCCACTCAGACTCATCTCGGCCGTTCCTTTGGCTATATATCCACTGGCCCCCATAAAAGTAGCCTGAGCAGATCCAAACCCAACAGAGATATTGTACTGGCCTTCAATTCCGTCGGCTGATGCAGTGATGGTGGTGAACCCCTGTGAAACACCTGTTACAAGCCCCTGGCTATTCACGGTAGCCACTTCCGTATCCTCCGAAGACCATTCGAAGGAGGTAGCCACCGGAATGTCATTCACAGTATAGGCATTGGCCATCAGCATCAACTCCTCACCAATTCCGATGTTTACTTCTTCTCCACTCACAATGATTTCTGCAATATCATTTTCAGACCCCACTACATTGATGATGACCGTGTCACTATTTGTCATACCATAGGATGCATAGACTTTTCCTACCCCCAGGTCAAGTGCCGTTACCGATCCTGTCTGATCCACACTCACTATTTCAGGAGTCAGCGTATGAAATTCGGGATCTATTTCCTCCTGCTCTCCAAGGAAATTTGTGTAGGTGAAAGAAAGCATAAAAGATTGCCCAATCAATAAGGATTCTGTTTTGGGACTTAGCTCCAGTTTGTCTCCTTTGAGTGGAGTATCTACAATATCGGTCCCGATGCATGAGCTTAATGCAGCAGCCAGGAATAACAAACCGATCCTCGTGAATTTCATCCGAATAAAATTACGAATACACGCCCAACCAAATAGTCAGGTCTCAGACAATTGGGTTCTTTATTTGATTACCCTGATGACTGACAATTGGTTGTCTTCAGCCAGATATATCTCGTAGTAGTTTTCGAATTGCATCACACTGATAGGGACTCCGGATCGGAGCGGTCCACCCGTGATGAGCTGACCGGATCTGTTATAGATGTACAGGTTTTGATCTGTAGCATCTACAAAAGCGATCCATTCCACGCTACCGCCCAACTTGTAGTATTGGATCAGCATGGGGGACTTGCTGAAATAGTCTTTTTCAAACAGCACATTCCCGTCTTCGTCCAGTACTTCATATCGCCTGCCAGTGTTACGTACAATAAGGTAACCATCTCCGGTAACGTCACTGATGATGGAGAATTTAGTATCTGTGTTAGGTCTGTAGAGCTGCTCACGTTTGGTGACTTTTCCGCTAAAATTCACCTCAAAGAGTTCTCCTGATCCTGTAACTGTTGAAAAATAAGTGCTTGTGAAATTGTTGCCCCGGTTTACAAAGAAATCGCTTGTGGTAGCAGTTTCCGTTTTGATTGGAAATCCTGGATAGTTTTCAGCTCTCCTGGTTTTGAAGGTGATACTTCCATTCTGCTGCAAGGCTACCATGAAATCCCTGCCGGAAACCCTGATGTGTCTTAGCGGACTTGTGATAGGAGACTCAAGGGGAAGAGGTCCCCATCCATCGAGGATCTTGCCATCCTTATTGGTCAGATAAAGATTGCCTTTGGCATCAGAAACTGCGAACCGGTAATTACGCGAATTGTCATAATCCACAATATTGAAAGTGGCGATCTTAATATTTTCACCAAGTTTCACAGGGAATCCCGGTAGATATTCACCTGTCCGGTCAATCACATGAATAGATTCTGCTGTGGCGAATGCATATTGCAATTTCCCATTTCTGTAGTAGTCGATCTGGAAAAAATCACTGGTAACCTGAGATCCAGCGTCTACTGACCAGAGCGCTTCAAAATCGGGGGCAATGAGGTACACATTGTTTTTTACATCCTGTAAGATCACCTCCTTTTGCTTGGTGTAGTGGTTGGTCACCAGGTAGGGCTTGGTGGAAACTTTGTCTGTAAGTGAGATGGCTTTTTCAACCTCTATGGCATATTGCCCACCGGAAGACAGACGTGGTGGTTGATAGAGTGTGATGTTAGTGTAATATTTACTGTCGATGTTACTGAATTGAAAAGCCAGGTATTCCATGTTGCGAAGTGCCTGCTGATTGTTATTGGCATAATCTACCCAGTCCTGCTTAATCTCCCCAAGCACTTTGGACCATGACCTTGGAGTATTTACATATAGACTAAAATTTGCCTCATTGTTAGTACGATCAAGAAATCTGTTGAAGCGCAACGACTTATTCCACACCTCCTCATCTTCAATATTTTTCAGCAGCGTCTTCAGCTGATAAATGCTATTGCTGAAGATGAGATAGTTGCGGTAATTCATGTAGTAACTCTGATCAAAACCCTCAGCGATATTTCCCAGCATCAGTTGGGGGAAATTGTCGGTAGGGAGCCGTCTGATCTCCTGTTCGCCGTATTGTTCTATATAGATGGAATCACTCACTGAGGTAGCATATCTTTCGGTCATGGTATTAAAGAATCGCAGCGCTTCACCCATGTCGTTCACTTCCAGGATCAGAAGTTTCTCATTTAGATATCTGCTGGTGCTTTCTACCGTGACGATACCAATTTCGGCATCCAGAAGCGTAAAGGCATGCTCAATGTCAAAGTCATAATCGCCCAGTATCTTATTTCTTACTTCGAAGATATTTGGGGATTTAACCATCAAATAATCATTGACTGACTCCTTGAAAACCTCATTGTTGTCGAAGGTGAGGTGATACATCCAGGCGGCATTACCAGGAACAATTTCGGCCATATCAAAGGCTGCTCCTCCCGTTTTATCAAAGATGGATAAGAAATCTCTGTTGCCAGGTGAGAAGGTAAAACCATTCAGATTGACGGCATCCTCTGTGATTTTCAGGTCGAGGAATGAGGAATTGGCCAGGTTGAAGGATATATTTTCCTTACTCACCGTTCCCAGGATATCAGAGAGACGGGAAGTATTGAAATAGATGTTGCCAGCGTCCTGGTCGAGCCTGGCCACCTGGAATAATTCTCCGTGCCGCTCACTGAATGAAGGGTAGTCGTCATCTGCGATGGTTCTGATAGCATCCTCCACCAGAAAGGCAGTAAAGCTGCCAATAAAGTAATTTTTAAAGAAGATATAAGCGAATGAATCTCCGGAATCAGGATGCGAGATCTCGGTAATGGTAAAATCCATATACTCCCGGGTCTTCTTTTTATAGCCTTTGTCTCTGAAATACGCGAGGGCTTTGCTTAGGTAAGTATGTTGACTGATATTTTTGATTTCTGTAATAAAAAGCAGATCGGTAGTGGAACTGGATGTGATGTGTACGGATATGAGGGAAGAGGCTTCGCCAAAGACATTAGAAAATGTTCCTTTTCCGGCGAGGGTGTCCAGCAGGTAGAGGTTATTGGAAAGAGAAGAAAAAGGTGGTAGACTGGATATATTGTTCCACACAGGCATATCCTGAATCTGACTCAGCCTTTCAAGGATATTGTCTGATTCATAGACCAGTGCTGCATTTTGAGGTAGGAAAGACCAGGGGGATAGGTCAGCATGTTTCACCCACTTTTGGTAGGTGAAATATCCGGTTCCAGCCAGTAATAATATGGCAATGAAAACAAGAAGTCGCTTCAAATATGCTTTTTAGGCGAAGATAATAATTAATAGACTTGTCTGATGACGAAGTTTATTGTTTTTAAAAATTATCCGAACTGTGATTTTAGAAACTCACGATTTAACCTGGCAATATTTGTCAAGCTGATTTCTTTTGGGCATTCTGCTGAACACGCGCCAGTATTGGTGCATGCTCCAAATCCCTCAGCATCCATCTGTGCTACCATGTTTTGTGCCCGGGTTTTTCGTTCTACCTGGCCTTGTGGCAACAGGGCAAACTGAGAAATTTTTGCAGATACAAAAAGCATTGCTGATGAGTTCTTGCATGCAGCTACACATGCACCACACCCGATACAGGTTGCTGCATCAAATGCTTTGTCAGCATCGTCCTTGTTTACCGGAATGGCATTGGCATCCTGGGTATTTCCGGAAGTGTTTACAGAGATATATCCACCTGCATGCTGTATCCGATCAAAAGATGACCTATCTACAATCAAATCCCTGATCACCGGAAAGGCTTTGGATCGGAAAGGCTCTATGTAAATGGTATCTCCATCTTTAAACTTGCGCATATGAAGCTGACACGTTGTGATAGCAGAATCCGGTCCATGGGGTCTGCCATTGATTTGCAATGAGCACATTCCACAGATACCTTCTCTACAGTCATGGTCAAAAGCTATCGGCTCTTCACCCTTCTCGACAAGTTCATTGTTTAAGACATCCAGCATCTCCAGAAACGACATATCCTGTGAAACATCCTTGATGTCATAGTCCACCATCTTTCCTTTATCGCTGGCATTTTTTTGCCTCCAGATTTTAAGCTTAAGATCCATAGTAATTATTTATAACTTCTTTCCTTAACTTCAATGTTTTCGTATTTCAATTCCTCTTT
>JAHCMM010000057.1 GCA_019192515.1 Cyclobacteriaceae bacterium SS2
CAACCCGTGGTAGTGCTTACCGCTGTGATTCGATAGTCTCCATCTACCAGATCATCCGAATGGTTTTGATCTACATTCGGTACATAAGCTGCAAATCCGCTTCCATTATCATATTCCCAGGTGATGGTGAAATTACCGCCCACTGTGGTAGCATCCAGATCCAACCCGTCTTCCCGGATGGTAGTGATCTCAAACTCACCAAATTCTTCCGGACCACCGGAACAATCCAGCACATTGGTTTGTGTCACGATGGCTGCAGGTTGAATGGCCAACTCAACAAAGTCATTAACAATTTCAATGTCAAGGGTATCAGGACATGCTGTAGCATTTACACCTGCGTTATTGGCATCAGTATGCGTTGCAATCACCCGGTACCATCCCGGACCAACTCCATCCAAAGTAGCTGTTAAAGCATTGGTAGTAGTGGCACCAGTTACGAAAGAACCCAAACCTGCACCATCAGCACCATTAGCTACAGCTGTTTGACCCGCTGTGAAGTCACCATCACCGTCATTGTCATAATACCACTCGAATGTGAAGGTAGAACCAGCAAAATCAGGATGTTCGGCATCTACTGTGATAGATCCATTGTAATTAAGTGCACCCGAAACATCACAAACTGTGTTGTCAGATTTAGAATCAAATGTCACATTTGGTTCGGTAGGGGGGGCAATGGTAATTGTTTCAACATTGGTCACACATCTACTACCTGCATTAATGATAATCACAACAGTATAGGTTCCCGAATCTAACTCACTGATTGTAACTGTAGAGGGGGCATTAGCACCAGTATTGGTAAATGTTCCTGTACCATTTCCATCACCATCATTACCTGCCGTAACACCTCCATTTAGTGTTGCAACATCAGGATCCCACGGAGGTCCAGCTGTCTGATCTGTTACTGTCAGATTTCCCTCAAATAAGAAGTAATCATAACTGTTAGCAAAGTTATCATTAAATGGAGGATTTGGATTTGGTTTGGGATCTATCGTAATATCAATAGCACCATCAAACGTTGGTGAACAACGGGAAACTGGTGTTGAAACTACACTAAGAAGATCAGGTGCATCAATGATTGATAAACTGGTTTCTAGTAAGAATTTACAACCGTTTGACAACTCTGCAACACCTGTATAGCTTACTGCTGGAAGATCCTCAACCTGACCTCCTATGATATCATATCCAAGGCCCATATAATTAGTGATATTTGATTCTGTAGAGCCAGGAACCTGAGTGGAAACTAGATTTGAAACGTCAGAGGTATCTGTACCTACATACCAGGTGATGACAACATCATCCGTATTTCCAGGAATTGTCAAAGAGGTTCCAATATTTAATATTCCATCATTTCCAAAACAACCTGTCAGAGCAGTATTTGACATATTTGTATCATCAAATGCAAGCGTTGCCCCTATAAATCCTACTGTCTGTAGTGTACTGGTCACCAGACATGATGTATTATTATCAATAATTCTGATGGTATAGTCATCAGGCTGAAGGTCTGTGAATGTATGGGTGGCCTGATAGTTAGGTGCTCCAAACACGGCTGTTTGATTAAAAGTCTGAATAGGCATTTCACCGGCACCTATAGTACCTACATACAATTCGAAAGTATATCCACCAGCTCCATCGTAAGGTTGAGGGCTTCCACCGTCATTTACTGTCACGTTGATTTCGCCATTGCTCGGTGCACATTGATCAGCATCTGTGATAATGATACCACCACCAGGAATAGTTGGTGTCTGTGTGATCAGGTCTATGGTTTCATCAATCACATAGAAACAACCTGAAACTGGTTCGATCACTTTTAATCTATATGTACCTGAAGGCAATCCGGCTACACGACTATCATTGGTAGCACTTACCACAGCAGTTGGGATGATACCACCTGTTGTGATTCTATTGGCCGGGTTCGTATTTTGTCCCTGGTACCATTCGAAATTGTAGTCAGCAACATTGGTTGAAGGGCCAGTTCCTGCTGCAGCTATTGTAGCGATCAATTCACCATTGGGATCAGACATCAGACAGGATGACTGGTCGCTATAAGTAGTAATAGCAGGAGTGAAGGTGACAGGAACAAAGTTGACGGTCCTGGTAATACCATTAGACTCACAACCTGACTCATCTTTGATGACTGAAACCGTATAAGTACCAGCGGCTAGTCCGGAGAAAGTGTGGTTAGCTGCCGGATGTTGTGCTGATGTGATCAGGTTAGCTGGAACAATAGAGCTACCACTATACAGGTTGAATGTCGGATTCACTCCAGGGCTGGTAACAGTGCTGATCGTGATTGTTCCATTTTCAGAAGTACAATTGGTATCATCTGTTTTGGTCACATTACCTCCCACAAGCGCAGGGCGATCTGGTACGTTATTAATGGTTACCTGTACTAAAGATTCACAACCAGTATCATTGTTCAGCATCTGTACAGTGTAAGTGCCTGTTGCCATGTTGGCAGTACCTGAAATAGGGAAGGCACCTGTGTAATCGTCTGCAATAGTTTGCTGGACAGCACCACCAGTTCCAATACCACTGTAAACTATGATGTCGAATCCTGCTGCTGGTGAGGTGCCAGGGTCATTGATTCGGATCTGTCCGTTTGGAGCAATACAACTCGTTTCATTACTAAGCTTGGTCACCGTCAGGTTAGGATAAGTGAAGTTATCCGAAACTGTCACTGAAGCGGTTGCCACAGAAACACAACCAGAGGCCAGCTCTACTCCGATTTTGTAATTGGCAGCTGCTAACCCATCAAAGACTCCATCGTCTCCACCGCCCGTATCTTCTGTAGTGATCACGACATCTGCCGCGTCATACAAGGTGAATACATATGGGCCCGGTTCGCTTACGGCTGCTGTCGGATCAATGGAGCCCGTAAAAACTGGGCCTACACAATTCACATTGGGTGAAGTAACAATCAACGATGGGTCTACGACTGGATAAACTCTTTGATCCTGGATGTCATATTCTTCTTCTGTGTCACAACCTGTGTCATTGTTTGTGATCACCACGGTATAGGTGCCATCTTCCAATCCGGATACGGCTGCAGTGGTTGTCCCTGCAAGCGCGGTGCCATCCGTAAGATCAGTAGCGTCCAGGGTATTTCCTGTACCGGAACCAAAATACCATTGATAGCTGTAACCAAGTGCTGGTTCGGGTCCACTGGCCATTGAAGGGCTCACTGTAATGCTACCATCAGGTGCATCGCAATTCGTATAGTGATTGATGGTAGGGGCAGGCACATTGATAGCAATCAATACGTCCTGAATTTCAACTGTTTGCTCTCCACTAACGCAGCCACTTTCATTGTCAATGACCACAATGGTATAGAAACCAGTATCCAGGTTAGAAATAATATTGCCTGTAATATCTATATCCACACCGTTTGCAATACCTGTTTTTTCAAAAGTGATGTTATCACCGTCACTCAGGAGTTTAGCAGCGTCGATGGAAGGTCCCCAATAGAATTCGTAGGAATAATCCCCTGATCCGTTGGTAATCGATGGTTCATCCACTTCGATGGCGCCATTAGGATAGACTGCTGCACCATCACACACTGTCATGTCTGTAATATTGATTGTGCCTAATACAGGATCTACAGTTGCATCTCCAATTGTCGCAAAGATTGTGGTGTCGCAACCAGTTATGCTGCTCGTTGCAACCACGGTATAATTTCCATCAGGAGCTTCTGATAGAATATTATTAGTTGCAGTGTAAACGGTAGGTGTGCCAGTTCCTGTACCATCGTACCAGACATAAGTATAGTCTGTCACATTGGTGGCATCTGTTGTGATAATCTCTACTTCACCATCATAAGTGCCTGAATTATTTATGGCGATATCACAAACAGTGTTTGGTGTAATGTTTTGATCCAGTGCCGGGATTGTAGGAACATTGATGAGTTGGACATTTGCCTCAATGGAAGAACAACCTGTAGCTTCATCAACTAACACAATGGTATAATCTCCGGCTGCCAGCCCAGTGATGGTCATTGTCCCATTACCATTTACATTGACAGATGCGGCACCAGGAGTCCCGGTTTGAGTAAAGATATCTGTTCCGTCAGATAATAAAGTACCCGTGGTGGTGTCCGTTCCATAGTAATATAAATAGTCAAAAGGACCTGTTCCTGTTACAGCAGCAACAGTAATAGATCCGTTAGGATAGGCAGGTCCACCTTCACACGCTGTCACATTTTGAGTGGTAACATTGTCGATGGTAGGTATCGTGGTGGCATCGCCTATGGTAGCAAATATTGTAGTATCACAGCCTGTAATACTGCTCGTAGCCACTACTGTATAGTTTCCGTCAGGAGCTTCTGAAAGTATGTTATTTGTTGCGGTATAGGCAGTTGGCGTACCAGTACCCGTACCATCGTACCATACATAGCTATAGTCTGTCACACTCGTAGCGTCTGTTGTGATGATTTCAACTTCTCCGTCATATACACCAGATGCTGCCAATGCCGGATCACAAATGGTATTTGGTGTCACATTCTGATCAAGTTCAGGAATAGTTGGCACATCAATAAGTTGAACATTGGCCTCTATCGAGGTACAACCGGAAGCCTGATCAACCAGCACGATTGTATAATCACCAGCGGAGAGCCCACTGATGGTTGTCGTACCATTTCCAGATACATTTACAGAAGCTACTCCAGGTGCACCTGTTTGAGTGAAAATATCTGAACCATCAGTCAGCAAGGTGCCTGTTGTGGTGTCGGTTCCATAGTAATATAAATAGTCAAAAGGACCTGTTCCAGTTACAGCAGCAACAGTAATAGATCCGTTAGGGTAGGCAGGCCCACCTTCGCATGCTGTCACATTTTGAGTAGTGATATTGTCAATGGTAGGGATCACTGTAGCGTCCCCAATGGTCGCATAAATGGTGGTGTCACATCCTGTAGTAGTATTAGTGGCTACTACTGTGTAATTACCATCAGGAGCCTCTGACAGAATATTATTGGTTACCGTCCATGAGGTAGGTGTACCGGTTCCGGTGCCATCGTACCAAAGGTAAGTATAGTCGGCCACTGCATCTGTCCCATCAGTAGTAATAACTTCGACTTCACCATCATAAACGCCTGAAGCAGCCAATGAAGGGTCACAGACTGTATTAGGAGTGATGCTTTGATCCAAATTCGGGATTGTAGGAACATCGATGATGTTTACATTCGCTTCAATTGAAGTACATCCGGAAGCGGAATCTACCACGATAATGGTATAGTCACCCGCTGAAAGACCTGTAAGCATGGCTGTTCCATTTCCGTTAACGTTGACGGATGCCGTGCCAGGTGTCCCGGTCTGAGTAAAGATATCAGAGGCGTCTGTCAGGAATGTACCTGATGTGGTATCAGAACCATAGTAATACCAGAATCCAAAAGGTCCTGTGCCAATACCTACGGTATTTACAGTGATCGATCCATTTGGATAAGTAGCTGAACCTTCGCATGACGTAACGTTATTTATTGTTACATCCGCATTCACATCAATAATTGCCGGATCTACCGTGACGTCAACGAGTGTAGTATCTCTTATTGAAATACATCCACCTGCAATGCTCTCAACCACTACCGTGTAGTCTCCGCCAGGAATATTTGTGATAGATTGTGTTGTAGCCAGGGTATCAGCAGTAGGAGCTGATCCTTCAAACCAGGCAAATGTATAATCTGCAGGGTTTTGAGCTATATTGGCAGTCAGTGACCCGGTAAAGTTTCCACCTATGGCTAGTGTGGTATCACAGACTGTGTTCGATACTCCTGAGAATGACACGGAAGCTGTATCCGTATTATTCGGTACTACAAAGGTCTCGGGAGGACTTGAAGTACAACCAGTTCTGTTGTAGGTCACCACCATGGTGTATTCACCACCAAGCAGGTCACACAGGTAAGGCTTGTCTGCACCCGGAATCAATTTTGAAGGATCAGCAGTAGGGCCTTCATACCAGTCGAAATCATACTCTCCGAAGTACGGATCCAGTCTTACATATTGTTGGTTTCTTTGACCTCCCGTAGAAGCAGTAAATCCACCGATAGTCTTGGGATTACCTCCAAAGATATCATTGATAAAATCCTGTGTCCTTTGAAGACGAATCTCATCTTCCACGTATACGGTAAATGTTTGGGTTCCATCGAAATTTGGTAAGATGGTAATTGTAACTCTCAGTTCCGTATTGGGGCCTTCTACGTCATTCTGGCCATTGACAATCCTGGGTTGGTTGGCGTTGTAGAATACTCCAACATCACCCTGGGGCTTATCCATTTCACCATTGATCACAAAAGCTGTGTGATCCCATGCTGGATCTTTGGTGGCTCCTCCATTGTTGTAAGTATCAAATTCAACCGCAACTGAAGGTGCTATAGCGGTTTCTGTTCCACCAAAGCATGGTTCGTCCCCGATACCCAGGTTACATCCATATCGACCCAGCGCATTTTTACCGTCCGGATCCTGGTGGAAAATAAAGGTAATACCATCAGCTCCATTGTCTTTGTTACCCAGGTACATCCAATAATCTATTCTGGTGGGTGTACTAAAGTCAACTGAATCTCCCAGATATGCTTTACCTGCCTGGTTATTTACATCAGGGGTCAATTGAATACTTCCATCTGGTAAAATGGATGAATTGAGATCAGTCTCAGTATTACAATCTGTGATTACCTGCCAGGGCTGATCATTGAGTGCTCCGTTGATGGTTTCCCCGACGAAATCTACTGCAGCAATAATAGATCCATTACCCATGGTACCGCAAAGCGTATTGGCAGTGATCTGTGTATTTCCTGCATCGATGGTTGGCGATTGAGGATCATAGGTCAACGATATGGTAGCTTCGTTAGTACAACCTGTTATATTATTGGTAACCTGAACGGTGTAATCATAACCACCAGTCAGTCCTTCTACTCTTGAACTGTCTACGTTAGTTGGATTAGAGTTATTACCCGGGTCAGTATTCTCAATCAGTGGGGTAGAAGTATCATTACCCAGGAACCACTGGAATGAATAATCATCTGCTTCGTCACATTCTACACAATCGCTCGGGTCTGGTTCATCGACATAAGCTCTCAGAATACCATCTCCTACATCGCAGGAATGTTGTGGCTGAACTTCAACCGTGACAATATTTGGATTTACCGGCTGCAGGTTAATGGTTACAGTTTTAGGAGGTGTTTCACACCCTGTGATGGTGCTGGTCGCGACCACGGTATATTTTCCATTAGCCAGTTCATCAATAAATTCCTGGTTTTCACCTGCAATGAGCTGACCCGGATCTACAAGCTCTCCGGTATACCACTCAAATGTGAAGTTTGATAGGGTTCCGACTGGAGCTACAGAAGCAAATCCATTTGGTGTCCCCACACAAACTGAATTAGGATTTTCAATCGTTGAAGGATGATTCCATGTAGGATTTACTGAGGCATCATCGACGTATACATCCACATAGCCCTCACAAAGGATATCATCATTGGTCACATGGATACGATACTCCCCGGTTGTTAACCCGGTGAAGTTGAATCCTGTACTTCCATCGGCTACCGTTTCAGTCTGAAGAAGGGTAGTGTAGGTATACCCATCATATAATTCATAAGTATAGGATGATGGTTCGGCGGAAATGGATGAAGAGGTCACCAATATTTCTCCGTTTCCAATGGAACATCCCGTATTGTCAGTTATTGAGGTAACAATGGAAGGTTCTTCGGGAAGCGTAGCTATGGAAAGTGTTAAAGGATCTGTTTCGCAATTGGTATCCTGATCTCGTGTGACTACAGTGTAGAAACCATCCGGCAGACTGGAGAAAATACCTGTTGTATTGGTTGCCAGGAGCTCAGTAGGATCTACTTCAGTGCCTTCATACAAGGTGTATTCATAATTTGCAGGTTGCGGATCTACTGCGCCCACAAGGTTGATCTCGCCGTTTGGATTAGCAGGATCACAACTGGTATTGTTTACCATTCCAGCCAAAGGACACTGGATACCACTGGTCACATATTGAACTGAACCAGGAGCAGCACCTGGTTTGTCCAGGGTTCCATTGTTTCCGCTACCACTCACATCCGGAACATTCGCCCCATTTGCAGTACTGAGAACACCATTGAAGTCGTAATGGGCGAGTAAACCGGTTCCTGACCCGGCTGTCGGGTCGCAAAGAACTGTCAATATCTCTGACTCATCCAATACCCGGTTATATATTTTGACTTCATCAATTCTTCCTTCAAACTTATTTGCTCCCAGGTTTCCGTCCCTTGCCAGGTACATGTCGGGGCCATTGTCGATTACCCCTTCAAGTATGGCAGGGTTGTCTCCAAAATAGGTGGTCTCACCAACCTTCACGCCATTGGCATAAAGCTTCATTTCACCTGTTGCTTCATCCCAGGTACCAGTCAGTTGTACCCATCCGGTTGGCTTATAAAGCGTATTGATTTTACCAACTGTACCGGCACTTTCGGCTTTCACCACAAAGGAGATACCGAATACATCGCTGGTCCAAAGCATTACCTGAGCCTCGTTCTTTCCACCTGATGAGAAAATTCTGTGGTCATCTAAATAGTTCTGGGTTGATATTTCCACCCAGTAGGAGAGGGTAAAAGAACTTGTTCCGGAAAGGAGCTGAGGCATTCTTACGTAAGCCTTGTCTGTAACCTGAAGGGCATTTCCTGCAGGTACCTGAGTCACAATGTTGTATGCTGGTACTACCTCAGCATCGGTAATGTCAACCGTGGTAGTTGATTCACAACCAGAGGCAGTAGCTCTAACAGTATATGTACCACTTGCCAGGCCACTGGCTGTGGCTCCATCAGCAGAGATAGATGAGCCTGGCATGGCCGCTGGTAATAGGTTGCCAGGTAAGGTGTTGTTGCCAACAAACCACTCAAAAGTATACCCGGCTACTGTTCCGGCGCCATCGCCGTCAGCCGTAGCGATACCATTGTTGCCACCACATTCAGTATCAGCCTGAACCTCAACAGCGGAAGGATTAGGATCTGCAGAGGTATCAATGATATCAAATGTCACAAAAGATGAAGGACAGGAAGATCCATTATCTACAGCTCTTACATAGTAGGTTCCTTCAAGTAGACCAGTAATAATTGAACCGGTATAATCGGGAGTAGCATCAACACTTTGATAGAACCATTCAAAATTATACCCGGCAGTGATTCCGCCAACACTGGCAGAAGCAGCACCGGTTGTTCCGGGCCCAGTACAAGCTACAATATCTGTTTTTATCACTGTAGGATCAGCTGGGAATGTCAAACCAGATGAAGGTGCCCCTGAAGCAGATGAAGAACATCCCGTAATTACCTGCTCAACCCTAACCGTATAATCATCACTACCAATATTAGTTAAGTTTGGTCCTGTACCTACTGGTGTGATACCTTCTGTAGAAAGTACCCATGAGAATGTATAACCTAAGGTCAGTGTATCCAGAGGATTTCCGCTACCATCGGTTTGGGTATATACAAATGACGAAAGGGCGCCATCTGGATCCGCACAATCTGTGTAAGGTGCAGCCTCATAGACGTGTACATTGAAGGTAGGGATAGAGTCATTGATCACAATGTTGACTGTATCAGAATAGCAATTACCTCCAGGGTAATAACCTACTACATCGTAACTGCCAGTTGGCATTCCAGTGTAAAGACTTCCATTGGCAACCGGGGCAGAAAAATCACCTGCATTGTACCAGTCAAATTCAAAACCATCAGCATCGGTATACTGCTGAACAACAGGAACCGAAATACCTGATACCTGTACGTTATCCAGGTACTGATATTCACCATTGCCCGTGGTATGGAAAGTGACTTTGATTTGCAGGGTAGATCCGTTTAGGTCCTGATGCTCGGCAACAGCATAAAGAAAACTTCCGTATAGCTCACCATTTGTTTCAAATTCCGTCTCAGGACCACCATCCAGAATATAGAAAGCTCTCATGTAGTCCCTGCCACTACCAGAAGCTTCAAGTGTGTTGTTAGTGAGCATTTCCAGTGACAGGTCAATATCTGAATGATTCGAGATGTCAATCACCTCAGAAAGCCACGTTACCTCGCTTACCTCATTGTTTTGCCCAGTTTTTCGGGTCTGATATACTTTATTTCCGCTTTTGGTATTGACACCCCAGTAGATTGGGTTGAATGACCCCTTGGTTGAATTCCAGGCGGTGGAACCCGCATCAGATCTGCTACCATTAGATATTCCTGCAAAATCCTCTACCCAAATTGTCTCATAATCACCTCCCAATGTGCCCTGAAAATAGGCTTCGGCTTCACCGTTATCAGGTTTGGAAGGATCGCACCTTCTGTTTTCTTCCAGCTTGTTGACTGTCAGGGTAAACGGTGTATAGGTTACCGGGATATTAGCAATGTTATTGGAGAAGTCACATTCAGGGAATCCGCCACTACCAGGTGTGATAGGAGGAACCTGTCCATTGTTATTGATGGAGATATAAAGGTCAAAATTTCCACCTGAGCCCTGAACTGTCATATTTATAGTTCTGGTCTCGCCCTGTAAGAAATTGTTTATCAGGACTGTCTCGGTATTTAATTTAATGGCTCCGGGTGTTTCCGGATCGCCATTATAGAATGTAACAGGGAGTGTGCCGAAGATATCCGTATCTCCGGTATTTTCAATATCAAAAGAAATATCAAAAGTAGTGAGCGGACACAATGAAGGATTGGCTACGATATTGCCAGCCATGTTAATATCTGGAGATACATATGAAGGACATCCGTCTGCTTCCAGGAAGGTTGATTGGTTTAGGAAGCCGTTCAATGCTCTGTTGTCCTCGGGAAGTCCTGTGTCACAATTGACTGTACCAAAAATAGCAGTATGGTCCTGCTGCTGGGCAGGGATTGTCAGGTCATCATTCACGTTCACGTTATAGTATCCGTGCTGGTTCCAAACTCTTCTTGAAGGCTGCCAGATCTCTCCACCGTCAGCTTCATAGATTCTTATTTGGGAGAACCTTGTGTTGTTATAGGGACTAAATGGTGTGTTATTACTGGTATAACAAGGCACACACAGCTCACTGGAACCGTCATTGTCTACGTCTGCCACCAAAGGATATTCTTCCTGCGTTCTCGATTTACATGCGACTGTAGTCCGGGTACTTCCATCAGTTCCATCGATGATGTATAAATAAGACTCACTTCGATAAATGGTTTCTGCGGCACCATCACCGTCAAAGTCGAATACGGTTGTTCCTGTAAAACCGGAAGAACCTTCGTCAATACCCTTGGTCCACAGCACATTCAGATTTTCATCAAGTGCATACAATATTTGATCGGACACATAGGTGGTGTTCATCTGCCCATCGCCATCGATATCAGCTACGTTGAGTCGACCGGTACCCTTACTATGATTAACTCCACCAGTATATACCTTGTAGGTATCGTTAAAAACGTCCCAGAAAAAGATGGTGGTCTGGGAAGAGTTGCTTGAACCATATGCACCAGGCATCAACACATCCACGTGGCCATCCAGGTTATAATCTGCTACAGATATGGATGTTCTGTTTTGGTTGGTGTTGAAGTATTTTGTGTAATATCTTTTGTTGTTGACTGGTACTTCAGCTGCAAACAGGTTGTTGAGGTCTTTTGCCAGTGTTCTGGTTCCGGCAGCGATGTTAATTGCCCAAATCTGGTTACCGGTAATCAATTCCAGTCCACTACAATCAGCACAAAAGCTGTCATCAAGGATGTCGACAGCTATAGCACTATGTGCATATTTCTGTACCCAGTTGTCTGCAGTACCTGCAACAATGATATTACCTGTTGCAGCGTCCATGATTTCAGTTTTATAATAAAGCTCAGGGTTACCGTCACCGTTGAAGTCGGCGATACCCATAATACCGACACGATCAGAAGCATTGGTTTGCCATAAGAAGTTGGCTTCGCAATCCAGCGCTGTAATAGTAGAGCTGTTGTCTCTAGATATGTAAATATTGGCACAATCCCCTCCATCAAGGTTGGCCAATACAATTCCGTTTTCCGGCTGGTATCCTAAATCGTAAGTAAAAGCAGTAGTACCATCCTCACCGTTCAGTATAAAAAGTCTTTCATCCAGTCTGTTGATCACCACAACTTCTGGAAGCCCATCATTATCCAGGTCACCAACGGCAGGGGTAGCATGGCTATCTGCAGATCTGTCTTCCGATCCCCACTGAAGCTTCATGGTAAAGGTTGGGTTCTCTGTTGGTTCATCTTTACACACAATCGGGTTACCGTAGAAGAAGTCTGCACAACTTGGACCACCAGCGCAGTCCCCGTCATAACAGTCGATAAACCCATCCCCATCATCGTCTACACCATTGGTACAGTTCTCCTGGGCCAGAGCTGAGGAGATAGACAAGAGTGTAATAGCGATATATAAAAAGATATTATTGGTCTTGTGTTTCATTAGATTAGTTGATGAAAGTGAAAAAGCGTCGGAGAAACCCAAGTCAGTTCAGGTTGTCTGCGAGTTGGTGATAATGATGAAATGTCAACGCTTTTTGGCATAATACATTTTATTAGTATCAATAAATACGCCAAAATTTGGCTAAGTAACCCATTCAAATCTACATAAAAAGGCAATAAAAGCATAAGTTTTAAGCGTTTACCAGTGGTGCTGACAATCTCAAATAAATGGATTTAAATGATAAAATATTGGATATTTTAAAGATAATAATCTTTGTAAAGTGAAATAATGAATTTGAATTATGATAAAATTCAGATGATCTTTTTATCGAACCCCCCCGGAATCCAACCAAATCAGGTGTCCGAATCCGGTCAAAAAAAAGTTTAATTTTTTTCGATTTTTTTTCACATAAGCACCTGTATCGACACATTTTATTCAATTTCAATCATTTTACCTTCAAAGGTTCTGCAATCTGATGAATTCAACAATCGCAAAATCACTGTAATTTCATCTATGGCAAATCCTTTAATAGCATCTAGGCCTTTAGTCGTAGCTGTTCTTGTTGGTGGTTTATAACTGATCTTATTCCTTTTTCGTTAGGAATAATCTAACGTGCCAGCGTAATGGTGCCGTTCAAATTGTTGAGTTCGTCATCACACTTCAGCACAAAATAATAGATACCTTCCGGCGCTGGCTGACCTTCTGCGTTCCCATCCCAGACACAGTTGCTGGGGAATGGTGAATCTTTGACAAGCAGGTGTCTTCCGCGACTGTCAAAAATGTAAACTGTACAACCATCTAAAGCGGAGGTGTTCAGGATCTCCCAGCAATCAAACCCGAAACCATCGGCATTTGGGGAAAAAGTTTTTCTGGCCAGGATGGAAGGTAATAAAACAGTCGTGGTAGTGGTCTCTTCACATCCGTTAGCATCTGTGCCTGTCACAGTGATCACGGTTGTTCTCTGGGTTGGTTGGTGCTCCAGTATCGCGGCTGTTACGCCACTTGGAGTACCATCGATGGTCCAGGCATAGTCACCCACAGCATTGGAAGCAGTTAATGTGATCATTTGCTCGCCTTCTGCCAGGGTGATACTGTCATTAGTGATTGTACCTTCATCTGCTGTCACAGGAATCCCCGAATTAGGGAAGTTGTCGATGGTCTGTTGTACAGTAACCATACATCCAATATTGGTTTCCACATCAGCCGTAAGGGTAACACTGTTTTCTCCGCGGGCAGTAAAAGCTTCCGCCTCAAAGTCTGTATCACCTGTTGACCAGGCATATGAAACGTAATTAGCAGGTAGTTGCACCAGGAGGGTATCACTGGGACATTTGTCAGTAGATCCGCCCACAACTGTGATAGGTATGTCTCCAGGTACCTGATCACTCACTGTGATGGTGCTGTTGGCCTGATCGCTACATCCACTGATATCGGTGTAAGAGGTAGTCAATGTAGCTGTATATTGTTGCGCAACAGAATAGGCATGGCTTGTCGTAGCTCCGGTAGCATTTGCTGCATCACCAAAGTCCCAATTATAGGTCAGGGCAAATGATCCGCTGCCTGTAGATGTGGCTGTAAAATTCAGTGGCACATCAATACAAATCTCAGAAGTATTGGCTGCCGAATAACTGGTGTTAAAGCTGGATACAGGTGCGGGAACAGCCGTAACTGAATAGCCAGGACTTCGATTTTCACAGGATGAAACATCCGTGATGATAGCAGTATAGGTACCCGTGGCAGTAACACTCAATGTATTGGTGGTACCAGCGATAGGTGCCCCGTCTTTTTCCCAGGAATAGGTAAACCCTGTATAGTCAGGAACTTCAAGTGTGATACTGGACCCATCGCAGAAGTTATCCTGGCCCTGGTTTGTAATGGTGATAAAAGGTGGTTCGTTTACTATTACTTCATAAGTTGTTGGGTCACTCACACATCCCCCTGTTAGTTGAGTTCTTAAAGTATATACACCCGCATCCGCAGACGTAAGATCTGTTAAAACAAGATCCTGGGCATCTGGTCCAGCACTTCCATCCGGTAATATCCAATAATAGTTATCGGCTGCTGTTGAGCTCAATGTCAAATCTGATCCGGAACAAATAGGTGAAGATGCATCGCTTGGGGTGATGGTTGGTGTGGCAGGAGGGGTACCATTCACATTAAAAATCTGACTTGAAGTGTTGGTACAACTTCCACTTCCATTGTTGCCGGGTGTAATTGTCACTTCCACTGTTGCACTTGCACTGGTGATGGTGACATCCGCATTATCTCCATTTGGAGTGATGGCTCCGGTACCCGATGTGAGATTCCATGTGTAAGTGGCATCCACAGTTTTTGTGGTATAGAGGGTAAAAGGCACATTTGGGCAATAGTTGAGATCGACTGGAGCAAAAG
Source organism: Cyclobacteriaceae bacterium SS2 (assembly GCA_019192515.1). Classification (GTDB taxonomy): domain Bacteria; phylum Bacteroidota; class Bacteroidia; order Cytophagales; family Cyclobacteriaceae; genus UBA7330. The sequence continues at coordinate 14,778 of JAHCMM010000057.1, forward strand.
AAGGTAAGTAACAATTACGGTTTACAAACAGCCCCAATTTACCGTTTGCCCCATTTGTACTGTTATAAGTAAATGCGATGTCGGGACGGGCATCACCATTTAAATCACCAACCTGGATATTTCTTGAAACCTGGGTAGTGGCCAATGTCGTCTGAGAAAATGATAAAGTGGTTCCATCAAACTGGTTGATCAGGACTTTTACACCTGCGGTACCATTTGATACGACAAGGTCGGTAAGTCCATCTCCATTCATATCTCCTGAGTTAATACCCCAGGTAGATGTAATACCTGTTATGTTGGTAGGGGTGGTATTATATGAAATCGCACCTCCTTTTGAAGCTGTGGTGTTTCTAAAAACTGAAATGGTCCCTCCAAACGAGTTTGAGGTAATAATTTCAGGGTAGGAGTCATTGGTGAGCTCCGTTACATAAACAAAATTTCGTTGGGATAGTGAACTTATCAGCCTGGGAGTAAATCTCACATTTCCCGGTGTACTGTTGTTTTCAAAATAAGCAAGGGGTTGATTGGCTTCATCAAAAGCAATGGCCACAATATCAGGCAGGTTATCATTGTTCAGGTCTTTCAGCTCAAGTGTTCCAAGGTCTGCAATTCCACTTACATTTATGGTGACCGGTGCATTGAAGGCAATGTTGTTTGAAGCATCATGGAGATATACGAGAAGCGAATTATCTGTCTGGCTTCCTATCACGTAGTCATTTCTTCCATCCCCATCAATGTCGCCAATTTTCAATTTTCTGGGTGTCCTTACATCTCCACTAAGCTGATTAGGGATCCTGGTGCTGCCGGCAAGCGTAAAGGCGATATTTCCTGCACTTACGTTACGATAATAATAGATGTTGAGGGGTAGGTTACCATTGTTTTTAGACACGATAAGATCGGGTAACCCATCATTGTTCAGATCGCCACAATCGATTCCATTGAGGTTGGCGTCGTTTCGGCTACCGGATTCCAGTGGAACCTGAATCGTTCCTATTTCACTGAAAGAAGTGGTGGCGGTAGTGCTTTGATTCTGGAAGATATTCACAGTCGTGTCATCATCATGTGTAATCCCGATGTCGGACAGCCCATCATTGTTGAAGTCGCACAGGCACAGATCATACGCAAACTGATTACCAGTAGCAATTTCCTGAAAAGTATCAAAACCACCGGAGCCAAATGAACCCGGATCTCCTCCAAAGCTCAGAACAAATATCTGGCTCGAACTCCCAATCAGGTTATTGGTGGTATTTACCACGGTGACATGATCATTGGTTGCATTGGCCGGAACTGATACCTTTATTTGACTGGTAGTAGAGCTCAGAATAGTGGCGTTTCCAGCTCCGAAATAAACTCTCAGGTCTGCCGGATTTGCTGAAAATCCACTACCGGTGATGATGACTGTTTCACCAACAGCACCGGATGTTTTGTCCAAACTGTTGATAAAAGGACGTTGTTGTGCCATTGAGGCTATGGTCAACATGAAGAAAAACAAACTCAGAAATATCCTCATCATTCATTCACTTTTAATACCCATACATCTGAAAGACCTGACATCCTTCGGACTCTTTGTTTCTCTGTGTTCGCCGGAGTAAGGTTGTTGCTTTGGAAAATCACTACATAGTAATATCCTCTGGCAGTCAAATACCCTACCTTGACATCATGAAATCCTCTGTTGAATAGTCGGTCGCTGAATTCTTCCGCATTTTCAAAGAATTCAAATACTCCGGCTACCACATATGTTCCGGCGGGAAGTTCCAGCATATGACCACCTCTGCGAACCTCCATGTGCTGATCTGATTTAGCGAGCTCGGATGGTGTCCTGAAATCCTGTGTTAGCTCAGGATCACCTCGCTCAATTTCGGCCTGATTAGGAGGTGCAGTGGTCTGCGTGACCTGATCCCGGATCGGATCCTGAGTACGTGGGTCTTCAATCTGAGGTTCCCGGATGTCGGTTTGCTGACCAGTACCCTGATTTTGATTAGTTGTTTGTGTGTCGGTCGTTGGGGTGGTATTGGCAACAGGCTCTTTTGTCTCAACAGGCTCTGTGGTAGCTGGTTCAGTAGTTTCCGGCTCTGTGGTTGTGGGTTGGGTAGTCGTTGGGGGCTTCTGTGTCTCGTCAGCGGTCTGAAGGATTGTCAACTCATCAGACTGACTTTGCTGGTTCCGGGCGTCTTCGAGGGCCTGTAGGCGTCGCTGCCGCTCCAGCTCAGCTTTTTCAGCTCGCTCCTCAGCGGATAATCTATGACTCTTAATAAATGAGGAGACATGTTCTGCATGATCTTTTTTGGCCCCAATATGGTATCCCACATGCACTTCATAGGAAGGACCCAATTGATTGGTGTAATTGAAATTCCCCACTTCGTAGGCAACACCTACAGCTAGTGATTCCTTGATTTTGGCTCCCAGCAATCCAATTACACCAGCATCCTGACGGTATGTACCTCCAAGCCATATGATGTGAGCAAGATGGACAATCAATGTGCCTTCGTACTGATCAGGAAGGACCTTGTTATACCTATATATAATGTGTGGCTCAAAGGCCAGGTTATCAGTGATGTGCCCACGGTAATTCATTTTTAGTAGCACGTTTTCGTGAGCTTTGATGGTAATGGGGGAGAAGCTGTTTTCTGTAAATACCTGGTATCCAAATAAAGATGGCATGGCAAATCCCACGTTAAAGTGGTTGAAATGGTAGGTCAAACCAAAATCACCTACCAGAAAAGAGCTGTTATTGACAATGTCGGTAAAAGCAGGGTCGTTGGGTGAATCAAACTCCGATACATTGATGGAGTTGTTTCCTGCTCCGATGGATAATCCAAAACGGATAAAATGTTCTCTATCGATACTCAATAGATAACCACCGGTCACTTTCCCGGAAACAGTATTGAGTACACCGTGACTTTCATTGTAGGCGCTGGCTCCGAATGCAAGACCTCCCTTTAGCGGAACATGGAAATTAGCATGATAGGTTTTAGGAGCACCGTCTATGTTGCTGTACTGATTCTTATACATCAGGAACAGTACAGAATGACCCTCAACACCAGCATAAGCCGGGTTGTAGACGTAAGGGTTCATGAAAAATTGGTTATAGACGAGCGGTTGTTGCGACAATCCTGCGAAAGAGGCAACTAAAAAAAGTAGAAAAAATAGAACTTTGATCCGACGAAATAACAAATTATTCAAACTACCTCTTATTATGAAAGTCAATACAATTCATTTACTTTCAAATCTAACACTTCAAATTGAAACAAAATATCTCAAAATATTGAAGATTTATAAGATTATTTTGTAATAATCAACTATTCCATTAGGAATATCTTTAGTATTATTACGTTTTGGAATTAGGTAGTATGAAAATTTTGCTCTTTTGTGTTTTTCTCCTAACGGGGTCTCTATCCTATGCGCAATATTGGTTTGGGCCAAAAATAGGTGGACACAGGATTGATCATGTTTATCAAGACAAGGAGTATAAGCAAGATACAGTAAGCGTAGTGCCTGACTACAACTTCCAGGGAGGTTTTGTTTTTCACTATTCATCAGACGATCGGTATAGTTTCCGGACAGAAGTGGTGTATGAGAGGATCAACAGAGTGGTCAAAAACCGGGATGTTACACCTATATATAGTAGGATGACCAATCACTTTATTTCTCTTCCACTACAACTTCGGATGAGCTTCAATGAAGGTTCTGTACATTATTATGTAAACGGTGGGCCCAAGATCAGTTATTGGGTAAGTGGAAACGGATATATAGATCTCGACGAATTTCTTGATGATAGTGTAGATCCGATAGATTACAACATTGTGTTCAGGGACAGTAAAAAGGTCCGGGAAAATCAATTGTCATTGCCGGGAGCAAACCGTTTTCAATATGCATTGACTGTAGGTGCCGGCTCATATGTAGACCTGGCCTTAGGTGGTCGGTTAGAAATAGACTTCAGATATAGCTTCGGTCATTCTAATATGGGCTTTAACAGAAATCCTGACGTGACCTTCTCTGAGTATTACGATAACCTGACTTATCGCAACTTTATGCTCTCGGTAAGTGTGGCCTATTTGATGGAATATAATGCTCAGTTAAAACGTAAAGGGGCCAGTACCAATAAACAGGGAAAAAGCCGTAAATAAACGCCTATCCAAATACTCCATTTGGCTCAGGATCAATACCTTCCCTAAAAATCAATCTCAAAATATTGCAACAAATGATTTAGCCAGCAAAGACAGTGAAATCTTTGTTTGTAGCGGTTATTGCTAAGTTTTGTAGAATGTAATCAGGTAAACGGGAATTATAGCTACTTCCATTTGTCCAAGATGCCTTAAAAAAAATACAATTTCTTTTGAAGCGGATTCCTATTCTTTCTATTTTTAAACACTGATCAAAACTGAACTGCCTTGCTTAAGTCCTTTATAGCCTTTTTGGGCGGAGAGCCCGGAGAAGAGAAGCCTATCCTTTTGCTTTTAGGAATGGGTTTCTTTATGGGGATTTTTCTGGCCACCTATCAGGTTGGATCTGAATCGTTATTTCTATCCAAATTAGGTGAAGAATACCTTGATGTTGCGTTTTTCACTGCGGGAGGGCTGGGTATTCTTGCAACCTATGCTTTCGTGCTATTGCAGCGCCGGATCAATTTTTCAACACTAGCGGTATCCAACCTGTTTATCATCTTCGCCTTTATGGCGACCACCCGGGCAGCGTTTGAGTTTACTAACTATGATGGGGAGGCCGAAGGTTTTCAGATGCTTCCTTTTGTGATGTTTGTGATGGTAGGACCAATCACCGCCATTACACTCCTCAATTTCTGGGGACTTTTCGGGCGTATTTTTGATCTAAGAGCCTCTAAAAGAATTATCGGAGGTGTGGATACCGGTCAGTTGATCGCAACCATCCTGGCCTTTTTCTCTATACCCTTTATCACAAGATTGCCATTTATCAATGAGACCTATGATCTCTTGTTTGTGGCCTCTATCTCATCATTTGGTGTTTTATTCTTTACCCTGTGGGTGGTCAAGGATTACAATATCAATAAAGCAACCAAAGCAAGAGAAGAGCAGGGTGACCTGGAAACGCCCGGTTTTAAGGGGATATTTAAAAGCAGGTTTTTACGCATCCTGTCTTTTTTTATCATTTTTTCGATGGCTGCTTCAGTCTTCATCGAATATTCCTTCCTTACAGCTACTGAGATCTTCTATCCGGATGAGCAGGAGCTGACGGACTTTCTGTCCTTTTTTAGTGGTACTGTCATGATCATGAGTTTCATCATACAAAGTCTGATCAATGATATTATCATCGGAAGATTTGGGCTCAAAGTTGCACTTATGACCATGCCTTTGATCCTTATACTTTTTAGTGTTGGTGGTATTGTGGCGGGACATATGTATGGATATGAAACCAAGACAGACAATTTCATTTTCTTTTTCGTGCTCATGGCTTGTGCGCGTGCATTCACCGCAAGTTTGAAGGATGCATTAGAAAGTCCTGCGCTTAAACTGTTTTTCCTGCCATTTGACCTGAGGATCCGATTTGATATCCAAACCAGGATAGAGGGTGTGATAAGTGAATTTGCCACCCTGGCTGCTGGAGCTATTCAGATGGCGCTGGGTTTGTTGGTCTGGTTTGAGCTGATTCATTACTCGTATTTTGTGTTGGGGCTTGCTGGGATTGTCATTTGGCTGTCGGGCAGACTTTTTTCACAATATAAGGCCACGCTCAAGAAAACGCTTGAAGATAAAAAAGCTGAGCTTCATGGTGAAGGCACCCGAAATGAGGAAAATCTGAAAAATCTCCTGAAGGAACAAACACAGTCTAAAGATCCCGAGCTGATTATCAATGGGCTGAAATTTATGGAGAAGCTTGATCCTATAGACTTCGAGTTTCGCCTCCTGGATATGCTGGGTTCACGTTTTCCTGATGTAAGGCTATTTGCCTACCAGAAGCTGGAGGAATACCTGTGTTTTGAATCCATTGAGATTGTAAAGAAAGAAGTGGAAACAGAGGGAGACGAAAATGTATTGAGCCAGGGACAAAAAACACTCTCCACACTTCAGGAAGCACTTGATTTCAAGCTGACAGATGTAAACATCAGGAAATTTGTTCGCTCTACTGAAGCGGAGGATCGGGTGAAAGGAGCCCGACTTTTGGCCAAGCTAACAGAAGATAAGCATGTACCTTATGTACTCGAACTCCTCCGTGATATTAATCCAAGGGTGAGGAATGCTGCCATTATTACTGCAGGGAAACTCCGAAGGGCTGAGCTACAACCTATTTTGGTAGAGAACCTACACCTGGCTACCTATTCAAATGCTGCCATGTCGGCATTGAGCCTGAATGGATCGTCAGCTTTTCATACTATCGATACGGCATTTTATAAGACAGGCCAGTATCACTCCACTATGCTTAGAATTGTCCAATTGTTGGGTAAGATAGGTGGAAAAGAAGGTGTGGATTTGTTATGGAAGAAAGTTGAATTTCCTGACAGGCAAATTGTATCTGAGCTCCTGTTGTCGCTTAGTTATATTGGATTTGAAGCAAAGGAATTTCAGCGCTCCAGGATAAAGTTGATTGTAGAGTCAGAGATCAGCGACATAGCCTGGAATATCAAAGCACTTGTAGACATACCCGAAGAAACTGAAATGGATGGCATGATCAGGGATGCTTTCAGGGAGGAAGACAAACAGAATTATGCTGATTTGTTTATGCTGCTGAGCATGATCTATGATTCGCAAAGTGTCAAATTAGTCCGGGATAGCATTGAAGCTGGCACCACTGAGGGGATCACCTTTGCCGTAGAGATGTTTGACATCTTCGCAGAGGAAGAGTTCAAACCCAAGGTGATACCAGCACTTGATGACCTGAAGACGAGTGAAAGACTGGATCAGATGGTCAATTTTTATCCCCCTGAAGAATTTTCCGATTACCTGGATGTCTTATACCAGATCATCAACAGGGATTATAACCGGATCAATCGCTACACCCGTGCACTGGCATTGTATCGGGTGAGCCAAATGGAGGGAATCGAAGTATCTGACACCTTAGTTGCAAATCTCTTCAATCCGGATCCATTGATTTTGCAGGTGGCAGCTTATACCATATATACACTTGATAAGAATGCGTATCACAGACACACCAACAGGCTGAAACCTTCGGTGAAGAAGGAATTGGATAAGGCCATTGTTCCACCTGTATTCAGGGGTGAGGATGAGGATTATCATAAAAAGATGCTCCTGATAGAGAGAGTATTCCTGATCAAAAGTATCCATTGGTTTGAAGAAATTCCGGGAGAACTCATTACTCACCTGGTAGAAGCCATGGAAGAGATCAGAATAGCTGATGGAACGGCAATCATTGAAAAGGGAGAACCCGGAAATGCTCCATTCTATATTATTGTGAATGGTAAAGTAAATATTGAAAGAGTGGGTGAGGCTTCGGAACTGAAAACAGATAAAATGGTGATAGGTCACGAAAAGCTACTGGCCACCGAGCAGTTTGATTTCACCGCCACATCCCAGGGAGATTGCACATTACTTGTTTTGAGAAAAGAAGAGCTTTTTGACCTTGCTTCCAAATATTTGCCAATTCTGGAGGCCTTTATCGACCTGGTCAACAGGGTGGAGGAAGAGGAAGAAGAGGAAGTTTCCGTGGCAGATATCTTATTAAGTAGTTAAAAAAAGTCAATAATCAGAAAAATTGAGACCCCAACAAACCGATAAATGAAACTAAAAAGAGAAATACTACTTTGCTACGCCAGTCAGGACGACGAACCTCTCGAAGGTGATCAGCGGGGATGGGTGTCTAACTTCCATCGCTTTTTTGTTTCTCTCCTCTCGCAGATACATAAGGATGTGCCAGAAGTTAAGTTGATCGATGAGCAAGGTATTGCGGACGCAGATATTGCCTCTGCTGCAGCTACCATTATTATTGAAACAAAAGCATTGACGTCTGATGGTGCTATTTTGAAGAAGTTTAATGATTTCGGAAAGCAGGCTAAAAAAGACCAATCCTTGTTTGTTGATGGTGTGTCCCGGATATTAAAAGTACACAAAGCACCTTATGAAGATGAGGGAGATCTGAGTGAGTTTCAAAACCAGATCTCTTATGACTTTTATATGATTGACCCGCTTAGTGGTGAGGCAGTTGAGTTCAGACGCTTTTTCGGCAATGATGCCGAACGTGGCTACTGGATGAAGCTGATTGATATGGCCTATGATGTGAGCAAGATCCTGCAGTCAACGACAAAAACGACGAAGGCCAAAGATGCAGACATCCCTTATGAGAAAACCGTTTACCTGGCAAGCACTGGGGTTGATATCCTGATTCAGCGTGATGTGGTGAAGCGAGAACTTATCCGCCATGGATATAAGGTACTTCCTGATCACACGCTTCCCAAGGAAGCCAAATTACTTCAATCCATGGTCAGGGAGGATCTACACAAGTGCCGCCTCTCCATCCATATGGTAGGGGAGGATTACGGATATCGTCCGACAGGTTCAGATCTTTCTGTTGTAGACATTCAGAATCGATTGGCTTCGGAGCATACCAAAACCATGTCTGAGCATAATGCAAATGCCAAGGAAAAAGATAAAAAGCTGTTTAGCAGGTTGGTTTGGCTTTCGCCGGATCTGGCCAATGTGACAGAGCGACAGAAGATCTTCATTGAAGATCTGAAAAGTGAGGCCGCTACCCTGGACGAAGCAGAAGTTTTACAGATCACCCTGCAGGAGCTGAAAGGTATTATCCGGGAGGAGTTAATGACAGGAGGTAGATTTAAAGTCGCTGATAATCAGACCTATCAGGTAAAAGATGATGGATCTAAGGTGATCTACCTGATCCATGACAAAGAAGATAAGAAGGGATCAAAACCTCTGGAAGAATATCTGACGAAGCAGGGGTATCGTGTAGTAGCGCCAAGCTTTGATGGCGACCTGGTAGATATCCGATATATTCATCAGGAAAACCTGAGAAAATGTGATGCTTCCATCATTTATTATGGCCAGGCCAACGAAGAGTGGATCAAAACCAAGCTACAGGACCTCCTGAAAGCTCCCGGGTTTGGCAGAGACAAGCAGTTGAGGGCCAAAGCTGTTTATATGGAAGGGTCCAAAGAAGCAGATCTCAATCACTTCGAAAAGAACAACACCATGGTTTTGGGGTTAAATGGAAATTTCCAGCCAGACCACCTGAAGCCTTTCCTTAACAAAATAGGTAAGTAAAAATGAGTGAAAAAGACATCAAAACACAGCAGGAACAGGAAGTCGGTGATATCACCGGACTGATCAACCCGTTTCCGGGACTAAGACCTTTCGGTGTGGAGGAGAGTCACCTCTTTTTTGGTAGAGAGGGGCAGAGTGATGAGGTGTTGGTCAAGCTTTCTGAAAACAGGTTTGTCGCCATACTGGGGTCGTCTGGTAGTGGTAAATCATCCTTTATGTATTGTGGACTCATTCCGAGTTTGAATGGAGGATTTATGACCGAAGCGGGTTCCAACTGGAAAGTGGTGGTGGCCCGTCCGGGTGGAGGGCCGATTGACAACCTGGCAGAGTCTATCCTGATGCGGGACAAATCCTATGCCTCCCTGTCCGAAGAGGATCAACTCATTAAAAAGACCATCATTGGCACGGTGTTGAGGAGTAGTTCTTTGGGACTTGTAGAAGTGATTAAGCAGCTTAAGGGAGAAAAAAATGAGAATGTACTCATTGTTATCGACCAGTTTGAAGAATTATTCAGGTTTCGCAAGATAGAAGCCGCTACTTCAGACCAGGACGAATCCACAGCATTCGTAAATTTATTATTGGAGGCCATCCACCAGTTTGATGAGCCGATCTATGTGACCATCACCATGCGGTCTGACTTTATCGGGGAATGTGCCAAGTTCCCGGACCTGACCCAAATGATCAACGACTCCCACTATCTGATCCCGCAGATGACCAGGGATCAAAAGCGGATGGCCATCGAAGGCCCGGTGGCAGTTGGAGGAGGAAAAATCTCGCCAAGACTATCTCAGCAGCTTTTGAATGATGTAGGAGATAATCCGGATCAATTGCCTATCCTACAACATGCTTTGATGCGAACCTGGTCTTTCTGGACAGAAAACAGGAAGCCAGATGAACCCATTGACCTCAGGCATTACAACGCTATTGGTACCCTGAAGGAGGCCCTTTCGCAACACGCCAATGAAGCCTATGACAACCTGAGCAAGCGGGAAAAAGAGATTTGCGAGGTGATGTTTAAAGCCCTGACTGAACGAGGAAGTGAGAACCAGGGGATCAGAAGACCCACCAAGCTAGGAACCATTGCTTCCATTGCCGGAGTATCTGAGGACGAAGTAGTCAGGGTAGTGGACAAGTTCCGGGAACCCGGAAGATCTCTGCTGATGCCTCCGCATGGAGTGAGGTTGGAGTCGGATACGGTCATTGACATATCGCATGAGAGTCTGATGCGGATCTGGGACCGGCTGAAACGCTGGCTGGATGAGGAGAGCCGCGCTGCAGAAATGTACATGAAGCTGGCTGAAGCAGCAGAGCGTTACCAGGAGGGAAGAGCTTCCTTGTGGAAGATGCCCGATCTGCAGCTAGCGATCAACTGGAAAGAAGAAAACAACCCGACGATTGTCTGGGGACAGCGATATAATCCTGCTTTTGAGCGCAGTATGGTCTTTTTGGAGACCTCAATTCGTGCTTATGAGACAGAACAGCGCAACAAGGAGCTTCTACAAAAGCGAAAAGTTAAGTTCTTCCGGATCACAGCGATTGTACTTGGTGGTGCAGCACTTGTATGTATTTTCCTGGTGGTGTTGTCTTATATTAAGGCAGAACAGGCTGATAAAAATGCAGCAGAGGCCGAAAGACAATCGGCAGAAGCGGTTAGGCAGTCTCAAATTGCTGAAGCAAGAGCACAAGATGCGATAGAAGCGCAGGCAGAAGCAGAAAAGCAGAGAATTGCAGCTGAAGTTTCAGCAGAGTTAGCCAGGAAAAATGAAGCACTTGCTCAGGCACAAACAAAAATTGCAATAGAGGCTCAGGCAGAAACGGAAGTTGCTCTTGGAGTAGCTGAAGAACAAAGGGGTATCGCGGAAGAAAAACGAGTGGAGGCTGAAGAAGCAACTGAAAGAGCTGTTGCTGCAAGAGAAGAAGCCGAGCGGCTCCGTTTCCAGTCGATTGCCCAATCTATGGCCATCAAGTCACAGACAATCAAACGACCTGGTCTTCAGGGAGCCGTGGCTAAGCAGGGCTACGATTTCCATATGGAATACAAGGATCNGAATAAGAATTACAATGGTGATATCTATGCTGGTGTCTATGCTGGCTTGGCAAATCTTCTGGATCCTACTCATGTGGGTGATGAGGCTTTTCGTGGGGACTCTATCCTAAACCAGTATCATGGGCATCCGCCATTAATGGATCCACGCACTGGCCGTGATAAACAGATTGCTGTACGTGCGGTCAAATTTTCACCTGATGGAGATAGAATGTATTCGGTTGGTAGTGATGGTAAACTGATCATGTGGGACATGAATGATGAGAAACGCCGTCCGGAGTTGTTATACTGGGATACGGAGACGACACACATCAACCGGACCCTGGATATTACCGAGGATGAACGATACATCGCAATTGGAACTGACAACGAGGGAGTGATCATTGTTGACAGAGACAATCTGGCGGCTAAACCAAAGATTGTAAAAAACCATGTAGGAGGTACGGTGGTAAAACTCATGTACCTGTCTGATAATGAGAGCTTTATATCGGTGGGTACAGATAAGCTGGTGATACTCAACAAGCCAACAGGTCCTGAGCAGATCTTCAGGATAGATGGTGTACCCAGGGCAATGGCCTTGTCACCTGATGAAAACAGGTTGGCAATCGGTACTGACAATGGAGATGTCGTTTTGATTGACCTCACAAGCGATGATTATGAAAGTTCCAGGATTGCAAGAGTAAAACTTGAAGCCAATGAGATAATAAATTCGGTAGAATTTAATCATGCAGGAAATCTATTGGCATTTGGTATATTCAGACCACTGGAACGAAGTGGGGTTGTCAATATCTTCGATCTTGAACAAAATGAAAAGTTTGGTCCTGACCTGGTTGGATTCGTTGGCCAGATCAATGACATCCATTTTAGCCCTGATGACAGCCTGATTGTGGCTGCCAGTTCGGATCAGACGGCACAGATGTGGGATCTCAGAAATATCTATGATCTCCCTACTATATTCCCCGCAGGGACAGATTGGGTTTCTACACTGGACTTTCATCCGGGGGGCCACTATTTTATGACCGGATCCTACGATGGTATCATTAGGAAATTTGATGTGCTTCCGCACAATTATGCTTCAAAGATGTGTGATCTGATTCCCAATAATATGACTGAAACGGAGTGGGATCAGTATGTTGGAGAAGATATTGAATACCAGATCACCTGTGAGGGAAAAGAAGAAGATGGATCGAACAACTAAATGAAATTTCACATCGCCTGAATGAAACACTTTTACTTATTCTTATTGATTACGGTTTTGAGCCTTCCCGCCTTTTCTCAGAACTGTACCATTATCCTCAATCGTGCTGAGGATGACTATGAAGCGGGGCGTCTGTTGGGGATTCCGGATAGGATCATGCCGTGTCTGGAAAATGAGGCATTCTCTAAGGAAGAGAAGATCCGCGCGCTCAAACTGATGACCCTTGTGTACATATTTACTGATAATGATTCCAAGGCAGATGAATACCTGGTGAAGCTTTTAAAAGCTGATCCTGAACATGATCTGGATCCAGAAGTGGACCCTGCAGAGTTATATTATTTATACAATCAGTTCAGGGTAAAACCGATATTCAGAATTGCTTTCAGAGCCGGGATCAACAGTTCTGATCCTCAAATAGTCAATTCTTTCTCCAGTGGTGATACCAATGCCTGGCCTAAATTCACCAATGGTCGAACTCCGGACGGTTTGAAGGAATATACAGTAGAGGGGAGTCAGGCTGTAGCCGCCATCAATGGTATAGGTCTCGGTACTTTTTTAGAGCTTATGATAGAGCGGCATCTGTTGAAAGGGATTGAAGTCGCAGCAGGACCCCAGCTTAGGATTTCCAGTTACAATGTGGATATGTATCTCAACATACCCTCCGTGTATTCTGAGATTGTAGAGAAACAGACCTATCTCAGACTTCCGGTGCTGGCCAGATATAACTTGTGGTATGAAGATGAGCCCAGAAAGGATATTCTGCCTTATGCGTATCTCGGAGGATCATTTGACTACCTCTTAAATGCTACCGTTTCTGATGGTGCCAGAACGGGTGGGACATCCTTTTCATTAGTCGAGAACAATGATTATAAGGCCAATGACATGGTGTATAACACCAATGTCTCCATGTTTGGAGGTCTGGGTGCAAAATTTCGAATGGCCACACATTTTTTAACCGTGGAATTTCGGTACGACAGGAGCTTCGGGCTTTATCACAATCCTGAAAACCGGTGGAACAACAATCAAAACTCCACTTTTGATTTGGCATATGTACCCGATGATACAAAACTGCACATGTTTTCATTTTCTGTCGGATATACCCGGTCCATTTACAACCCAAAGAAGTTAGTTGAATGAAGAATTATTTCGCTATATGTCTTCTCATCTTTGTGATGGCCTGCACAACGGACTCTGATATCACACCGGCTGATGTTTTTGTCAAATATTATGGGACACAGGATGAGCAGCGGGCAGCAGATTTTCAGGTTAATGCCAACGGTGAATATGTGATCTTTGGTACCAGAAAAGTAGATGATGAGACTGCCAATGATTTTTACCTGATCAAGGTCGATCAGCAGGGTAATATGATCACATCAGCCACACTGGGTATTGAGGATGATGAAGAAAATGCCCATAATGAACTGGCCTACCGGATCAAGGTCATTGATCAGGGATACCTGATCGTTGGAAGTACCGCGCCACTGAATGAAGCACTAATTCCGGGGCAACGATTGTTGTATTGGGCACATTTGAATGAAAGTTTTGAAGTTGTAACCACGGTTATAGATACAGTAAATGGAGGGGTCGGCGACCTGGAGGGTACAGACATTTATTATACCTCGGGAGACAGCATTTTGATCACTGGCTATTCTGATGCCTTTGAAACAAATCAAAGTGGTCAACCTGAAGATGGTACTTCTAAGCTNTTTGTAGGAAAGTGGAGTTTGACCGGTGAACTGGGATGGAAAAAGACCTATGGATTTTCCGGTTCTAATGATGTGGCGAAGGCTGTATTTGAAAAGGCCAATGGCGATATCGTTGTTTTTGGTGTTACAGACGAGGTGGGCTCAAATGGTGAGGGTGGACAGAATGTGGTGGTTTACCAGCTCAACAGGTATGGCACTTCGCCTGTAGGGCAGGTTCCAAGATATGGAACTGAAGGGGATGATGAGCTCAATCGTGTTATAAGGATTTCAGGAGGATATGCTGTGGTGGGGACGAGCTTTGTTGGAAATGTATCCAATCCTTTACTGATGATTCTTGACGAAGAAGCCAGACTGGTTGCTCAGGACAACCTGATTTTTGAAGTAGACTTTAAACCAGATGATCCTTTTGATGGTGTCGGTATGGGAGTGACGCGAGCAGCCAACAATGATTTTGTGGTTGTGGGCCGGGTGTTGGATTATGAAGATGAAAACGATCTGTCGAAGAACAATGAGATGATGTTTGTGCGGACCACCCAGTCCGGACAACAGATTTCCGGGACCGTAAAAAACTTCGGATTGGTTGCCGGAAATGACGAAGCAGTAAGTGCATTGACCTTACCAAATGGCTCAATAGCTGTTTTGGGTACCTCGGATTTTGGTAGTGGTGTTACCCTCATTACCCTAATGAAAATGAATGCAGACGGATTAATAAAGGAGTAAATGGTTAAAAAAATGATATTTAACCTTAGAATATTTAAAAAATTAACGAAATTTGGTGTACCGTCGCCTGAATTTATGAGAAGAGTATTATTCGTACTTTTCACTTTGNCCGTTTCCTCACTCATAGGTCAGAGTGTAACAAGTGTTAATTCGTCTACAGCTAATGGCACCTATATCATAGGTGAGGTCATCAGTATACAGGTGAATTTTAGTGGTGCAGTACAGGTTACCGGGGCACCACAACTCACTTTATCCACAGGGGCAGTGGTTGATTATACGTCAGGATCGGGAACTTCCACGCTCACATTTAACTACACTATTGGTACGGGAGAGATCAGCAGTGATCTGGCATATGCAAGTACTGCTGCTTTAGGACCAACCGGCTCCATAAAAGACAATGCAACCGGTCTATTAAACGCAACCCTGACACTCCCCACTCCAGGTGCGTTAAACAGTTTGTCTGCCAATAAGAATTTAGTGGTAGATGGAGTGCTCCCGACCTTCCAAAATGCCCATTTCTTTGATACGAATGGAGATGGCAATATCGACGAGGTAGTTATTGAGATGAGTGAACCGGTGGATCACACGACTGCAGAGGCTGCTGATTTTACGCTGACTGGAGGATCAATCAGTGGGGTAGAGTCATCCGGGGCGGCGAGCAACAGCCTGGATGTTAGCGATGCA
>JAHCMM010000058.1 GCA_019192515.1 Cyclobacteriaceae bacterium SS2
ATCAGGTCACAGTGTTCCATCCAGGAGTATGCAGCCTTTTGAATTGCCTTATCCTCCCGGGCAACATGCAAGATCTTGGCCCAGAACCATTCAGTAGAATAGACCCCACCTTCAAACCGGGTGTAGTCCTCCCCGCCCCAGTTCCTGGCCAGGTGGTTGATCTCTTCTGCTTCCTTGATGGCCGTATGGTCTTTCCAAAGGACCATCATGCCGTTTGGGTTTTCCTGGAATTCAGGAGTAAGACACAAAGCTGTTCCCTCCTGGTTTACCGGGATCGGTGAAGAACCTGTGGTATCCACGCAAATGCCTTTGATCAAATGAGGATCAATACCGGAGGCTTTTACTACCCCTTTAATGGAGGCTTCCATACCTTCTACGTGATCTGCGACATGCTGTCTGAATTGATTTTTGGAAGGCTCGCAGTACTTTCCCTCTTTCCAACGCCTGTACCAGGACACCTCGCTCGCCCGGGTGGTTCCGTCGGTGGCATCTACCAGAACTGCCCTTACGGAATCTGTTCCAAAATCAAGTCCGAGCACATGGGGGTTGTTACTCATGGTAAGAATGGGTTAATATTACGTGAATATAGTAAATAAAATTTAAGTGTATTATTTACATTTAATTTTTTATTCTCCAAATCTACCTGTATAAATGATGAAGGACCACTATCGGGCACACAAGAAGGTTTTACTGGCTGTTGATTGTATCATTTTTGGCTTTGACCAGGACAATCTTAAAATCTTACTGATCAAAAGGGATTTTGAGCCAGAAAAAGGAAAATGGTCTTTGATGGGTGGTTTTTTAAGACCGGATGAAACGCTGGATGATGCCGCTTCTCGGATTCTTCAAAAGCTCACGGGCTTACATGATATCTATCTTGATCAGTTAAGGTCCTTTAGCCAACCTGAGCGTGATCCGGTTGACAGGACAGTTTCTACTGCCTATTATGCGCTTATCAACATAGAGGAACATAATGAAGAATTAACCAAAAAACATTCGGCCGAGTGGTTCAATGTGCAGGACATTCCGCCATTAATTTTTGACCACGATGAAATGATCCGTCAGGCGATTAAGCGACTGAGGTATAAAGCTTCAGTAGAACCTATTGGATTCGAATTGTTGCCAGAAAAATTCACAATGCGTCAGCTTCAAAAATTGTATGAAGCCATCCTGGGGCAAAAACTTGACAAAAGGAATTTTATTAAAAAGATCCTAAGCCAGGACGTACTGATTAAGCTCGATGAAAAGGATATGACCTCCAGCAAAAAAGGGTCATTCCTCTATAAGTTTGACGCTGAAAAGTATGACCGGTTTAAAATCTAGTTACTGGCTGATAAATGCTGCTTCATTTTTTGATTGAAAGCCAGGAAATGCTCCTTTAACCCTGACCAGTTTCCTTCATTGATCAGGTCAGGAAGAAAAAGCTTACCTCCCATCCCTACACCTTTTGCTCCCGCTTTCATGAATTGCTCCAGATTGTCAATGTTTACACCACCCGTTGGTGCGAGTGGGATCTGAGGTAGTGGGCCCTGAAGCTCCTTGATATATTGATACCCTAATGAGCCTCCTGGAAACACCTTTACCATGGTGGCACCAAGTTTCCAGGCTTTGTAGACCTCTGAGGGTGAAAAAGCGCCAGGAAAAATGGGAATTCCATCTTTTACACTCGTGGTTACAACCTGCTCATCCAGGATTGGTGTCACGATAAACTGTGAGCCTGCATCCTTCGCAGCTTGATAATCTTTGATATCACAGACTGTACCTGCTCCGATGAATAGACCATCGAATGTCTTGACAGCAGTTGAAATAATGGAAAGTGCATTTTCTGTATTTAAGGTAACTTCTGCCATGTGAAAACCACATTCCTGATACAATTCCAGGATTCGGAAAACCTGGTCCTGGCTAAATCCTCTCAATATCCCGATCACGGGCATTTCTTTCAATGCGTTTTCTACAGTCATGATAGATTTTTTAATATGGTTAGTTGTCCCGTAATATAAGCGTTTGATAGTCGGTCAGGATCAATGAAAGCAGCATCAGAAAGTCTCAACTGCTGTGCAGCAAGTTCATAAAGGGGTTTCATCTTTTCATCACAGGCAAAATGTTTGTGGGACGGCGTAGCCTTTAACTCCTGCAATTCATGGCCAATCAAGAGCCCACTCAGGTAAAAATAGGTTTCGTGACGATTCTTACTTGTCCCCAGAACATCCCTGGCCCGGATCCGGAACAGTTCGTTTAGCAGGTTTTCACCGACGACATCACCGACACCTTGTTTAAAAGCATTTGCGTAATCTGACGACCATTTTGTCTTTTCTACTGACCTGTTGAGCACACTTTGCTCACTGATCAACTGGAATAGCTCACCGGTCATAAAAGTTTTAAAGCCGATCAGATTCCCGTCTACGATCTCCATGTGCTTGGAATGTGTCCCGGGCAAGATCAGGATAAATTTATCAGCGTTGGATATTTCTTTTAGTCCAATACATTGGGTCTCCTCTCCTCTCATGATATCCTGATCCGAAGCCGCCCCGCTGATCAGGGTGAATTTGCCAAGATCTTTGTCCTCAAAAGTTTCTGAAATCACACCGCTGCCATCAATTGGAAAAGGTAAGCGAGCATAGGGAAGTTCTTTCATTCCGATGCTGGAGCTGGCCATCCCTGAGATGATGATTTGACCATAATCAGCACGATCTACACCTGCTTGCGACAGGGATCGCCTCAAGCTCCGGATGAAATATTCAAATGGATCTACGCCCTCATCTTTTGATTCCTGGAAAAGCTTTTTACATCCGTCATTACTTTGAAAATGCTTTAGGGCCTTATGTGAGTTTGCATCAACAACAGCTCCCCGAAAGGATGAGGTCCCCCAGTCGATACACAAGATGGTTTTTGGTTCGTTCACGCCTGCAAATTAAACCGAATAATTATTGGCGGGAAACAGGGAGATGACCAAATCGTTTTCATTTGAATACCACAAAGGCGCTAAGGTACACGGTACTCTTTCAGCTCCTCACGTTTTTTGTACCATGCCCTTGTTGGGGTTTTCAGAGCATCCCCGTCTTAGTAATTTATTAGATACAATGTACACTATTGAAGATCGATAGCCACATTAGGGCCAGTCTTATGTATCGTCTCCTGAAAGGAGCGATACTAAAGGCCTACATCGTCCTCTTCGAGAGACGATGAATGGAGGGGAGGTACAAAATGCTACTCCAGCCCTTCTTATTTTTTATACCTCAGCCCTTATACCTCAGCCCTTGTTGGTGTTTTCACCAACAAGTGTGAAGCAAGTGTGACCTGGCTAAAATAAGGCAGCCTTAAAGCTTGAAAGTGGATTGAAAATGTAAAGACACATTCTCATAATGATAAATATTGGTGACCCATCGTTGGCTTTTAAAGTCATATGTTATATCATTATATGCTATATTTAGTAGCATGGAAATCTTAACTGAACATGCTCAATTCCTAACTGCCTCTATTCACAAAAAGAAGCATTTACTATCAAATGAATCGTACAAAATACTAATTGTCAACAGCTTGAGGTTCTTAGTGAATGATGGGCGTGTCTTTGTATATGCGTTTGTAATCATGGACAATCATATTCATTTAATCTGGCAAGCCCGTGAAGGGTATCAAACTCATGATATACAGAGAGACTTCCTGAAATACATAGCACAAATGATAAAGTTTGACCTACGAAAGAACAATCAAAAAATATTGTCAGAATACCGTGTTAACCTTAAGGATAGAGAATATCAAATTTGGCAGAGGAGTCCAATGAATATTGAACTTTATACAGAGAAAGTATTCGAACAGAAACTTGACTATATACATTATAATCCAGTAAATGCCGGCCTATGCCGACTACCTGAGGAGTATAAATATTCGTCAGCAAGCTTTTATATATTAAACAAATCCGAGTTTGACTTTCTAACACATTACATGGATTAAAATTAACATTTCAATCGTTGGTGAAAACACCAATGATGGCTCTTGTAGTTGTTCCAGGTACAAATTAAATTTCTAACGAATGCCAATGTCATTTAAGGATTAAAACTTATCTACTAATAAAGAGCGTCGTCAAAAACCCCAGCTCTTGTTGGTGTTTTCACCAGCAAGTATGAGTTTGGAATATGAAAATTATATTCCGAGAATGGTAGTAAAAATACCAACAAGAAGAGCTAGAAACGTTAGTTATTGGAATTCTTCATCACTATTCCGGTTCGTTGGTGAAACATCAACGATGGCTCTTTAAGCCTCCAAGGTAAAATGGGAGGCCTGAGAGATTCATGGAAACAACAAACATTCCTACCTTCCACCATTAGCTCTATTTGAATGATCAATATTAATTGATAACATTATCCTAGAATAACCCAAACATGTCAAAAACCTTACCTGTACTTCTCCTGGCCTTTTGGGTCATGGGATGTCAAAAAAGCGCTGATTCAAAAGCTACACAATCAACAAAACCCAACATCGTATTTATCCTGGCGGATGATTGTACCAA
This sequence comes from Cyclobacteriaceae bacterium SS2, assembly GCA_019192515.1. Classification (GTDB taxonomy): domain Bacteria; phylum Bacteroidota; class Bacteroidia; order Cytophagales; family Cyclobacteriaceae; genus UBA7330. The sequence continues at coordinate 4,508 of JAHCMM010000058.1, forward strand.
CTGGGACCTAGGTGCCTATGGAAGCCCGGATGCTATTACACCCAACATCGACCGGTTGGCTGCCGAAGGCATGAAGTTTACCCGATGTTACCAGGCTGCGCCGATGTGCTCCCCTACCCGACACAACATTTTCACCGGGCTGTATCCGGTCAAGACGGGGGCGTATCCCAACCACACATTCGCCAAAGAAGGAACGAAAAGCATTGTACAATACCTGAAGCCCCTCGGTTATCGCGTAGCCCTTTCCGGCAAAAGGCACATCAAACCGGAAACAATCTTTGATTTTGAATATCTGGGCAAAGACAAGAACCCACAGTTTGATCTGGTAGAAGAGTTTTTCCAGGATGCCAAATCAAAGCACGAACCTTTTGCTTTGATGCTTACCTCAAACGAACCTCATAACCCTTGGAACATGGGGGACCCATCATTATTCAACCCTGATAGTATCACCCTTCCACCATTCTTCCCTGATACCAGGGTGATTAGGGAGGAGTATGTAAAGTACCTGGCTGAGATCAATTTCCTGGATGGTCAGGTAGGAACGACTCTTGAACTCCTGGAGAAATACGGTCTAACAGAAAACACCCTGGTTATGTTTGCCAGCGAACAGGGTGCTATCTGGCCATTCGCCAAGTGGACCGGCTATGAGGCTGGTGTCAAATCAGCATTGATAGTCAAAATGCCGGGTATGATCGAACCAGGATCTGCCTTTGACGGGATTATGGAGTACACGGACATCATTCCCACATTTATCGAGCTGGCAGGCGGCAACGTCCCTTCCATCCTGGATGGAAAAAGTATGGTCCCAATTCTTACCGGAAAACAGCAGTCAGGTAAGGAATATGCATTCAGTCTCCAGACTACACGGGGCATCAATGATGGCAGCGATTACTATGGCATCAGGACAGTAGTAAATAATCAGTATCGTTATATCGTGAACCTGACTCCGGAGGTGGAATTTTTTAACACCATCAACAACGACCCGAAAGACCCAATGCCCTGGTTTATCTCCTGGACCGAAGCGGCAAAGCAGGATAAGGAAGCTGCTAAATGGCTCACCAGGTTCCGGCAGCGACCTGCAGAAGAGCTCTACGACATCAACAAAGACCCCTGGTGTTTAAACAACCTCGCTGGGGATCTTGCTAATAAAGAGATCATGACCAAACTTAAAAAAGAACTGGAAAATTGGATGGTAAGCTGTGGGGATGAGGGTCAGCCAACGGAGATGGCTGCACTGGAACACATGTGGAAAAATCAAAAGGGAGAGTAATGTTTTTATTGTTAAAACACCCCCTCAGCTTCCTGACGTTGCTCCTCCTTTGGCGCAATGTCAAACCAAAACCACATCCCCCAACATTAGGACACCAGATGAGTTTGATCGAATCACAGGCGAACCAGATCACTCGGTTAGCGTAAGACCACGTAGATCAAAAATGGAAATGTTTGGCACTAATGGAAAGTATTAGCTTTTATCCGTTAATGTGTTTCAAATAAAATTTCCACGCTTCCCTGGCAACATTTCTTCCCAGTTCCAGTCCTGCCACGTTATCTGCCTGGATGTGATAGCCACCCAATACTCTTGAGATTCCTGCCATCTCTGCAGTTTCGGTAAAAGTAGGAAACACCAATGTGACCGTATCCCCAAGGTTGTACGGTTCGGTTAGTGCTCCAGCCACCAGCTGGACTTCCACACCAAACTCGTCACTTCCGGTCCAGATTTTCAGTGCTTCTCCACATGCGCCACTGATGCAGCTATGACCCGAAACATAGCTTGGAAAAGGTGGACATAAAAATGTCTCTGGCGAGTAAGGTCTCCATTGGGTTCCATCCATCTCCATCATCCCTTTGCCCTCACCTCCCCAGGCTTTGATCACTTCCCCTTCATAATATTTGTGCACCAGGGCATAAGGTCGTGCATAATCATAGAACATTTTTGAATCCCATGCAGCAATGAACGCATCCATGGCTACTACCTGGTTATAAAAATAGAGTTTGACATCCTCATCCAGTGTGTGCTGATCTCTTAGTGAGACATCTTGAGCAAAGATCAACCAGTGACCAGCCTGCTGTACGGACTTGGGTCCATCCCTCATAAATTCCACCAATGCTTTCTGTTCATCCGTAAGGTTTGCCTGAAGATCAACGACTTCCTTTACTTCCGCAGCTAGCTGCTCAGATCCAATCATCGGTGGTGGTCCGGGTCTGAATTGATCCCCTGATTTAAGTGCGATGGGTACTACTTTATCCCAAAAAGGAGTCAAACATCCAGGAGCAAATTTGCCCCCTTTTCCATCGGAAAAGTATTTTGGTTGCCACCGATTGGGATCTACATTCTTATCCACCGGATTGACCGGTTCATAGTTTGTGTAATCAAAATAGGGCACACCATTTGATCCCTCTTCTTCGCCATATTGATTCGAACCGTCTTGCTTACGGGCATTTATCACCGAGAAACCGGCAAGATTCCCAATCCCAACAGGAGAGGAAGGATCGGTACTCATATCCATGGGGTCTAGACCCAAGTCAACCATAAACTGCCTGAACAATAACGAGTCTGCATAAAAGTACTCACACATCGTCCTGTACGCAGCATAGCTGATGGCAATTTCTTTGTTGGAGAGCGTGTGTTCCTCAGTTGGTCTTCTGGACACCTCCTGGAGATATACTGGTATAGCTGTGGAGTCATATCGACTCCAGGCATCAAATACAGAGGTGAATATCAAACCCAGATACCTTGAAGTAATGGTAGGTCTTGGATTAAATCGTTCTGTATCATTGGCCGTTGCCAACAATGCCATCTTGCCCCATTTATAAGCAATATTATCCGCTCCTTTGGGTTGGTCTACCTCCTCAGGATTTTGAGTGCAACCAATTAAAAATGAAAGCGAAACAATGATTAAAGCAGTACATTTCATTACAACTTCATCTTAGGTTAAATAGTGGGTTTCGGGATGGTAATCAATAATTTACCGTGCTCAATTTATATAATTTATAAACCACCACTGCTATTCGGTGAGAAAACTATTGTCCAATACCTTTCGGTGTTTTTGAAGACCTTATGATAGGATATCTTTCACCACATGCCCATGCACATCGGTTAGTCTAAATCTTCTTCCCTGGGTCTTGAAAGTTAACCTTTCATGATCTACACCCATGAGGTGTAATAAGGTGGCGTGGAAGTCGTGAACATGAACCGGGTTTTCTGTGATATTGTAGCTAAAATCATCAGTCGCGCCGTATGTAAAACCTGGCTTCACCCCAGCTCCTGCCATCCATGTAGTGAAGCACCTTGGATGGTGATCACGTCCGTAGTTGTCCGGAGTAAGTTTTCCCTGTGAATAGACGGTCCTGCCGAACTCTCCTCCCCAGATCACCAGGGTATCATCCAGCAATCCCCTTCGTTTTAGGTCCTTGAGCAATGCTGCGGTAGGCTGGTCTGTCTTTTTACAATTGCTGCTGATCCCATCGGGCAGATAATTATGCTGGTCCCAGCCTCTGTGATAAAGCTGAACAAAGCGAACATCTTTCTCCAGGAGCTTCCTGGCCAGCAAGCAATTGGCCGCATACGTACCAGGGTCTCGACTATCGGGTCCGTACATATCAAACACCTCATCCGGCTCATCGGAAAGGTCTGTGATTTCCGGCACCGAGGACTGCATTCGATAAGCCATCTCGTACTGAGATATTCTGGCATTCACTTCAGGATCGCCATAGGTGCTATTTTGTATTTCGTTGAGCTGTTTCAGGTAATCGAGCATCTCCCCCCTGTCGTGGTGATCGTAATGATCCGGATTAGAAAGATACAATACAGGATCCGCTCCGGAACGGAACTGGACACCCTGATGCTCAGTGGGTAAAAATCCATTCCCCCATAAACGGGCATATAATGGCTGACCTCCTGAGTTTTTGGAAACCAAAACTATAAACGTCGGCAGGTTATTGTTCAGACTACCCAGACCATAGCTCAGCCACGAACCTATGGAAGGCCTTCCTGCCAACTGATGGCCTGTTTGAAAAAAGGTAATGGCAGGGTCATGATTGATTTGCTCGGTGTAAAGGGACTTAATAAAACAAAGATCATCTACCACCTCGGCAGTATGTGGCATCAGTTCGCTGACCCAAGCCCTGCTTTCGCCGTACTGATTAAACTTATAGATAGAAGGCGCAATGGGTAAGGAAGTTTGTGAAGCACTCATCCCGGTGAGTCGCTGTCCTCCCCTAACGGATTCCGGCAGCTCCGTACCAAACATTTCATTCAGTTTGGGCTTGTAATCAAACGTTTCGAACTGAGAAGGTCCACCACTTTGAAACAGGTAGACAATGCGTTTTGCCTTCGGTGCGAAATGGGGTAATCCTTCCAGCCCTGACATGGGACCTGGAGCGACAGGAGAAGAAAACGCCTTTTCTGTCCCGAAAAGAGACCCTAAGGCAAGGGCTCCAAGACCAAGTGAAGTCTTCGTCAGGAATTGTCTTCTATCAATATTGTTTTCCGTATCCCTAAGATCAGGGCTATTTATTCTCAGTACTTTATGATGATGATCACACATGCTTTTTATCTTTTAGTGATGCTCGCATCCGAATTTAAAATCACACTGGCTACCACAGCATTGGCAGCAACCATGGGCTGATCCAGTTTAGGATCCACTTCATATTCACCTGCTGACGTCCAACCTGCTGTCCTCTTGGGGTCAGCAGAGAATTTATCATATTCCTCGCCCTGTAGTTTCAGGAGCAATTCCAATTCTTCTGCTTTTGGCTGAATGCCTGTTAGCCTTTGGTAAGCCATTTTGATGCCTTGTGTGGAATCTTCATTTCGGGTGATGGTTTCCCCAATCACTTTTGAAGCCTCCACAAATGCAGGATCATTGAGCAATACCAGGGCTTGCAACGGTGTATTGGTCTTTTGTCGACGTACGGTGCATTCTACCCGCTCTGGTTGATCAAAGGTGCCAAGGGTCGGATGAGGCACTGTTCTTTTCCAGTACACATACATGCTCCTGCGATACAGGTCTTTTCCTTTCGATTGCTCGTAAGAGCCAGAATTCATTGACCATAAACCTTCCGGCTGATAAGGCTTTATGCTTTCACCACCAATCTCCCGGTTGAGCAGACCACTTGCAGCCAGTGCATTGTCTCTGACCATCTCGCTTGACAACCTGATCTTGGGCCCACGGGCCAGGTAGATATTTTGCGGGTCTTTCTCCCTCAGCCCGGGAGAAGTGATAGAACTTTGACGATAGGCAGCAGACGTTACAATCATCTTTTGCAGCGCTTTCACATCCCATCCGCTTTCCATAAACCTAATGGCCAGCCAATCGAGCAACTCCGGATGACTGGGTGCCTCTCCCTGGTTACCAAAATCCTCAGTAGTTCTGACCAGCCCTTTTCCGAAGTAGTTCTGCCAATATCGGTTAACAGCAACTCTTGCCGTCAGTGGATGATCTTCATCAAAAAGCCATTGTGCTAATCCCAGCCTGTTTCGTGGATACTTCTCATCCATCGGAAGAATTTGTTCAGGTGTTTCAGGAAAAACTTCCTCTCCATAGTTGTTGTAAAGCCCACGCTCCAGTACATAAGCCTGCCTGGGCTTAGGCATTTCCTTCGTCACCATGATCTCTTTGACCAATTCGGTACTGTCCACCAAAGCCTTCCTCGACTTTTCTAGATTCTTTAAGCTTAATTGATAATCCCTCGAAATGGTTTTGAAATAATACTCTGACAGCCATGTTTTCTGTTGTGTAGTCAAGGTGGTGCTTTCTGCAAGCCTGACAAGCTCATCAGGATTACCAATCATCATTACTTCAACAGGAGCCAGTTCCCGGTTATATACAACCAGCTCATCCACTATTGCACCTCCAATTCCTTTACCTCGCCATCGTGCCCCAATCTGAAGTCCAGGCTCTTTTGTCTTATCAAATGATTTTCCTTCAGGTTTCTGAAACACAATGTCCTTATACAGATTATCAAATTCTGTTTCAGTTTTAAACACCTTTCCATTTAGGTAGAGTTTAAGACCGGACGCCCGACTGGATCCATCATAGGTCATCATTAAATGTATCCATTCCTCTTTGGGTATTTCCTCTACTGAAAGATTAACTATCGCATTATCCGGCCAGGTGTGTGCCAGCATCCCTTCCAGTTTGTTATCTCTGATATTGAGATGATATCCCTTGTAGCTATAGAGTCTCGTACCTGTATTTTTATGGAAAATCACCCCTTCTTTAAGGTTTTTGGGTACATTGATCCATAATCCAATGCTAAACGGCTGTTCCCGCTTGAAGACCCCTATGGTGTCTGTGTCCAGCCAGGCATCCCCATCCATTTTGAGCCCTTTACTTTTATATCCATCCACAAAGACGGGATATTCCTTTTTTGAATATTGTCTGTCCATCCTGGCAATCTCACGAGGTCTGGAACTATTTTTCAAGGTGCCATCCAACTTGAAATAAGCTTCTAATCCTTTGGTGGGAATGCCGGGTTTAAGTGAAGCATGTCCATCAGACGCCATCCAGGCATCAAAATCTGCAATAGAATTTTCTCTTGTATCGATGGCTTCTTTTTCACTTTTTTCCACAAGATCAGTCAGATATGAGATTACATCTTCCTGGTCTTCTGTTGGAAAAAGCATCGTGGGAACAGGAAGGTCCCTGGAATCCCAGCTGATCTGACCAGTTTCATTCACATTGTTGAAGAAACTGTACAACTGATAATATTCTTTTTGCGATATCGGATCATATTTATGATCATGGCATTTGGCACACCCCACTGTAAGTGCCAGAAGTCCCGTCCCGACAACATTCGTTCGATCCGCTACATACTCAACCCTAAACTCCTCGTCCACAATACCGCCTTCCATATTCTGAGGGTGTAATCGATTAAAACCTGTGGCGATCATTTGTTCTTTGGTTGGGTTGGGAAGTAAATCTCCAGCCAACTGCCAGGTCACAAACTGGTCATAGGGCATATTCTCATTGAAAGCATCAATCACCCAATCTCTCCATGGGCTGGCATCCCTGTAGCTATCCACCTGGTAGCCATAGGTATCTGCATACCTGGCCAGGTCCATCCAATCCATGGTCATTTTTTCACCGAAATGAACCGATGCAATCAAACGGTCTACCTGCTTCTCATAAGCATCAGGTGAGTCATCATTCACAAACTGCTCAATTTCTTCCAATGTGGGAGGCAGCCCTGTTAGGTCAAAAGAAAGCCTCCGCAACAACATCGCTTTATCGGCCTCTGCGGATGGCTTTAATTCCTTTTGGTTAAGCTTTTCCAGTATGAAACGATCAATGTCATTCTTTACCCATGGGTTTTCTGTTTTGGGTGGTTTTCTATCCTCAGGCTTAATAAATGCCCAATGAGGCTTGTATTCAGCACCCTCTTCAATCCATTTGATCAGAACTGCTTTTTCGTAATCCGTTAAGGTAAGGTTGGATTTAGGAGTGGGCATGATCACCTCAGGGTCCTGTGATGTAATCCGGTGAAATAGTTGGCTTTTATTCAGGTTTCCCGGCTTGATAGCCACTTTACCCGGATTTTCGGGAAGCTCTCCATATGCGGTTTCAGCCAGATCAAGTCGAAGCCCCGCCTGCTGCTTCGCTTTATCAGGTCCATGACAGAGAAAGCATTTATCCGAAAGAATAGGTTTTACATGGACCTTAAAATCCAATTCCTCAGGCAGATCGCGGTACGCCTTTTCTACCTCTTCTGGTATCTCAGGGCCACATGAAATTATGAGAGGAATAAGAAATACATAGACATATCTGAGGTGCTTCATACGACCGGGTTAAAAGCGTAAATTCAAATGTAACAATACGTCAGATCAATTCAGATATTCAAAAAAGACTATATTATGCACAAATCCGACTTTATTATCTATTTCCATTAAATTAATGCTCTCCAATTGATCATAGTGAGTCTCAATCAATCAAGACAATGTACAAATCCTTGAAAAACCTGACCGTATCACTGCTGAATGCAGGACATGTACAATTGGATAATCACTGGAATTACAGCAATGTGATCAGTCCGTTCTCCCGGCTCTATTACATTGATGGCGGAACTGCCCAGGTTTTTCACCATAAACAGGTCTTTCAACTTAAATCCGGCTATCTGTATCTTATCCCAAGTTTTACATTAAGTGCATACAAATGCGAAGAAATGATGTCACAGTACTACCTGAGTTTTTTTGAGGAATTGGGAGAAGAATTTTCTGTATATCAACACAGGGCATTTAAATATGAGGTTAAGGCCAATGAGGTTGACCTAAAAAATTTTCAACGGCTCCTTGAACTTAACCCTAACCGAAGCTACAAAAATGATGATCCCAAAGTCTACGACAATTACAAAATGCTCATGTCATTTGAAAAGGAAAATGAAATGCTCACCCCGAAAGCATACGTTGAGACCAAAGGGATTATTCTGACACTACTTTCAAGATTTATTCTGGAATCAGAACCTACATCAATCCAGGATAGCTCAACCTACAAGAAAATTTCAGACGCTGTAAATTATATCAATCAAAACCTGCATACTGAACTCACGGTGGAGCTGTTGGCGGGCTTGTCCCATATGAACACTGACTATTTTTCCAGGGCTTTTAAACATCAGACGGGTATCCGCCCAATTAACTATATTCAGTCGAAGAGAATCGAACGCGCACAGCTACTGCTGGTGACTACACCCAAGAGTATCCCTGAAATTGCGAGCGAATGCGGTTTATCCAATTTATCGTACTTTTCTCGATTGTTTAAGAAGGTGACCGGCAGTAGTCCCGGTGAGTTTAGGAAAAAGAACCTTGAGTTGATTGTGTAGGCATCTATCTTTTCCTGGGTCGCTCTTTTTTGTTTTACCTCAATCTCAAGACACATCAGGTAAGAATATCATTTACCACGTGGCCGTGTACATCGGTAAGCCTGTATCTACGACCCTGGTGTTTAAATGTAAAATGTTCATGGTCAATCCCCATCAGATGCATAATGGTAGCCTGAAGGTCATGTACATGAACAGGATTCTCTACAGGGTAAAACCCAAATTCATCCGAGGCTCCGTAGGTCATGCCAGGCTTTACACCGGCACCGGCCATCCATAGACTAAACACATACGGATGGTGGTCACGACCCCAGTTGTCATAATCCTTAATGTTACCCTGAAGGAATGGTGTCCTTCCAAACTCTCCTCCCCAGATCACAAGGGTATCTTCCAGCAAGCCTCGTTGTTTAAGGTCTCTGATCAGGGCTGCACTTGGAGCATCAGTATCCTGACATTGAATTTTGAGCTGATGATTCAGGTTTCGGTGTTGATCCCAGCCAGCATGCATACACTGAACAAACCGCACTCCTCTCTCTGCCAATTTCCTGGCCATCAGACAATTATATGCGTAACTTCCTTTGTTGTAAACATCCGGACCATACATATCGAGAATGTGTTTTGGCTCCTTTGACAGATCCGTAAGCTCTGGCACACTCATCTGCATCTTGTAGGACATTTCATACTGAGCAATCCTGGTTCTGATCTCTGGGTCACCATACTCTGTATAGTTGAGCTCATTCATCGCTTCAATGTCATCCAGCATCTTTCGCCTCAGCTCCCTGCTGATCCCGTCAGGATTTTGAAGGTAGAGTACCGGGTCCCCGCCACCTCTGAACTTCACACCCTGGTATTTGCTTGGCAAAAAACCACTTCCCCAGTAGTAATCATAAAAGATCTGCCCACAGCTATTTTCTTTGTCCCGTGAGGTCATGGCCACAAAAGCAGGGAGGTCTTCCGAGTCGCTGCCAAGCCCATAGGTTAGCCACGCACCCATGCTTGGTCGTCCGGGCTGCTCGGAGCCGGTAAGGAAAAAAGTAATGGCTGGAGCATGGTTTACCGATTCGGTATACATCGATTTGACGAAACATAGCTCATCAGCTATTTTGGCAGTTTCAGGCATAAAGTCCGAGACCCAGGCTCCACTCTGACCATGCTGAGCAAAATTGGAGATCTCAGAAATGATCGGACGCTCCGTCTGGTTACCAATCATGGTTGAAAAACGAACACCATTGACCAGCTCATCCGGTATCTGGGTACCGTGCCACTTTCTCAACAGTGGTTTGTAATCAAAAAGATCAACATGAGAGGGTGCACCATTTTGAAACAAGTAGATGATCCGCTTGGCTTTGGGGGCAAAGTGTGGAAGATTCAACCCGACAGCACCAGGTCCCATAGACCTGGTTGCACCCATCACCTCAGACCCTAACAAAGAACCCAACGCCAGGGTGCCGATTCCCTGCGCCATCTTACCAAAGAAGTTCCTTCGTGTAAGCTGTACCCTGTATTCATCAATAGGATGTAATATCTTTTTCATGTTATTGACGGGTTATGGTTTCATCGAGATTCATGACCACCGAACATAAAACTGTATAAGCAGCATGATCTACCTGATCTAAAGAGTGTTTGTTTTGATACTCCCCTACGCTAATCAATTTCTTAGCCTCCTGGGGCTGTGCAGCAAACTGATCTCTTAGATCCTCCAGTCTCTGATGAAGGATTTTCAACTCCCTGGATCCAGGTTTCCGGGATGTCAATACCTCAAACATTCTATTCATCCTTTCATCATCACTTTTCTTCTCTGCCAGGATATTGGAAGCAAACACTCTCGCTGCTTCAGCATAGGTGATATCATTCAAAGTTGTCAAAGCATGTAATGGAGTATTGGTCCTAGTGCTTTTCACCTCACAAACCTGCCTGCTGGAATTATCAAAAAGCATGGTAGGTCCCACGATCCTTCTCCAAAATGTATATAGGGTCCTTCTATACAGGTCATCACCATGCCCCTGCTCATATTTTCTTTTTCCAAATGTCGCCTCCTCCCAGATTCCGGAGGGTTGATAGGGTTTTACCGGTTCGCCACCAAGTGAGTCTACAAGTAAGCCGCTGGCAAAGAGTGCCTGATCCCTCAGCATCCATGAGGGTAGCCGCATTCGGGTGGCTCTGGCCAACAACTTATTTTCTGGATCGGCCTCCAGCAATTCCTCCGTGACCCTGGAGGACTGTTGGTAAGTGGCACTCATCACAATCTTCTTGAAAAGTGCTTTGAGATCCCAACCACTTTCCTGGAAATCCACAGCCAACCAATCCAACAGCTCCGGATGAGTAGGTAGTGCCCCTTGTACCCCAAAGTCTTCTGATGTTTTCACCAAACCTGCCCCAAAGAATGACTGCCAATACCGATTGATGGTAACCCTTGCGCTTAAAGGGTTTTCACGGGAGACTAACCACTGCGCCAATGCTAACCGGTTATTGGGCATATCCTCAGGCAAAGGAGGCAGTACCGAGGGCACATCAGGAAAAACTCCTTCTTCCAGCGAGGCATAATTCCCTTTGGTCAGGATGTGGTTAGGTCGTGGGGTTTCCAGCTGGTCCATCACCATCACCATGAGATTGTTTCCAGCCTGTTTGTCGTGTGCTGCCCTGGTTTTACTCAGATCATCAATCATACCTGCATATTCCGGATCCTTTGTCTTAAAAAAGTTGTAAATCTGCTTGAGCTGGTAATTGGCCCGGTCGAAGGCCAGATCATCGAAAGCATTGAAGAAATTACCAGCAGCAGCTTGTATTTCAGCAGAGTGGGAAGCGGGCTCTCCTTCTTTACGCGGAAATTTAGTCAGCTCAACCTGGTCGATCCGGGCTGCTACTTCCTGTAGATATGCTTTGAGATCCTCCAGTTTCTTTCTGTCTTCCTCAGGACTCATGTCCAATAATGGTGGAATCATACCTGATGATCCTTTCCCGGATTCGGAAGTCTGATTGAAATAGCTATAAAGCTGATAATATTCTTTCTGAGAGATGTCATCAAACTTATGATCGTGACATCTGCTACAGTTGAGGGTAAGACCCAGCCAGGCCGTCCCTACAGTCTCCACCCGATCAAAAACATTGTTAACCCGGGTTTCCTCAACGATCTTGCCTCCTTCTCCATTGAATGGATGGTTTCGGTTGAACGCTGTGGCTAAAATGTCCTTTCTTGTTGGGTCAGGTAGCAGGTCTCCTCCGATTTGTTTGACAGTGAATTCATCAAAAGG
>JAHCMM010000059.1 GCA_019192515.1 Cyclobacteriaceae bacterium SS2
TCAAGTGTTTCCACCCCGCCAAGTTCCAGGGTCTCCGTATTGACATATTGGTAATAGGTGTCTCCCCAGAGTTCCTCAATCTTGTAAATGGCCAGCTTGGGAGAAAATCCGTGATTGTTTTCCAGAAAGATAAGCTGACCGGGCTCTATGGTATAATCGGGGCATGTTTTTCCAGGTAACTCACCTGAATCAAGAAGCTCATTGAACTTCAACAGGGCAGCCTGGTGGAGTTGCGTGACTGCTTTCTGGGTACAACGTTTGTCCGTCTTTACCAGGTTAATATGTGGGTCTTCGAACAGGCTACATTTGAAGGTAGCGAACCCGCTATTTTCCCCTGCTTTGCCCCCCTGTGCCGTGGAAGATATTCCTGAATTTGATTTGGATGTCAGGATCTTCCAGTCGTATCCGTTGACATTCTTGATGACTGTGTCCCCTTTCCATCCATCTCTTCCTTTGCTGATGTTGGTGTAAACATCTTCTAATTGTTCGATTGAATTTTCCATAATTTTTTTTCCTCATCAAAGAGCTTTGAGGGAAGGGAAAGAAGGCAAAAGGAAGATCAGAAATACGATTCAGTCTGTCCGTTTAAAAGGTTTATTAAGAGGCTGGATGGAGATTTCTGATTCACTTTTGACTCCGCATTGGAAGCTACTTTTAGGAAAAAAATGGAGGAAATTCAGTTAGTTTGGTTTCCTTTTATAGGTTGTAAGACATATTATTGAATGTATGGAAGGTAATGTTATCTACTTTGTTCCATTGCTTACGCTCACACGTAATACAGATCAATCCACGGACTGTGTATGGGATTGCATAGAATTTATGGACCTGAACTTCAATGAAGACAGTGAAAGCATTGCGTTATGTGATGGAGAAGGATTCTATCTAAAGAATTCGAAAGTCAAACATCTCTTTGAATTGGTGAGAAATGGTGACTACAAACTAGCAATGGAAGGGTTCTCACTTGTATGATGATTTCCCACCATTGATTTTTAAGCAATTAATAAAAGAGAGTAAAATAAAGAGTGAGCTTATCCCAAGAACTGGAAGATCGTTATAAGAATACCGATAATTGCCAGTCCTACCCCAATGATCCTGTTGGTGTTATTGATCGACTTGTCGAGATGGTCAAATTTCGATTCTAAATTCTCTATCTTTTGTGAAAACTCGCTCATCTTAAATTCCATTATGTTGAGAAGCGCCTCAGAAGTTTCCTTTCCGGCATTCTTCTCTAATTTACGAAATTCGTCATTCAATTGTTTAAAATCCATAATCTAAGGTCTAAAAGTACAATAATAAATTTTTATAAAACGGTTCTAACCGTTAAATTCATATCTCTCATGATCACAGGTAAGACATTTATCAGTTGATCTTTAGGTAAATAAGCCGTCTTCGTATCAAGCAACTTGTTCTTGATCCTGGTCAGAAGTCCCCAATTTTCAAATTGTTTTGAATAGGTATCCGAAACATTGAAAAATTCAATAGAAGGGATGGATTGAATCACTGCAGATTTCATCTTCCATCCATTGTCAAGTTCAATGGTATAACCCTGGTTGAGTTTATAGATGATCTCTCTAATACTCAGCTTGTTTTTCAACTTAAACATGGTCCGGACGTTAGCCAGGTTTTGTTGAGATATGAATCTGCCTAAATGTGTATTTCCATCATTATCAATGTATCTGTTGATGATAATCTCTCCGGGAATCTTATGCCAGATGGGTAGTAGTAATCCCTTGATCAGGCTATGCATTTCAACCTTTGTATCCGGAGTATCCTCATATTGTGAATTCCAAAGATCACGAATGGTATCAATGTCCGATATCGCGGTATGATGCGATGTCAATTCTTCAATTGTAAACATGGATGAATTGGTAATACCTACCCGCTCAACATATGTGGTGATTTGTCCTGATTCACTTGCGGACTGATAGGCAGAAAAGACTGCATATATGTTACCCGAATTGATCTGTTGATAGTAGCCTGTGAACTTGGGATGGTGTCTGTATCCCAATGCAGTATTCCAATCCTTTTTATCGACACGGACGTTTAGCTTCAAGGTAGTTAACATGGCCTGTGCTTTGGTCCTGGTATCCTCATAGATTGGAACTTCTTCTATCAACTCCGTACTCATAGCCTTGATATGAGTAATGCCCTCATCGTAATTCCCGGATAATTTTGCTTGCTTGATAAGCCCGTTGATCTTTTCTTCAAATGCACTAAAGACATTGTTCATGATGTGGATTTCAAGGGATAGTATCCTGTTAAGGAACTTCTTTATATCGCGCATGAGCTGCTTATTAAGCTCCATCTCTCCATCTACTTCATGAAGTAATTTCAAACCCATCATTTTCTGTAGCTGATCCATCGTAATGGGGGACGATTTATGAAAAATGTCCAGGTAAAGCAGTTCAAGAGCATCTTCAGCATAACGACTTTCAAAGTTGTAAGAGTTGTCCAGGATACCCTGCCCACCTGTTGATCGTTGACCTTTGGTTAGCGCTCCCAATTGCTCCAACCTTCGTGCAATTGAGCTAAGGAATCTCTTTTGCGCTGCGATGTCAGTGGAACATAGCTTGAATAATGGTGGGCATACCTGGTTACTCCTGTGGGATCTCCCAAATCCCTGTACAGCGACATCAGCTCTCCATCCAAGTTGAAAAGCATAGTGTACACGTCTTCGTTGGTTTTTGATCCTTTTGTCAGCATGGAAGCTGCCCCCGGTACCCCCTGCCTCACTAAATACAAGGATCCTTCTTTCGTCATCAAGGTATTCACGAATTTCCTTTTTGACGTGTGAAGGGGTCCGTCTCTGTTCTACCTTTTTCATTTCTCCGGTAATAGGATCCGGAACATCTACCAGGCGAAGCGTTCTTCCTGTTACTTCGGCTACGTCATCGGCACCAAAGGTTTGAAGAAATGAATCTAAAGGTCCCTGAGGAATCACCAGCTCTTCCTCGATCTGAGCAATAAGCTTGTCCCGTTTCTCTACAGAATCGTAGTTGATAACCGGATTTCCTTCGGAATCAGAAACAACACGTTGGCGTATGTTGCCATTCTCATCTTCATAATCTTCATACTGCGTCACCGGGAATGAATTGTTTAAGTACTCAATAAGGATACTTTTAGGAGAAATGTCGAGAGCTTCAAGCGAGATTTCTTCGTTCAGCTGCTTTCCTTTTTCCTGTGCTAGCGCCCGTTTGGTTTGGGCTTCATTCGTGCTTGTGAGCTGAATAATGATAGCATCTCCTTCATCCATGTGCTTTTGGATATCCTTTGCTACGGATGGAAATTGAATGGTAAGAATGATCAGGTTAAAGAACCGTTGATGTGAAGACCAGAAACTACTGAGTGCTGCCGCTTTAGCATTTTTGGAAGTATTGTTCACTTCAATAGCTTCTTCTATGTTTTGAAGAACCGTCTGCCAGGCCCTGGCTAGCGTATCATATAGTTCACGCTGTGGATCGGTGACTTCATGTAGTACGGCATCATAAGCAACACCGGCATAACTCAGACTACGAGCCGTGTAGATGCCAAGCGCTTTCATATCTCTGGCCACCAGTTCCATCGCTGTTACTCCGGATGCCTTGATCTCATTTACAAAATCCAGTTGATCTTTGAAGGGTGTTCCCGGACCGTATAGACCTAATCTTTGGCCGTATACAAGGTTTTGAACTTCTGTGGCCCCGGTAGCAGAAGAATAGATAATACGTGCCTTAGGCAGCATCATTTGTAGTGTAAGTCCTACCTCTGCAACCATGGATCCTTTTTTCATTCCACGTGATCCCTTTTGATCCATGGCATTCGCCATAATATGGGATTCGTCAAAGGCGACGACTCCATCAAAATCGTTTCCAAGCCAGTCCATGATCTGCTTAACCCTGCCTTTGACGATGGTTTCTTTTTCCTCCGGATTTAGCGCATCCTCAATCTGAAGGATTTCAAACTTACTTCTCAGTACTCCGTAAGTTGTTACCAGAAGGCCTTCCTTTGCATTAATTGTATATTCGGGTTTTAACCCGCGGTGGTCAATTATGTGCCGGGACCTCCCTCCTACAGCTTCCCAGTATTCTCTTGAATTGAAGTGCGCATTCTCATTTTTAGATATCCAAACGGCTTTTTTACGTCCCTGTCTGAAGTTATCCAGGATGATACCTGCAATGGCATTTCCTTTACCGAAGCCGGTTCCTGAACCGATCATAAACCCTCTGCGGAATTCATCATTATTGATGAAACTGTTGTGAGCATGGCCAGCAAGTATAATGTCCTCCAGCTGAGCATTTGATAAGATCCCTGAAGCAATGGTTTCTTGTGGTAGGTTAGGTTTATAATCAGTCTGTGGTAAATCAATGGATGACATGGCCAATGATTCACAGAGTGGAGTAGGATGATCTTTGGATCCACTAATTATTATTTGAGGCTGGTAGGTTGCATAGTCACCCAATTCTTCAACCTGGCCCAACTCCTTACGTTCGACACTTAGGTCCGGAGTTTGTTCAGGAGACTTTTGAACCGTATTGCCTTCAATTAAGGGTATGATATCAGGCTTGATCACCTCCATGGAAGTTTCCGTAGTTCTTGAAATCTCACTGGGTCTTTTGGGAAAGTCCATTTGGGACTGATGTTCTACTTTCTTCTGTGGAGTTTCTACAGCTGTAGAAACATTTGAAAACACATCAAAGAGGGATAATTGATTTTGAGGTGATTGTTTTCTACCCATGATTATAGAGGTTGAGTTCTAAGATTTCAGATATGTTATCCTGATTGATTTCCGTATAGGGGATATGTAGTTTCCTTTCCGGGTTCTTTTCGATGACCATGATCCGGGTTTCAAAATGAGTACCCTTCTGTTTGAAAGTTTCAGGGTCTATGGTTGCATTCATGACCAGGTGATGATCCGGAGCATTTTGTTGAAAGAAGGCGTAGCCCTTGGATCTTTTGTTGAAGGAAGCATTGATCAGGAGAACCAGCCTCCCTCCTTTTTTCAGAAGTTTGTATGCTGATAAAAGATGTTTTGCCCCTGCTAGTATATCGACCTTGGCTTTGGTTTGGATGGTCCTGCTGAAAGGAGGATTCATGATGATTTTATCAGGTACCAGTTCCCTGAATTTTGGCAGATTATGAATCTGTGCAGCATCTTCCCTGAAAATGTTATGGTAGGCTTGATCGGTCAACAACCAGTTTCTAAATGGATGTATCTCGTTCACGATAATCCGGTTCGCGAGACTCTTTTTTAGTAGGCTGCTGATGGATCCGGTGCCGGCAGATGGTTCTAGTATCCAATCATCAATTTTGATGTTCGCGAGCTGTATTAGTACCCAGGCAATATCCTGAGGTGTAGAGAATTGTTGATAAAGGGATTTATCACTGGAGCGTTCCGTAAAGGTTGGAAGGAGCTGCGTATAGCTTTGAAGATAAACCATCGCATTTCGAATAAATGCCGGGATATCCTGGTTGCCCATAAACTCATTGAGTGCAGCTTCAGCCACATCGTAGAGTTGATGGAATTGAGCATAGTCAACTCCTGGCTTCAGCTCACAGTGGCTTGCCATTTTTACCAGGTCCATAGTGGTGCGAATTTTCTTCTTATCAAGAAAGAATTCATTTAAGAGGACCTTGAAATGATAAAATTTTGATGCGGTTGAATCTGTCATGGTCGTTCCTTTTTAGGGTTTGACCATTCACCCAGTATTTTCCTTTTGAGGGCCTCAATTGCCTTCCTGTCGGAAAGGTTATTTTCCCTAGAACCAGGTTTAAGCTGTTTCTGATGTTGTCTCATTTTCTCCATATTTTTTTTGGAGAAATGATTTAAGCTGAGGGAGGGCTAGCGCCGAATAAGGCAAAGAGAAGTTGTAAAGGAAATGTGAATCTTTGATTCAAGCGAAGCGATCATTTCCTGCATACTCTTTGACTAACGGGGGAGCTAAATTTTGGAGAAAAAAATATTGCAGGAGAAAATAATAATTGAGTACTTTAAAAATAGAGGTATGTTTAATTGGTTAATGGACTCGCAAATACAAAAGTTATGAAAGGTGGAGTACTATTAATAGGGTCTCTTTTATGGGAGGATGAAACCAACTCATTAAATAAAGAACAGGGGAAACTTAGAGAAAAATGGAGGGAAAATCTTGAGATATCCAATAAGATATATACGAAAGTGCCAATTAGATACGGGAGAAAATCAACCTCCAAAAGATGTACGTATACCATGCTGTTTTCCAACTCAGTTGAGCAATTAGGAACCGCTGTTATCATCCCTTTTATAAATGAAACAGAGACTTTTAACGATATTAAAAATCAAGCTTTGAGTTTGTCATATGCAGAGGGTATCTCTAATAAAAGGTACCCCGACAGATTAATAGCTTCATGGGGTGCAGTTGGAATAACATTCAACAAATCAAAAGATGAAGAATATGTTGAATTAAAGAAAAAATGGCATGATGAATTCGATCACTTTGATAATGTAAACTATAAGATTGGTACTGAAAGCCCTTCAATTAGTAAAAAAGGTGAATTAAACTTTAATCTTGATTTACCTGAAATGCTTGACTATGTTTTTGCAACTCCAGTAATACCAAATATTTCTATGTACCCAACCTCTGACAAAATTGTCAGTGCCATACTTGAATCAAAGCCAAAATATGACACTTATGTAAAGCAGAATTTTATTAATGGTATTAGAGTGCATGATGATGAAAAAATAATAGAAAGAATTGGATAGCCAAAAGTTATGAAAATATGAATTCTAAAGTTAAAAATCTGTACGGAGCACTTCTCAAATGGACAATATGTGTATTTGGTATATTATTGATATTACTTACTAATTCATGCCAAACCTACAGAAGCTTAGTACCAACAATTGAAGGTGCGCCTCGTCATGACTTGGATCTTGAAAACCCAATAATGATTGCATTTAAAGATTCAAGACAACAAACTGAAAATAGTCTTGAAATGATTGAATCATTAAAAGCAGGCTTGAAAACGATATATGGTCAAAATATTGCTTTTCAGTCTTACTTCGATAAAACAGAAGAAAATCATGTTGCATTAAAAATCAACATAAAGGAAATAAGTTCTCAATTTGGTATAAGAACAATTGAATATCAGACCTATCATAATCAAATTACTGCTATAAGCAGTAGTGTCTCAACTTATTGGGGTAGTGCTGTATCTACTGCTATCGTATCCCAACCTGTTGTACGAAACAACTATGCTGCACAAGGGTATTGGGTGGGAACTAGCTATCTTGAAATAGCATTGGTTGATAATATTCATAGTGTGAAAAACATATACGAGTTTCCGTTTGCCGCCGAGGATATGCAAAGCAATATGTGGGGATATAAATCTGGTAATACAGCCGCACAAAATTCTTGGGGAAAAGTGTCATCACATCTACTGGATTTAATAGACTCAATTGCATTAAAGATCATAGAGAACGAATAATGGAGCTGCATTTTATAATGCTGGCTTAGGTTAAATAATCATAATCTGATAGGATTTGTCCGGTAGTTAGCCAGGTTAATATAGGCCCCCTGATAAACGGTCATTCGATCGTTCAATAAGTCAAACAACAGCTTGCCAGCGAACTGAGCTATGAACGTATTGATGAACAGGTCCTGTTTCGTTAAGGCTTCAGCCACACTACAGGTTGGTCCCTGTTCTTCACTATTGTCGTGTTGCTCAATATCCGGATGGAGATCAAATATTGTGGGTAGCACTTCCATTGTTTCAAAAGACGACTCCTTAGGCTGTTGGATCTTTTGTGCTGTACCTAAAACTACCTGTCCCCGATCTCGGGTATTTCCTGTATCCATCCAATAATAAAGGTGGTATGGTGGAGCCATGTTAAAGCTCTTTGAGTACCCTTCATACTTCTTAATCTGAGTGTAGATCTTCTTTCTTGATGAAACGGAATCAACACAAGAAATCAGAATATTAGACTTGATTTCCTCAGTGATCAATTCAGAGGGAAAGGACAACCAGTCAGTACCATAAAATCGGTTTAACCTGGAGGTGAGGACCTGTGCTTTATTCATTCCGATATCGGCATTTGAAAACAGCTGTCTTCCTATGTTGGAAGGATTAACGCTGTCAGGATCAAAGACACGAACCATAAGTCCCGGATGATCCAATTCTTTCAATGCATAGTGGATCCTTCCTAATTGTGTAAGTAAGCTGCTACCGGTACCGCCACAGCCAACCAGACAAACAGTAACTGGATGCATCGGAGCCTGCATACAAGGATTTAGGTAATGAATCTTTTTCATGGTTGTCTATTTGATGAGCGTTTTTAATGTGACTTTGCATGCGGCTAATGAATCAATGGGAAATGGATCTCCTTTCTCAATACATCTTGTCAGAACTGTATTCAAATTGTAGCCATCCAGCAATGGACTGGATCCATTGATGTGTGAGAAAAGAGAATTGAAAAATGCACCTTCTGCAGCTTCGATAAGGTCCTCCCAAAAACGGGTTTTTGACTTTATCTTAACATTCCCCATGCATACTCCAGTATCATCAGTATTATGGAATGGAGCTCTGTAAAGGGGTGTATTTTCCCTTNGGTGGTTTGATTTGAANCCAAACACCTTCATAGAGTTTCCAGATAGGTAAAATAACAGGTTTGGCAATTTGCAGACGCCATCAGGAATACCAAGTTCCTTGGTGAAAAGAAGCTTTTCCTGAACGTTAACTTTGGTCCAGATAATCGTTGGGATATCCTGGTCCTGCTTAACAAACAAAATATTAGATGGGATAAGCCTCTTAAAGGAGTATGGTGCCAGTCGCTTTTGTTCTCGCTTACTCAGGAACCTGGCCAGCTGGTTAAGTTGGTTTTCCTGAAGCAGCCGGCCGGCTGAGAGATGGTAGGTGCCATCTGTTTCAATGAAGTCACATGACTCCAGATGAAAATCCGGTATGTTTTCATTTTCAACAAAAGGATTGTCATCTTTCTTTTTCTTATAGACGACCAGGGCAATCTTTGGAATGTACCTGGCATTAAGGGTATCTGTGAACATGGCTTTACTTGGTTAGATTTTGAAATAATTTCCTGCAGGCTTCATTACCCTCCGACANCCAGTCATAAAATTCTTTGGCTTTACCGAATTGAGGACATTTACTCTCCGGAAGGATTTTTTGTGATTCTATCAACGGGATGATACCACAGTTCCCGGCAATCTCATCGAGCTCACTACTGAGTGTGTTTCCGATGTAGCCATCGAAGGACCAGGTAAATCCACAGTACCTGGATGGCCATGCCTCTCCGTTTTGATAATAATGGTTGGATCTGTAAGGATTGCCGTAATCAGTCACTGGAGAGTTCTCAAATTCGTAGAAGTCTATTCCATTATTGATCAGTACGATGGCTTTTTTATACCACCCAACCACATTCTTGAAATATCGATTTCGAGGCTTATAGTTTTTCAGAAGTCTTTTGAATTTCACCAGGCTATGTGATTCTTTGATAGCCTGATGATAAATCGAGGTAGCATCATCCCATTCAGCAAAATCTTCTTTCAAAGCTTCGAGATCTTCTATTCCGTATTCATCTTCGAGATCTTCTTCAACATCATCATCAATCCTGGCAGCAAGATCATCGAGGTAACAGCTGCAGTTGTAATCATTCCAGGCGGGGATGTGCAGCTTGTGATGGCAGATCGATAAGAAATGATAGGTAAGTTCCAGGAAAGCTTTGTCTTGTTTTCTAAGGAGTTTTAGCCACTCGAAAGGAATGATATTTCCATAGGATTCACATTCATCTAACGCATGGATCCAGTAAAATTCTGGTTCTGCATGTTCCGGAAAATCAATGAATACAGGATGTTCCTTACTGTAAAGGGAATAGAACTGGTCCTGAACAAATTGAACGAATTCATGGAAACTGGAATTTTCACTCCAATCACGATCCTCAAAGTCCGGATGGTCCTTTAATAAGAGAATCATCTTTCCCAAAACACTATTATTGACTTCACTATCTACTCGGGAGTAGATTTGGATCAAAGAAAGTTCTTCCTTAAATCCTCTTACATGAGGTAAGGGATCAGCTGGTGACTGATCCTTTCTTTTGGTTGATCGGCGGAAGTCTGCATGATTTGATCGTGCCGACTTTCCATTAGGATGTTGACCAATTGTCTTTCCCGGCGATATTGACTTAGATCTCGCTCTGGTCCTTTGGAGGGTGGATTCTTTTGAATGCATGTTTGATAAAATTCAAGTGAGTTCATCCTTTGGTTCCAACTACAGTTGAAAAAGTGTAGACCCGGTAATCTTCTTTGATTTCCGGACCGGTTACAGATGCGGTTGTGAGCTGTGGATATGAGATCGAATGCAGCTCTAATACTTCCGTTGGAGTTAACTGCTCTCCTGGGTCCGGGAGCTCTTTTACGGTGCCGTTATCGTTCCAATTGAATTTTCTACGTACTTGTAATACTTCCATGATTAATGAGTGTTAGTGGTTTCAAATAGTGTTCCTGTACCAAGCTGAATTTTGATTTTGTCTTTCAGCTTATTGGCTTCAGCATTATCGATTTTAATGGCCAGTGCCTTATTTACTTTTTCAAGTGCAGATTTGTAGGCACCTTCATCAAAGTCCTTCTGAGCGTTCTCCAAATGCTTCTTGATCTTATCCTGGATCTCTTTCTCAGCTTTCTCTTTTTCCTTGGCTTTGGCATCCCTGGCTTTTACTTCAGCCATGTGATCTTCGAACTTTTTGAGGTCTAATGACCATTCGCTGATCATATCCAAAGGAATGACCAGCTGATCTACAAGTTCAGCGTCAAGCTGCTGAGGTGTGGATATACCAGTAATAGGTTGAAGCATGTCCTTCGCTTTGTCATCAACTCTTGCGATTGGAAGTATGGAGAAAGCAATCTTATCCCCTTTCCTTTTTAAAGCGATTTGGAGATCAACACCATCCATGTGTTTGAAAATCTCCTGAAAGAATGGTCT
>JAHCMM010000060.1 GCA_019192515.1 Cyclobacteriaceae bacterium SS2
CTACTCGCCTAAAAGGCTCTAGGGGATGACGTAAAGTGTGGCAGCTGCGTTTCGCTAGCAGGCCTCAGCTACAAATCTCGTCATTGTGAGGAAACCTTTCAGCCAAAGGCTGATTGGTGACGACACAATCCCCTTGCAGGACTGGAGAAGTGGTTCTGGATTTCATTCTCTTACAAAATAGTTTGATCATCACCCTTGCCAGGGGGGCTTTCATTTTTTTGAGGCCAAAAAAACGAAACAAAAAAAGCCTTTGGAAAATTTAATAAGTGCACGGCCCACGCACCACACGCCTCCCTCATGGCCAACCTCCAGCAACACGGCCTCCCCGCAAGCTGCCCGCCAATTTTCCCCCTCCGCCGTGATAGGATGAGCAGACAATTAGAATCATGATTATTCTTTTGTTTGGTGCTTATCACGGTGGATCCTATTTCCTAAACCTCCCTACACTTTGTTTCGGTTGGCTAAGCGCAAAAGATTTAATGGCCTGGGCTTACTAGCTTTATTCCTCTTAAAATTCCCAAATTGACTAACTGAACTTGGGCTATTGGGCCCTTGAGTCAACCTGCCTTTTTCTATATAGAGCATATCAGTAGGTATTTAGAGTTGATTGTATTTCATCCCGCTTTTTGGGTTTAACTTTTTGCTCTTCAGCAAATTCAGGCCATCTTTTAACTACATTGTTGATATGGTCAATTATTGAGGTTGCCTTTTTGATACTCATGGATTTTGCTACCACCTCCAGGTCTGATCTCTTGATGTTTTTACGTTTACCATTTATACTCAAGGCATGCTGACTTACCCAGATACTATCCGGGCGATAAGCATGGCAGATATCGTAAGCAGGAGTCAATTCCCATTTATCACCTTTCTTCAATCGAAATGCAAAATTCTTGGAGTGATCATCACAATTTTTTGATATAACATTAAATACCATTCTACGATAAAGTTCCTCAGCAGCTGGGTAGGGAAGTCGTAATTCACGCATAGTTTGGAATAGCTGTTCATAACTGTAACTGGTGACCTCATTAAAATCGAAGTGGTTCATGGCACACCAGGTTTGAATATGATGTTTGATGTTACCATTTCCCCGGTCAAATCGTTTGGTCATAAAGTGTGCCCTGCCATTTTCTAAATGAAGTTTACTGGGCATCATGTTAATTCCACATTCAGTAGCCATCTTATAATAGGCATATTCAATTCTTCCATATCCGGTACTCTCGCCAAACTGCTCATCACTGACTCCGTCCAACTTTATCAACCAATGCTCATAGTTCTTTGGAACTCTTGTCTGACCTGAACGTACTTCGCCTGTTTGTTCATTGTATGCAATCAAAGCCTTAGGCCGGGCACCACCTGCAGATGTTCCTATTTTCAGAATCTCCCTCATGGCTGTTTTTTCATCCTTACTGAAGTCGGTATTGAAGTTTTCCCTTGCAGAAAGCATTTTCTTTGCAATCCCAACCAAACTATCAATTTCAACTTTAAATGTGCTTTTATCCTGAGTGAATGTTGAAGGTTCAAATTCCAGTGCCCCCATTCCCCTTTTGCCGATAAAATAAAGTTGCTCAACCGGATTCATACTATCTTTTGCCCGACCATTTTGCGCTAGCCATGTGTTGATCAATCGATTCCCAAATTTATCAGGTAATACATCAGCTAATAGCCCGGGTAATCCTTTGAAAGTGTCATATTCACTATCCTTGGGTTTTCTGAGTTCTGGAAAAGAAAATATGCGCCTGTTTTGGGTTATTGGCATTTTTAAAGGAGCTAATTCCCATCCTATTTCCACAAAGGAAGGATCATATTCAAAACTTCCTAATTGACGATTTTCATCCCATGCAATTGCACCAACAACTTGATCCCAAATGCGTACAATAGCCGTTCTTACCATTCACTTTCCAAATTATCATCTTGTGACTTTTTGCTTCTTGCTCTGACTCTTTTCTCTCGTTCGAGCTTAGCTAACGCCAGGGGGCTGAGCTGGGTTGTGATTTGGAAATTATCCATTATATGAAGCAGTTCCAGTACCCGAAGTACCTGTATCAATGTAGGAACAGTGACTGTTTCTCCTCTTTCTAAAAGGCTCAGGGTAGATCGACTGATTCCAGCCTGTTCTGCTACTTCGTCCTGTGTTTTATTTTGTCCTAAGCGATTCTGTTTAATAAAAGCACCTATAGTCTCACTCAGGGCTTTATTGCTCATCGAATACCAATTTGCGTATGACATATCATTCAAAAACTATACTATAAAGGTATAACGAATGATATATCATACAAGTTATATGATACATATTTTTTTTATGAATGACTTAGCATTCATAAAGCTTTGAAATGAAGTATAATGAATGATATATCATACAAAATATAACAACCATTTGGCTATTTGAGTATTAAATTCCCTCCATTCATCGTCTCTCTTAGAGGACGATGTAGATAAAATGTATGTCTTTGGTAGTATCGGAGTGTTAGGTGAGGACACCTACCACGGATGAAATAAGACGTAGATGTAAATAAGACGTATGTATTCCCTCCATTCATCGTCTCTCGAAGAGGACGATGTAGGTTTAATTTGTGTAGCAAAAATCCAAATAAACTCGTCACCGTCATCCTATGTTTGAGACCGGGCTTAAATTGGGTAGATGTTTAACCAGGAAAAGTATGGACAAGGGATCTAAATAATGTTTTCTTTGCAATCAGTATTAGGTACCAAGAATATCCTGAATTCATGCAAAACGATCCTGAATTAAATCCGAAATACTTAGGGAAGATCTCTTCTGATTTTGTGAAGGTGGCGGAGCTCCTGAAGGAGGCCTCTTATCAGATCAGAAAGCGGGAATTTTCAGATTTTCCGATATTTCCGGTCTCTGAAGAAAACATTCCGATAGGTAATTTGCTTTATGAAAAAGGGCGAATGGAAAACAAGATGAATTATTATGCTTCTTTTCTTGAAGAGTTTCTGGACCGGAAGCTTGTGGAAGAGAAAGATAAGTTCGTTGAAGCCTATAGAGACCCTGACGAATTTTGTTGCCTCTTTATCGTAGACCAGCAATTCACCAACTTTATTTTTATACCTTATCCAGAAGACTAAAATATAATGGAAGAACAAGTAGAAGAACAATTAGAAAAAGCCTTTGACCTTTCACAAACCGCTATTGATTTACTGTGGAAATACGGGCCGGACATTGTCCTGGCTATCATCACACTCATCGTAGGGTTGTGGATCATCAAAATGATCTCACGAACTGTCAGGAAGGTGCTGACCAAAAGGGAATTTGATGCTTCCCTCACACCCTTCCTGGTGACGCTGCTCAACATCGCCCTGAAAGCGGCGCTGGTGGTGTCGGTCATCGACATGGTGGGCATCGAGGTCACCAGCTTCGTAGCCATCATCGGTGCAGCCGGTCTGGCAGTGGGTCTGGCGCTGCAGGGCACCTTGCAGAATTTTGCCGGGGGTGTGATCATCCTGATCCTTAAACCTTTCAAGGTAGGCGACGTCATCGATGCCAAGGGATACCTGGGCACGGTAAAGGAGATCCAGATTTTCTACACCATCGTCAATACCTTCGATAAAAAAGTGGTCTATATCCCCAACGGATCCCTGGCTAACTCGGACATGACTAACATCTCAAAAGAGGAGGAGCGAAGAAATGAATGGAAATTTGGCATCGCCTATGGAGATGATGTAGACAAGGCCAAGGAACTGATCAAAAAGCTGATCGATGAGGATGAAAGGATCTTAAAAGAGCCGGAACCGTTCATCGCGTTGCATTCTTTGGGCGACAGCTCTGTGAATATCGTCGTGAGGACCTGGTCCAAAGCGGATAATCTATGGCCGGTCTATTTCGACATGAATGAAAAGGTATATAAGGAATTCCCTAAGCATGGCCTCAACATTCCATTCCCTCAGATGGATGTGCATGTGCATAATAGTAAGTAGGGGATAGATGTGATATTATGGCCATCGATCTTACTACGTCATTCCCTAGAGCGATAGCGAGTAGGGAATCTATCGACTTATAAGACCTTCCTTCTAATCACGACAGATTCCCTGCCTACCTCGCCGGTAGGCAGGCTCGGCCTAAGGGCCTCCAGGGAATGACGTGCTTAAACGATTTCTCTCCGTTCATCGTCTCTCGAAGAGGACGATGTAAGTAGACGTATATATTAGGTGTGGTCTGTGAGACCTGCCTTTGCCGGACTCTTGCGCTAAAGCTTCAGCGCCAGCGTGCAGGCAGGCACAGACCATGGGGTATAAAGAGGTGGTAAGGACACTTTAATAAATCCCGAAGGCCTGCCTCCGGAAGGCAGGGATGCCATTATTATAGATCCTAGATCAAATAGAAGGTCCAAACCCCGAAGGGGTGTTATTATTATGTCACTCCTGCCTACCGGCCAGGCAGGCCTTCGGAGTTTAATATTGTATTAATGATATTTTCTTCCGAATTCTAAGATCCATTCATTCCGCTTCGCTCCATTCAGGATGACGATGCAGAGTTTGTTTTTAGGAACGCATTGGACGAATTTCCCTTCGTTCATCGTCTCTCGAAGAGGATGATGTAAGTAAAAGTATAAAACCTGGTGGTAGGTGGAGACACCTACCACGGGTAAGAAGTGCCCTCGCTCACCCTCTTTCCCTGAAGGGACCTACCGCACCACTGCAGGATTTCGATCGCGGTTGATATATCGAGCTTGCGGGTCAGCCCCCCTATAGGGGATTAAGCCTGCCTGCCGAAGGCAGGGGGTGTGGGCGGGCCATTTGATAGCTCACTGATTCATTAGCTCGGGGTATTCGAAGGCGCTGCTGTAGAATTGCTTGTCCTGGTAGTGGCGGATCAATTCATCGAAAAAGTCATTGTTGCTCAGGGTGGAGGAATCCCCTGCCATCAGCAGGAGGTACCTTGCCCGGGTCATGGCGACATTCATCCTGCGGATATCGCCCAGAAAGCCTATCTCACCAGTGGGGTTGCTCCGCACCATGGAAATCGCGATGATGTCCCGCTCCTGCCCCTGGAAGGCATCCACGGTATTGATGGTGATCTTTTTCACGGCATCTTTCCACTCGGCCTGCTCCATCAGGCCGTTCAGCACCTCCACCTGTGCCTTGTAAGGAGCAATGATGCCCAGGTCCATTTTGCCTACCTCCTTATCATGCTCACGGATCAGTTTCCCCAGTCGGCTGAGCAAAAACCAGGCTTCATCCTCATTGTATGTGGAGAGGGTTTCAGGGTTAAGCTTTTCCTCAAAGCCACACCCGGCTGTATCGATAAACTCTACCGGGTTTTGAAAAACCTTGCGTCGATTTTTGATCAGGTCGTCACTCTTCAGCCTGCCTTTGTAGAAATACTCATTGGAAAACTGCATAATGGGGTTTTCCATCCGGTATTGAGTCTCCAGCATCACATTGGCCTCATCATACTTCCTGATGACCCTTTCGAAAATCGTTTCGCTCAGTCCATCCCGGGCAGCTTTCACAGATTTGATCGTTGGGGGCAGCTGAAAATGGTCTCCCGCCATGATCACCCGATTCACCTTCATGATGGGAATCCACGAAGCGGGCTCCAGTGCCTGGGAGGCCTCATCGATAAACAGGGTTTTGAAAGTTCGGTTTTGAAGATATGTGTTGTTGGACCCTACGAGCGTACAGGCAATGACCTGCGCCTTATTGAGCTCATCCTGGATCATATAGTTCTCCAGGGAGATGGCTTCATCTTTCAGGTCCTTGGCCTCCTGGAGCAAAAGCCTTCGCTGCTGACGCTCCGTGGAGCCAAAATTTCGTTTGTATTTTTTGCCTATGCTCCGCATCTCCTCAGACTTTCGTCGCAGGTCGCGCAAAAGCTTCGCGTCATGGTGTTCGGCGATCCTGGCATCGAGGGTGCTGGCCACCACTTCGTCCGTGACCCTGGCCGGATGCCCCAGCCGCAGCACATGAATGCCCTGGGCGCCCAGTCGCTCTGCCATGAGGTCTACCGCGGCATTGCTGCTGGCACAGACCAGTACCTGTTTCTCTACCGATACCGTTTCTTTTACCGCCTCCACCAGCGTGGTCGTCTTACCCGTCCCGGGAGGGCCATGCACCAGGCCAATATCATTGGTGGCATTGATGAGCGAAAGGGCATTATTTTGAGTCTCATTTAAGCCGGGATGCTGCAACGGGACATGCGGCTTGAAGGTAGGTGCTTTCTCTCCACACAGAATCCGGATCAGCTCTCCCAGCCGACCCTCCTCTACCCTGGCCAGCTTTTTCATCGCACGCTCCATTTCATCGTACGTGCTTTCATCAAAGAGCAGGTTCACGCCAATTTTGCCATCCTCCAGCCAGTCCGGCGGATCCTCACGATTGAGCACCACGGTCATGTACTTATCGGAGATCCTGCTGATGATGCCACTGGCAGAAAGCTTGCTTTTGTTGTCGTTGAGGAATACACTGACGGATGAACCGGACTGAAAGTGACTCTTGGAATACTGCAGGGTAGTCTTTTCCAGCTGCAGGGTCCATTTTTCTCCGGTACTTAAATAGGACTTTCCGACCACGACCGGATACCAGGTCACTCCTTCCTTCTTTCGGTCTTCCAGGGATCGGTTGCGAATTTTTTCTTCATACTGCTTTCGATCCTCTTCCCGCTCGATCTTCAGTAAGTCAAGAAGCTGATGAAAATGGTCCGCTAAATCCATTTACTTCTTTAAATATTGCTGGATGTTTTCTTTTAGAGTGTTTTTGTCCGTAGAAATGTTTTCGTCTGAATAGATCTTTAAGATGAGCTCCCGCAATACATCTTCCTGGTAGCCAAGCTTGCTGATCACTTTGGCACAAAAGCGGATCTCTTCTTTGTATAGCCGTCCGTCAATTTTCATCAACTGCACGATGTTGTAGATATAATCGTACTTTTCATCATTAGAAAGGTGATCCAGGTCTTCGATGAGCGTAGGGTCCTCGAAGCACTCGCTGATCTCCTCCGAAGACATGCCATTGGCCTTACCGATCTTTTTTATCAGGTCAATTTCATCCTGCACAACAACCCCATCAATCTTCGCTAATTGAACCAATAAATTCAGGTGAGTTCTTGACATTTTCTATTCGTATGTTGGACACTAACGTGACTGGTCATCGGACCAATCAAATGAATTATTAAACTTAGTTTAAATAAAAAGATTAGACAAAAATATTATTTTACCTCTAATTAGTGAATTTTCTAGCTCACATATACCTATCAGGAGAAAACGAGAAACTCATCATTGGCAATTTCATTGGAGACTTTGTGAAAGGCAATCAATTGCTGAATTATGAAAAGGAGTTAATGAACGGCATCCTGCTGCACAGGGAGATAGATCGGTATACGGATGATCATCCGGTGGTGCTGGAGAGTAAAAAACGACTTTGGGACAAATACCATCATTATTCTCCGGTAATAGTGGATGTGTATTACGACCACTTCCTCGCCAACAACTGGTCCAACTTCCATGATGAACCGCTAGCCTCCTTTACCGAAAACTTCTACCAGCTGCTGGAAGACAATAAAGCCCTGCTGCCCGAAAGAGTGGTGCGAATGCTCCATCACATGAAAAAGGACAACTGGCTGTATCATTACCAGTCGTTGGAGGGCATCCGCCAGACCCTCACGGGAATGTCAAGACGTACTAAATTTGAATCAAGTCTTGAAAAGGCGCATGTTGACCTTGAAAGATACTATGAGTTGTTTAAAGAGGATTTTGAGACTTTTTTTCCAAAGCTCGTTCAACATTCGAAAGAATTTTTGTCATCTTTAGATTCATGAAATGAGCATGATTGAGAAATACCCACCGAGGATGATTGAGCGTCTAAGGCAGACGTCCCATATAGAGAAGTTTTTATCATGCGAATTCCCGCTTCGACGGACCGATCGCTCCGGCGAACCGGTGTCCTATAAAAATAAATTATTATTCACATGAAGGAAATTTTCATTGTCGGGGTAGGTGGTTTTTTAGGCTCTGTGCTCAGGTATGCGGTATATGTCTGGTCGCTGGGCTGGAACGTCCACGTACCTTCAGGCACGCTGCTGGTAAATCTGCTGGGAAGCCTGATTTTAGGTCTCCTATTTGGCTTATTTGCCAGACACTCATCCCTGAACTGGGAGCTATTCCTGATGACCGGATTCTGTGGAGGATTCACCACTTTTTCCACTTTCTCGCTGGATCTGCTCAAAATGGTCAGGGAAAACATGCTATCGCAAGCGCTGATTTATGGAACAATCAGTGTGTTTGGGGGGTTATTGTGTTGTTTGCTGGGTTTTTGGCTTATACATAAGATATTTGCTTAACAATTTATTCTGGTGATACCGTTGAATAAAAGATGCCTTCTCATTATCAAACATTAGGAGTCACAGAGCAAGCCAGCCAGGCTGAGATCAAATCTGCTTTTAAGCAACTTGCCCTGAAGTATCATCCTGATAGAAATCAGAATGATCCTGATATGGAGGAGCGTTTCAAGGAAATCAACCATGCCTACCAGGTGCTTTCCAATCCTTATGAAAAAGCTCGGTACGACATCCATCAGAAATACGGCTCTCCGCAACCCACCTACACCTATGCCGAGCAGCCCTATACCCCACCCAGAGCGGGACGAAGACAATATGCCGAGCCCAAGATCAATTATCGGGAAAACTGGATAGCTACAGCGTATGCCTGGGGATTTACATTCATCGTGGCCATCATCGTGATGGGGATCTTTGGCATCAAGAATTATTATGATGCGGTCAAAAAAGAGGAATTGCTGGCAAAGCGAAGGTCTATTTTCGAAAACAGCCAGCAGCTTTATGCCACCGGAAATGTGGACCAGGCGCTGAACCTTCTCAATTCACTGGGTGTATTCTTTGAGGCGGAGCAGGACATGGTGGAGTATAAAGACAACCTGTTTGACACGCTCCTTACCAATGGGTTTTCCAGCTATCAGTCACATGACTTTCGCAATGCGATATTCTACATGGAGCTGNTAGAAAAGTATTCACAGACCTCGCCCATCGTGCTGAAGCAACAGCTGGCCAATGCTTACAAGATCACCGAACAGCCGCATAAATCCATCAGGAAGCTTCACGAACTCTTGCTCATGGATGTGAGAACGCTGGAGGTGTATATGCAGCTGGCAGAAATATACAGAGACCAGTTGAACGACCTGGCTGAAGCCAGAAGATTCTATGAGATAGCGGACGAAATGACCGTAAAGGGCTATCGGGCCATCTATGGAGATGGTTTCCCTATTGTGTTGACTGGGAAATATGTGCCGAAAGAACATTATGCACTGTATACCAACCTGGCAGATATTTATCTAAAGACCGGGGACCCGGACCGGGCTGTGAAAGCCACACGATGGAATATCCGCATGTGGCCGGATAGCATCCCCAATTATCTGATTGCTGCCAAAGGGCACCTGGCTCAGGGCCATCAGCGGGAAGCCTGTGATTTTTTCAGGAAAGCCCGGTCAAAGGGATACCGGGAGCGGCTGCCGATTATTTGTTATTAGTATTTAATGGGAGTGGTCTGTGAGGCACCCCCCTTTCGTTCATCGTCTCTCGGCAACCGACCTTAATACGTCATTCCCTAGAGTCCCGATAGCTATCGGGGCGAGAATCTATCGATTTATCATAAGACCTTCCTTCTAATCACGACAGATTCCCTGCCTGCCTGATCCGGTAGGCAGGCTCGGCTCCAGGGAATGACGTACTTAAACGGGCAGACAGGACAGACCATGGGGTATATTTTTCATTTTAATTAAATCCCGAAAGCCTGCCTGCCGAAGGCAGGGATGAAATTATTATAGATGCTTGGTCAAACAGAAGATCCAGAACCCTGAAGGGGTGACACTGAACCCCGGCTGGTGCCTATCAGACGGAAGATCAGCCCCTCGCTCACCCCTTGCCCCCTAAAGGGGATCCACCGCACGGGTTCGAACAAGTCATTAGTGGCCTTGACCTGGCTTACTAGTCAGGCTTCTCGAACAGGTCATCAAATTCCTTTCCACCGGAAAGGCGGGTCTCACAGCGCTGCCCGTTGAGCAGGTGAAAATCTTCCGTAGGGATAAACTTTGAAAATGTCTTTCGCATTTTGGCATCTGCTTCTTTCCGAAAGCTTTTTCGCTTTATCGCTTCGATGAATCTGCGAATATCTTCCATCTCTTCCAGGATCAATGGGGGCACTTCGGTGGGCTTGTCATCGGTCCCTTTGGCCACCATGGTAAAGTAGCTGTTGTTGGTATGCTTGATCGAATTCTCCTTTACATCCTCAGCTGTGACATGGATACCCACCACCAAAGAAGTCCTCCCGACATAGTTGACAGAAGCTTTGAGCGAGACCAGGTCACCCACCTCCACCGGCTGGAGAAAGTCCACTCCGTCTACCGAGACGGTGACACAATAGTTGCCCGCATGCTTGATGGCACAGGCATAGGCAGCCTTATCCATCAAAGACAAGATGATGCCCCCGTGGATCTTACCTCCGAAGTTGGCATAGGAAGGTATCATGAGCTCTGTAAGTGTAGTCTGTGAGAATTTTACCGTTCTTCCTTCCATAATATCTTAGTTAGCCCACTATGTCACCACTTTTGTCGCGACACTTTTCAATTCTGTTTTTCAGTGTTAGTTTCCAAAAAGGCGAACGGGTAAAAACCAGCTTTGTATTAACCCATAAATTATTGAGTACCACAATGGGCCAGGGCTGATTGGTAGGCAGCCAGCCCTTTGGCTGCACCACATAGATAAACCCCATCTTCATGGTTTCTTCCATGGCGCAGGGATTGCCGTACAGCGTGCCCTCCAGCTTGTATTTGTATATCACGCTATAGACCTTTTTCTTCGGAATGTTTTCGCGTGTATTGTCGTCTTTGAACTTGGGGCTTACATTTTCTGTGGGGAAATATGCTTCCGGGTCGTCGGGCTTTTTTTTCTGACCAAAGCAATTCTCCCCAAACAGTAACAGGTACATTGGGAAAAATGAGTAGAGAAGTAATTTATTCATTACGGTAGGCGAAGAATTGAAATCTAAGATAGTTTATCTTCACCTATCTTTATGCGCTGAAACAGGGTTTTGTGAAACAAATTATTAGTTTTTTACTACGGAACGTCCCCAGAAAATACCTCCAATTGTTTAGTCACTGGGGGCTCAAAGTGGTTGCACTGTTCTACAAAGGAAAGGATGTTGAATGCCCAATCTGCGAGGCGGAGTTCAGAAAATTCCTGCCGTATGGCCGTAATTCAAGGCCAAACGCACTCTGCCCCAGCTGTCTCAGCCTGGAGCGCCACCGGCTGATCTGGCTTTACCTGAAACGCAAAACGGATTTCTTTACCCAGCCGCTTAAGATGCTGCATATCGCCCCTGAGCTGTGTTTTATGCCACGATTCGAGGACATCAAGTTCCTGGACTACATCACCGGCGACATTGAGTCGCCACTGGCAAAGGTGAAGATGGACATCCACAAGATCCCTTTCGATGACAACACTTTCGACATCGTCTTCTGCAACCATGTGCTGGAACATGTAGATAACGACATCCTGGCCATGACTGAGATCCGCAGGGTGTTGAAGCCCGGGGGATGGGCTATCCTGCAGGTTCCTTTTTTCTTCCCTTTGAAAGACCAGACTTTTGAGGATTTCTCCATCACCTCACCTAAGGAAAGAGAGAAAGTTTTTGGGCAGGACGACCATGTGCGGATGTATGGCAAAGATTACGCGGACAGGATTAGAAAAGCTGGCCTGAAGGTGACCGAGGATGAGTTTGTACACACCCTGCATCGACAGGAGATCCACCGATATGCGCTTCCTGAGAATGAGGTGATCTACCGGTGTGAAAAGTAACAGGAACTGCAGAAAACAAATGATGCGGTGAGCACATATTGGACTTTGGAGTGGTCTAAAGTATAGCCAGGAGGTCCTTCCGAATCCTAAGATCCATTCATTCCGCTTCGCTCCATTCAGGATGACGCTGCAAATTTTGTTTTTAGGAACGCATTGAACGAATTGTTATTGATGTATCGAGCTCGCGGGTTGACCCCTTTAGGGGATTAAGCCTGCCTGTCAAAGGCAGGGGGTGTGAGTAGGCATTAGTAGAATTGAAATTCACATTCATTTTTCATCCTAATTAAATCCCGAAGGGATGAAATTATTATAGAAGCCAGATTGAACAATAGATCTAAACCCTGAAAGCCTGCCTGGCCGGTAGGCAGGGGTGTCATTATAACCATTCAAATAAGAACTTTTCATCATATGGAATCTCATATTTATTGAGAAGAGCTAAATATTCCTCTTTAAAGGTTTTCTTTTTCGCTCTTCCTTTACTGCAAAAACAGCATGAATGTAAATTTGTGAGAATGATCCAGCCATAATGTCACTCCTTCTGAGTTTTAATTTGTTCTAATGATATTTTACTATAATTCCGTCATCCCTTCGGGATTAGAAATATACACCGTTTTAAGAAATAAATCCTTCCCTCCGTTCATCGTCTCTCGAAGAGGACGATGTGATGGGGTGTATGTACTAGGTGTGGTCTATGAGCCCTGCCTTTGCAGGCAGGCAGGCACAGACCACGGGTTAAGAATATAATGGCAACCGACATTAGTACGTCATTCCCTAGAGCGATAGCGAGTAGGGAATCTATCGACTTATCATAAGACCTTCCTTCTAATCACGACAGATTCCCTGCCTGCCTCNCCGGTAGGCAGGCTCAACCAAGGCTATAACCTTAAACCTGGTGGTAGGTGAGGACACCTACCACGGATGAAATAAGACGGAACTCAACTGGTGGGTTCTAAGCATAGCAAGGAGGTCCTTCCGAATCCTAAGATTCATTCATTGCGCTTCGCTCCATTCAGGATGACGATGCAAAGTTCGTTTTTAGGAAAGCATTGAACGAATTGTGTTAAACAAATCGAGCTCGCGGGCTGCCCCCCTTTAGGGGACTAAGCCTGCCTGCCAAAGGCAGGGGGTGTGGGCGGGCTCTGTGCAACACAGTTTAGGTATGGTCTGTGAGCCCCACATTATCACATCAATTTAATACAGCTCGATATACTTTGTGTTCGGGTCTATCCCACGGAGCTTCCTAATCCACTCGTAGATCAATCCCGAGCTATAGGAGAAAAACTGGATCAACACCACAATTGGTACCAATAGCGCCGCGCCAGGAGATTTTGTTCTGACCAGCCCCCCTGCTGCCACCGCAAGCAGGTAGATAATCAACGCTCCCAGGGCCACGTAGCCCAACATCAAACCAAGGGCTGCTAGTAAGACGGTAATTAACGTACCCAAGGTGAACACGATCGGCAAAAAGTGGATGAGCTTGAGCTGCCCGGAGTGGAACCTGGAGAGGTTAACCCTGGCTCGCCCGAAGTACTTCAGCTGCCTGGAAAACTTTCCGAGGCTGGTCCGTCTCTTATGATATACAAATGCGTCCGGGAATAGTGCCGTTTTGAATCCTGAATCTATTATACGTTTACTAAATTCCATATCCTCACCCATAAATGGGATACGGTAACCCTTTGTTTTTTCAAAGACCTTTCTGCTGATGCCCATATTGAAGCTTCGTGGATGAAATCCCATCACCCTCTTTTTGCCTCCCCGCAGCCCACCTGTAGTGAGTTTGGAAGTCATGGTATGGCTAATGGCTTTTTGAAGGTCCGTAAACGACTCGTGAAAGGAATCCGGTCCGCCAAAGGCATCTACCCAGGCTTCCTCAAGATAGTTGTTGACTGCCTGTAGGTAATACTCCGGGATGAGGCAGTCGGAATCAAACACAATGAAGTATTCTCCGGAGGCTTTTTCATAGCCAAAGTTTCTGGCAAAGCCCTGTCCCTCATTTTCTTTCTTATAATATTTGATGTCCAGCCGGTCTGCGAAAGACATGACCTCCTCCTTACATTCGATGGTGGAGCCATCCTCTACCACCACTACCTCAAAGTCTTTGTAAGTCTGTTGTGTGAGGGTCTCAAGCAGTTCTGTGATCTCATCGGGCCGGTTGTATACCGGGACAACAATCGAAAATTTAGGCATCGCCTGTCTTTTCAGTAATTAGGTAATCGTTTTTCTTATGGCCCACCCTGATGACCATTTCGGCCAGAAAGCCGGCTAAAAACAATTGCGTACCAATGATGATGGCTACCAAAGCCAGGAAAAACAGTGGTTGATCTACTACCTCTCTTACCGGCAGCTGATGAGATAGGTTGTAAAGCTTTTCTCCGATAAGCCACATGGCAATGCAGGTACCCACCATGAAAAATACGGAACCAAAGATCCCGAAGAAATGCATCGGGTTTTTCCGGAATTTAGATACAAAGGTGACAGAGAGCAGATCCAGGAATCCGGTAAAAAAACGCTTGGCGCCAAACTTAGTATGCCCGTATTTCCGGGCTTTGTGTTCTACTGCTTTCTCCCCAATGTTGGTAAAGCCATTCCATTTGGCCAGTAAGGGGATGTATCGGTGCATCTCGCCATACACTTCGATGTTTTTTACCACATCAGATTTGTAGGCCTTGAGTCCGCAGTTGAAGTCGTGTAATTTGATGCCGGAAACCATCCTCGTTACCCGGTTAAACAGCTTGGAAGGCACTGTCTTGGAAATCGGATCGTGACGTTTCTTCTTCCAGCCTGATACCAGGTCGTAGCCCTCCTCATCAATCATCCGGATCAGTTCCGGGATTTCGTCCGGGCTGTCTTGCAGGTCGGCATCCATCGTGATCACGATTTCACCTTCAGCATGATCGAAGCCTGTCTGAACAGCGGCTGACTTGCCATTGTTTCTTTTAAACTTCAGGCCTTTAGCCTCAGGGTGTTTGGCAGCTATCTCCTGAATAATTGACCAGGAACGGTCTTTGCTGCCATCGTCAATAAACAGGACCTCATAAGTGATCTTATGTTTTGTGGTAACTTTCCGAATCCATTCGAATAACTCAGGAACGGATTCTTCTTCATTATATACCGGTACTACAATTGATACTTTAACCTGCGTGTTTTTCACTAATTAAATGGCTTCAGGATTTGATTTCTTAAATATCGCCGACATGATCAATGCTACAAGAAATCCGAAAAATGTGCCAAAAATAATGATCATTATGAACATTGCTATTGGACTTGAAAACATTTCAACCATGGGCATGGCCTGCTCAATCTGAGCATCTGACATCCCCTGCTCCTCCATTTTGGCAATTTGCATTTGCCTCATGTTTTCCATGAAGGCACTGTTGATATAGTTGATGTAAACAACGGTGAAGATCCCGGAAATAACGGATGAAATCAAAGAAGCTAGTGTCCCGATTCCCAATCCCTGACCATAGGTCATGTATCCATCCCCGTCTTCTTTAAATTCCTTATAGGCAAAGTAGAAAGCAACAATAGAAAAAACTATTCCCAGATAGTTCCATCCCTGATCCTGGGCTTTTCCCAAAAAATCAAGCAGGATGAAATAAATGATTCCGATCATTCCGAGGATCAGTCCATACTTGATGGAAACTGAACGTATAGTGGCATTAGGTTGGTCTTCCATGGGGTAATTATTTTGGTTTCTTCCTTAAAATTATGGATATAACCGGGGTAACAAAGAATCCGGCAATTATTTTTTTCACACCGGCACTAACGCTCAAATCCATGGTAGTGACCAATTCTATACCATCTAACTGTACCTGAAATCCCTCCTCACCGAATTGTTCTACATAAATATCCTTCTTCTCGCTTAAAAAAGCGATTGCTGACTCCTTGTATGCCGCCAGCACTCCCGGGTCCAACCAAAGATAAGCTGCCAGGAAAAGCGAAAATATCACGGCAACTACAGTGTATACAAAAAAACCCAGGGTCATCCCCTGCCAGAAATGCAGATAACCATCGTAAAAGTTGGTCTTGTAATCCTTCTGAGCAAAAAATATGAATACACCAATGATGATCACATCAAAGAACAGGTGAGTGAGATCGATCAGTGGGTTGGCACCAAAGAAAGAGGACAGGAAAAACAACACCACCAGGAAAAGCGCACAAAACGGTGCATACTTCACTGAGACTTTAAACATTATCTGGCCCTTCATAGAATTCTCCGTTCACGATTCCGAAAATCTTGCCTGTCTGCTGTTGGTTTAGCAATGGTGAGTTTTCTGATTTTGATTGATTAATGCGTTGATTGTAGGTCCATGAATGATTGGGCATAGCCAATGTAAGCTTGGCCGGGTAGCCTTCTTCTATTTTCACGGGAGCGAGCCCCAGGATCTTCCTTGGATTTACGGTGATGGCCTTGATGATATCCTCCATGGATATTTCAGCCTCCAGGCTCACCAACAACGGATAAAATGTCTGCAGACCAATCAGGCCGAATGCTGCCAGGTCGAACTCCAGTTCCTTGTTTTCAGGATCCTGAGGCTGATGAGCTGATACAATCGCATCGACTGTGCCATCTATCAAGCCTTTTATCAATGACTTACGATCTTTCTCAGACCTGAATGGTGGATCTGACTTGAAATTTGAGTCGAAGTCTACGATGTGCTCGTCGGTAAATACGAGGTGATGGATCCCCACATCACAGGTTACATTCAGCCCTTCCTTTTTAGCTCCTCTTATCAGTTTCACCGACTTTTCGGTGGACACCTGGTTGAAATGTAGTCTGCCCCCGGCGTAGCGCAGGATGTCCAGGTCACGCTGTATGGCCAGCTCCTCAGAGATGGATGGTTCCCCTTTCATACCTATCAGGGTGCTTACTACACCTTCATGCATATGGGTATGCTGGCTGAGGTGTTTGTCTTTTGGTCGGTTGATGATCAACCCATCAAATTTCTGGACATATTGTAATGCTTTCAGCAGGAGCTCTGTGTTCCAGATGCTGTTGGTACCGTCAGAGAATGCCTTGGCCCCTGCGGTGTGTAGATCGAGGATCTCGGTAAGGTTTTCTCCTTCCGTGCCTTCGCTCACTGCTGCCATTGGCCACAGATCCACTCCGTAATCGGATCGGGACCGCAGATATTCCACATCTGATTTCGTTTCTGTCACAGGTTGGTTATTGGGTGCCAGCAGCACATCCGTAAACCCACCGGCTATGGCCACCTTGGATCCACTCGCCAGGTCTTCTTTGTGTTCAAACCCGGGATCATTGAAATGTGCAAAAAGATCTACAAACCCGGGGAATACCTGCTTATCACTGCAATCGATGGTTTTTTTGGCTGATTGCCCTTTACCAATCCTGGCTATGACACCATCCTCAACGAGGATATCAGATTTTTTTTGATGGAATTTAGAAGCGGGGTCGAAAATTGTAGCGTT
Organism: Cyclobacteriaceae bacterium SS2; assembly: GCA_019192515.1. GTDB lineage: Bacteria > Bacteroidota > Bacteroidia > Cytophagales > Cyclobacteriaceae > UBA7330. The sequence goes on from JAHCMM010000060.1 coordinate 17,249, forward strand.
GCTGAGAAGAACCTTCATTAACTAAATCTTAGCAGTAGCATTTCAATGAGTAAGAATATCAAGGCCAAAAGTAATGCATATTTCCATAACCCAACGCCCTCATTGGCTTCGCTAAAGTGTCTTTTGAATTCTTCTGCATTGTCCACATCATAGATCCGTACATTTTCCATCCCGGATATCACCTTTTTCAAATCACTGGTAGAAATACTGTTGATGTTGGATTCTGCTTTGTTGTAGTTGAATGCCAGGTGTGTCACCGTATCGGCATCTATCGTGAGTGTATAAAATCCAGGTTCCGTAATTTCTTCCGGAATATCGAGCAGTACCTTATCGGCAGTGCGGATCACTCCCGGAATAAACGAACGCTCATTGTTACTAATCTTGGGCAGGGCTGCTTCATTCACCAGGTTGGCATCGATGGTTACTACTTTTTCATCAAATGAGTAAGCCAGGTTCTGAGTGCGGTTGGCCGAAGACTGGGCCAGCTTATAGAGCACCGGGATAAACAGGGCATGTTTATGAAAATCGGTGGAGGCATCTGTCAGTGGTGTAGTAAAGAGGAAGAAATTATCGCTTCCGGATTTCACCAGGAAGGGTTTGCCTCCATTGGTATTGAGCAGCACATTGAAAAATCCCTGTACCTCCAGGGGATTGCTCACAGCAGGCAATGATATTTGATCGGAAAGCCTGGAGAATATCCCGGTAAACCAGGGGCTGTCAAGGCTCTTCGAGCTTACGGTGTAGGTAGCAGTATCCGACGCGGGGCCTACAGAAAACTGAAGTACCTTTTGATATGATGAAAAGGAAGGCTGATTGCCCGGGAGTATCAACACAGCCTTACCTGATACTGCACTGGCATCCATCCAGTCGGGAATCCTGTTGAGCCCGTCCAATACGATCAAATCGGAATTCTGGATCTCCTGGTAGTTGATGTTTGACAGAGAGTAAACGTTCAGGTTAAAGATCTCTTCATTGGAGAAGGCTGCCCTTAAGTACCTGTTGACCTGCTCATCGTAAAGAATGGATATCTCTATTTTTTTCGGTTCGCTAATGGTAAAATAGTACTTGTTGTCAAACGACTG
>JAHCMM010000007.1 GCA_019192515.1 Cyclobacteriaceae bacterium SS2
CCGTCAGTTGAAGTCATTGAAAGTCTTTGTAGCACCTTATTTTCTCAAAAAATCGGAAACAAAATGCTCATTATAACCTTTAATATCTTTGATCGAAGATAACCATTTAAAGAACATGACTGAGACCCTCTTTGTTATCAATCCGGTATCCGGAGGTGAGAATAAAAGTGATTTGATTGACCTGGTCAGGGAGTCTTATCCCCATGCGGATATCCTTAGGACCACTGGTAAAGACGATGATAAAAAGATCTCTGAAAGACTCCAGGTAAATTCTTATCAAAGGGTAGTGGCAGCAGGTGGAGACGGAACTATTGCCCTGGTCGCCAACAGGATGCATTTCAGCAATATTCCCCTGGGAATCATTCCCGTGGGATCTGCAAACGGATTAGCCAATGAATTATCCATACCGATGGTACTTCAGGATGCCCTGGAAAAAGCCATGACTGGTGGAGGAAAACCTTTTGATATCATTGAGATCAATAAACAATGGCATGTGTTGCACATGGCCGATTTTGGGATGAATGCTACGCTGGTCCGAAGGTATCAGAATGACGATCACAGGGGTTTTTTGGGCTACGCCATTAGCGGTCTGAAAGAATTGCCCAACCTGGTGAGTTCGAATGCCTTTGAAATGGATATACAAAATACCACCCATCAGCTAGAATCAAACTTTGTCATCATTGCAAATGCCAGACGCTATGGTACCGGAATAGAAGTAAACCCTAACGGCAGAGTGGATGATGGAAAGTTTGAGATTTGCTACTTACAAAATATAAGCTTTGAGCGTTTCCTCAGGCAGATCATGGACAATCAAACCTTTGAGCTTTCACCTTTCGGAATCCATTCTGTGGAAGAAGCGAGGTTCCATCTGAAAGAACCGATGGATTTCCAGGTGGATGGAGAATATATGGGAACCGTAGACAGGCTCCAGGCTGAAATACTCAGTGGAGCCGTCCGGTTAGTCTATTAAGTTATTCTACTGTTACATCAAAAGTCAAATCGATGTCTGTGCTTCCGGATTCGATCCCACTTGTTGCAGTTTTCACATCTGGCTGATGCTTCAATACAATCCTTAACGTACCGGTACCTCCACTGCTGGTCTGCCAGCCTGTAATGAGCCCAATTGGTAATCCATTTTCATCTTCATCGATGTAGTTTACCTGATCTGCTCGTGAATCTATGTTGCCATTGCCTTCCGGCTGATCAAACAACTCATCAGTAAACCCAAAGAAAAACATGTGTTCTGCTCCTTCTTCCTGTATTTCCTCGGTCATGTCTACATTGTCGATATCATTTCTGACCTTGATAAATAACTGGTAACTCTTATCTGCATCCAGCACAATCGGATCTGTCACCATATCTTCAGGACCTTCCCCATCAGGATCTGAAGCACCAAAAGACAATGGGGCTCCACCATCCACCGGGTTAAAGATCAGATCCACATCCGTGATCACCTCCTCTTCATTTTCTGCTGGTGGAAACTCATCATCCTTGCAGGATACAAAAGCGATCAACAAGAGTACTATTAAATAAAATAAGTTTCTTTTAAGCATGATTTTGATATACGTGTTCCATTAATCTATTCGCAATGCAATAGTATTATAAATGCAACATTGTTGCAAGTATTACAGTGAATATTTGATCGAAATAATAAAATTGATACCTGTATCAGCAGCAAAGTACCTGATTCGATCTGTATATACACGGTAAGTGTTGTTCATTAGATTCTCTGCTTTGAGGCTCAGTGAATATCCTTTCCAGGAAGTTTCCCATCCAAGATCAACCAGGAAATAACCAGTAGGTGCCGACATAAAATCAAAAATCTCTTCTGAAGTTTCAAACAACTGGTCTCCATTTGCCGAAGCTTCCAGTATGTCCTCAGGTGTGATGACCCCTGGTGTAAACTTCTTTTGGAAAGTATAAGACAGATCAAGCTCCAGGTGATGATTTAACCACTTACCCTTTATATTCTTCCTCAATTGACTGTGGATATTGAGTGGAGGTATTTCCACAAAGTAATTTTGATACCTGGTATCCCTGGCATATACAAATGATGCATTTGATGTAATCGTCATATCCTTACTTATCATGTAGCTCATTTCAGCATCCACTCCTGCAATCAAGGCATTTGTCTGACGATAAATAAAGTATGGAAATGCTCCCCTGCTGGTAGTAGTGATCCCACGTGGTGTAGCAAAAATGTAATTATTGATGACATGTGCATAACCACTGATGATCCAGTCAGATCGGTCTCCGGTCCATTTAAGCTGGTTGATCCACTTATAACCGACTTCATTATTTACCGGTTTCGACGTTTGGTCAAGGATAGTAGATGTATTGATATTGGATTCTCCTGAGTCCTCGTAACGCCACAACCCATATTGGATGATGGCGCCATGTTTCCCAAAACCGTATAATTCTGAAACGTCAGGGCTCTTCCAGGAGGTACCCAGGTTCGTATTGAAATCCAACTGGTCATTCATCTTGAGTTTATAACCAAGTGATGCAGTAAGGTTTTGAAACACCAGATCATTGTAATAGGGATTGTTGTTGATTTGTCTTCCTCTGATTGAGGTAAACTGCACATCGTACCGAAGCCCCATCTCAACCGTCTGATTGCCATACTTTTTGGACTCAATGGCATACACCCCAAACCTTGAGTCATTGTAGTTAGGTAAGAATGGAATTGTATTCGTCCCCGGCTGATTGTCATTGTCATGATACAGCCAGCTTAGGCCCGATTCTCCATCCAACCCATTCCATACCGGGTGATCCCAATTAAAATCCAATGTATGTGTGGTCAGTCTTAAATCAATTGAGGGCAGTTCATTATTAGCTCCCCTACGAATATCAAATTCTTTTCTTTGGTTGAGCTGCCAGCTGTATTTCAGATCAAAAACATGGCCGCCCTGATAATAAGTCCCTTTGACGCTGGCCATGTCATGTACCACTTCCTGTCTGGGAGTGTTGATTAGATAACTAAAATCACTTGTATATAAGGGCTCACTGGCTCCCATCGCAAATGCCAGGTCTTCAAGATTCCCGGTCACGGATCCACGAAGAATACCCAGGTTTTGGTTGTTATGACTAAAGAATGCTTCAATATCCGTATTAGCCTTATGATATAAGACACCGGTGCCCACATTCCATACCTTTTTCCCGGTATTTGTCAGCAGATAATCGGGGGTACTGAGATCCCCATGAATATTTCCTGACCCATTGAGCATTACACTCCAGTGATCAAACCCCTGCTGAGCACTTATCCGTCCACCCATACCCTTCCCATTCGAATGACCTGACAGTTGAGTAGTGACCTTAAGAGGCTGATGAAGACCCAGGGGCTCAGGATTAAAAATGACCACTCCACCCATTGCCTCCGGACCATACTTCACTGTTCCCGCTCCTTTTATTACCTCTACTGATGAGGAGCTGCCAGGATCAATACCCGGGGCATGATCATCACCCCAACTTTGATATTCATACCTGATGCCCTGCTGAATCAACAAGATTCGATTTCCTGATAGCCCATGCAGTGTTGGTTTCTGTACATTTTGTCCTGTATTTACCACAGATAACCCACTGATGACATTGGCAAGATCTGCCATATCAGCATTTCCAAACTTTTGTAGCTCACTTATCCTGAATACTTCCGGACTTAATGTCTTCGTACCCCCTCTTACCTGTTCACCTTCTACCACAATACCTTCCAGGGCTATTTGTTCTTCCGCCATCAATATAGTGGGAATGTCATGGTGGAAATCGTGGTGGTGAACCACTTTTTTATATCCCACATAGGTAAACTCCAGGTGAATTTCATCCTCGCACAAACCTGAAATATTGAAATTCCCCTGCTGATCCGTCACAACTCCCGTATTGGTTTCTGTGACTCTAACAGAAACATAAGGCAAAGGCTCGTTTGAAGCTATATCCAGGACCTTACCTGATACGGTTTTATCACATTTGGTTTGCCCCCGGGTAACTGACGTGCAGGCCAACCCCAGCAGGAAGATAAACAATAGTTTATGCATGCTGACAGTCACTACAGGTTCCTTCGATAATCAGGTCAATGTGATCTACCTGAAATTGCTTGGGGAGTTTTATTTTGGGAACATGTGTCTGTTCAAGACATTGAATATGACCACAATCCGAACACTTGAAATGCAGATGATCGTGATGGTGACCGTCTGGTGTGCAAGTCTCAAAACATAAGCCATAGGAGGCAAAGCCTGAATCATCCGGAATCCTGTGCAGGATCCCCTTCTCAAGAAAATTTTGCAACGTCCGATAAAGTGTGACCCTATCAAATTCGGAATAATTTTCTTCCAGATCTCCCTGAGACAAGGCATGATCTGTCTTCATAAAATGCTGCAAAACAGCTATACGGCAATCTGTTACTCTTAAATTGTGACTTCTGAGGATGGCTATAGGATCCTTATGATTCATCCTGCAAAGATAAAACTTTTATGCAATAATGTTGCATGAATAAACGGATAGAAATAAGTGTCTACTTCAATTGAGTCAGTTCGTTATCTGTCAGTCTGATGTAGTTGTAATCTCCCCAAAATTCATCGGTAAATTCACCATGGTTGGTAATGGGGAATGTAAAGTCATTCCCAAGCTGAAATCCCCTGACGTCTTTGTCAGCTCTGTTAGGGATCACCTCAGTATTGACCACCAAAGAGCGAAATGTGTATTTTGAACCACCTTCCTGCCAAACGCCTTCAAAAGATGCGCGAAGGAGATAATAAATCAGGTCATGATGCTGGAATTCTTCTATCCACACTTCGGTTTCAAACTCAAGGTTCTCAAAAATGGTATACTCCAACCTTATAATGGCATCACTATAGCCATCCACATAGATACGTCCTGCGAGGTATCCTTTTTTGTTTTTGGGAGCAAAGTCAATGATATGGATCTTTTCATTTCGGTGTATCTCCGTACCAACCAGGTTATAGTTGTAGTTCCATCGATTTTTTTCTCGCAAAAATGACCTTTCGTGCCAGATAGAGGATTCGACCATTTCCGTTGCATGACCACTTTTAATATCAACACCCTCATGATCCACGGTATTTAAAGTTTTAACCCTCGTTTTGACTGGTCGGACCAGGGAAGGTGATTCTTGCACATTTGACGAAAGCATGAGTTCTAAAATCCCTTCGGCGATATACTGAATTTCCTGGTTGTCTTTCTCCACTACTTCCCGATAGTAGCTTAACATAAACTGATTGCGGATCTCATAGTTCAGATGGAATTTATTGAAAACCCGCATCATGATTTCCTCTCCTGACAAACTTTCGGTAGAGTGAGAGGGTTTAACCGGCACAAGTGGTATGTAATAGGGCTTTTCGGATTGAATGCTTGCTAAATGTACATCATACCCCATATGGAATATCTCCAGGTATTTAGCTCCGTTTTCAGGGATCCTGATGGTAAACTGACCTTTCTTATTGGTATAGGTGACAATATTTCCTACCCTGACATGAGCCAGATTGACAGGCGTATTATTCTGCTTATTGAAAACGGTACCTTCTAAGTAAATATTTTGAGCAAGTGAATGGCAGACCGGAAAAAGGGCTAAACAGAGCAACAGAAGACCGGTGACAAACCCTTTTTTCATGATGCTAAATGCTCAATAACAAGTTTCAGCGGATAAAACCATATCCATACGAAGTTACGGTTTTATCACAGAAATTGAAATTGGTTTGAAACCGGAGGATCACAAAAAAAGACAAGTTCAAAACCTGCCTTTTTTAATCAAAACAATAAATATAAACCTAACTTGTTATTGTATCTGAGCCCGCTCTTTGGCGGTCAGTTTAATGTAATTGTAACCATCCCAATAGTCATCGGTAAAGGTGCCATGTGACTGGTCTAAAAAGGTAAATTCGGTTCCCTTTATAAACTTTTCGCGGGAGATGCGGTCTTCCTGATTGGCTTCAATACGGGTATTGACTACCATGGAATTAAACACATATTGTTTACCTTCTTCCGTCCAATGCCCTTCGAAAGAGGCTCTCATCAGGTAGTAGGTGTGGTTGTGATGCTGAAATTCTTCCACCCATGTTTCTGAATCCCATTCCGTTTCATGAGCCAGGTTGTACTCTATCCTGATTATGGCATAGGTAAATTCATCTACCCACAGACGTCCCTGAACATAACCATTCTCATCCATCGGGGAGAAATCAATTATAAAGACGTTTTCGTTTCGATGAACCTCTTTCCCAACAAGCCTGTAATTATAGCTCCATCGATTCTTTTTAGACAAAAAATCAGTAAATGCTGAAGACTGGATCATTTCAGAGGCATGACCACTCTTGTCATAAAGACCTCCATGCTTAAAGTCAGCCGTTGATTTAACCCGGGTCTTAAGTGGCCTTAGTCTTGCCGGACCTTTTTCTACATTGCTGGGAATATGAATTTCCACAACTCCTTCAGCAAAATGGTATATCTTATCATTAGCAGTAAGGTTTTCTTTGTAGTATGCCAGCATCAACTGATCCTCCACCTCATAATTGACATGAAATCTGTTAAAAACTTCTTTCATTACATCCGCACCGGTATTGAAACCTGTGGGTTTAGGCTCCACTTTATTTAGATTGATCACAAATGGGAATATTTTTCCGGAGCTGTCAATCTCCTTGGAATATCCATCATAGCCCATGTGGTAAATCTCCAGTTGTTTGGCTACATCTCTGGGTACTTTTAGCACAAACTCTCCATCAGCGTTGCTATATGTAAAATAGTCCCCTACTCTGACAAGTGAATTGCTCAAAAACTCACGGGTCTGTTCACATTTTATGGAGCCGGTCAACTCTACATTCTGGCAAAGGCTGACGATAGTTGTTATACCAATCAACCCTGCTGTTAATATGATTTTTCTTGCGGTCATCATTTTCATCATCCTATTAATTGCGAAAACAATTGAAATTATGAGACGAAATTAGGGGTGAAAAAACCTATTTAAATAACGTTTAATCCACTTTTTTGAAAAATACGCAATTCGCGTACGTGATATAACCTAGACAACGATATGTAGTCTAAGTGGATTACAGGAGGAAGGGAAATTTGAAGGATTTTTAATAGAGATTTATTGAGAAATTCTGATAACCATTTGTTGATTTAAAGAGACAAAAAAAGGTGCCGGATCGGCACCTTTTTTCAGTTTGCAATTTCCGCTGTGTATCCTGCCTTCTCCACCGTTGCGATCACTTCAGCTGCAGATGCGCCAGTGCTTTCAACAGTCAGCGTCTTGTTTGGATTGAGGATGTCTACTCCCCATCTGTCAACACCTTCTAGTGCATTGAGAAATGGAGTGACCTTAGCCAGACATCCGCTACATTTGATTGTTGTTTTGAATTTTAACGTACTCATTGTCCTTTATTTTGATTGTTAATATTGATTCAAATTTCGTGTAGGTATCGGGTTTTTATTTTACACTATTTCCGATATGGATTACACAATTCACCCATACATCATATCCAGGATATCTGATTCGGGAAATCCTGAGCAGAGCAAAACATAACCATCATCGAGTTCGTCATCCGGCAATGCATAATTGGCTTTCATGTTGATCTTTCCCGATGTCAGCCTGATCTTACAAGTGCCACACATGGCCTCTTTGCAGGAATGAGGTAACCTGATTCCTGCTTCAAGCGCTGACTGAAGAATTGGTTTATTTTGATCTGCCAGAAATGAAATCAGTTTGCCATCCAGGTTTTGGATGTTAATCTCGGACTGGCGTTGTCTATTGTCATTGGTAGATGTTTCCCCGTAGCCTGTGAAAGCCTCTGTCCTGATACTTTCAGGGGTAATACCAAAAGTGGTCAGCGACTCAGATGAAAAGTTCATCAAAGAATCCGGTCCGCAAAGAAATACTTCTGGATGACTTGCAGTGTTGGCTAGTTGTTTCTGTAAATCAGATTGATTGATCCTTCGATACTTAATATCTAAATGTGTATCAATAGCTGTATCCTGTACCGAAAGGAAATGCGTGACATGTAATCTACCATACTGCCGTTGAAGGGATTCCAGCTCGTTTCTGAATATGATGGATTCATAATCCTTGTTGGCATAGAGCAACGTAACCTTACTACCGGACTCCTTGCTTAAAATAGATTTTAATATTGAAAAGAGTGGTGTAATACCACTGCCTCCGGCTATCATCAACACATTTCGATCCTTCCCAAACGTAGTGGTGAAGCGGCCGCCAGGAGCACTTACCATGACAGAATCACCTGATTTTGTATGATCAATCAAATAGTTTGAGGCTAATCCGCCATCTACTTTTTTGATGGTCACGCCTGGTGTTTCATTCAGAAGTGCTGTAGATGAAAAAGAGTATTGTCGAACCACTTCTTTTCCATCAATTTCCAGGAAGAAGTTCAAAAACTGACCCGGCTGATATCTTGCAATTATTTGATGCTGCTCCAACTCCAGGGTAATGGCATCCGGGGTTTCCCGAATGACTCTTTTTACTTTAATACTTGCTTTCGTGGCCATCATTTTAAATTTTGGATATTTTCAATCTTAAGCTGTTGGCTACCACCGAGACTGAACTAAATGCCATTGCCGCTCCTGCAATCATGGGATCCAACAGAAAACTATTGAAAGGATACAGAACACCAGCAGCGATGGGAATTCCGATAAGGTTGTAGATAAACGCCCAGAACAGGTTCTGACGGATACCCGCTACAGTCTTACCTGATAGCTTGAGCGCCTTGGGTATTGACATCAGATCGGAGGTGATCAGGGTGATCTTCGCTACATCCATTGCAATATCTGATCCCTTTCCCATCGCTATGCTTACGTCTGCCTGGGCAAGGGCATGCGAATCATTGATACCATCACCGACCATAGCCACTATTTTTCCTTCAGCCTGAAGCGTTTTCACAAATTCGGCTTTGTCCGATGGCATGACTTCAGCTTTGAAGTGTTTTAAGCCAACCTGACCGGCAACAGCTTCGGCTGTCTGGTGGTTGTCTCCTGTGAGCATATAACCGTCTATGCCACGATCCTGAAGCGTACGGATAGCTTGTTCAGAGCTGGGCTTCACCTTATCTGCGATGGCCAGTACAGCGAGCGTCTGATACTCACTCGCGAAATAGATGACTGTCTTCGCTTCCTGCTGAAGCTGTGTAGCTATTTCACGTATCTCAGGATCAATCTCAATATTATTTTTGGTGATCAGTTTCCGATTTCCGATGAAGTACCTGTCCTGACCTACATCCGCCAGCACACCTAGCCCGGTAATGCTCTCAAATGAAGACACTTCAGCTGCAACTATCCCGGTTTCTTTGAGCCTGTTTACCACAGCTTCTGCCAGGGGGTGCTCGGAGACCGCCTCGATACCGAGCAATACTTGGCTATAATTATCATAATCATTCACGTTATCCGACCAGATCATGTCGGTAACCACCGGCTTTCCTTCCGTAATCGTTCCCGTCTTATCCAGAATGATCGCATTGACCTGATGAGCCTGCTCCAGGCTTTCCGCATCTTTGATGAGAATATTGTTTTCGGCTCCTTTTCCCACACCCACCATAATCGCTGTGGGAGTAGCCAATCCCAGCGCACAGGGACATGCGATCACCAGCACGGCTACAGAAGTTAATAGGGCCTGGGTAAAAGCATCATCACCTCCTACAATCATCCATGTGATAAAGGTCAATATGGAGATACCCACCACGATGGGCACGAATACACCAGCGATCTTATCAACTAGTTTTTGAACAGGTGCCTTACTTCCCTGAGCTTCCTGAACCAACCTGATGATCTGAGAAAGCAGGGTCTCTCCGCCTACTTTTTCGGCAGTGAATTGAAAAGTGCTTTTTTGATTGATAGTGCCTGCAAAAACTTTATCACCATTGGATTTCAACACCGCAATCGGCTCACCGGTGATCATGCTTTCATCTACATAAGATTCTCCTTTGCTTACGGTACCATCTACAGGAATTTTTTCACCCGGACGAACCACAATGGTGTACCCCACCTGCACTGCTGCAATAGGGATTTCTTTTTCCTCCCCGTCAACTATGGCCTTCAGGGTTTTGGGTTGCAGCCCCATCAGTTTTTTGATGGCCGTTGAGGTATTGGATTTTGCCTTTTCTTCCAACAGTTTTCCCAGGGAGATAAAAGTGATGATGACCACGGCAGCTTCATAGTATACATGAGGATGTATCCCTCTGCTATGCCAATACTCCGGAAAAAGCGTATTGAATAAACTGTAGATAAATGCAATACCGGTACTCAGGGCCACCAGTGTATCCATGTTGGCTTTACCGTGTCGAGCCTGCTTGTAGGCATTGATGAAAAAGTTTCTACCAAACCAGAACAAAATAGGAATAGTAAGCACTAGGGAAATCCATCTACCAGCCTGCCATTCCATCAAGAACATACCGATTATAAATACCGGCAGCGTGAGAAGAGCTGACCAAAGTGTTCGTGACTTCACTTCCTGATAGTGCTTCCTTTGCAACTCTTCCTGTTTGGCTGACGGGTCTTCTTCCCCTACCAGGAGGTCATATCCTATTGACTGAACAGCTTCACGAAGTTTCTCCGGGGTAACAGAGTTTTCATATTCAACAAGGACAGAATTAGTTGCAAAATTGACACTGGCAGATTTCACACCGGGTGTATGACTGATCATGGACTCCACGCTGGAAGCACAGGCAGCACATGTCATTCCTGTCACCGGGAAGGTTCCCTTAGACACCTGCCCATTTAATGCAGGTTTTATTTCTTCTATTGTTTCCATAATTTTTTGAATTTTTACTGAAGCAAATTTCGAGACAGGCTGATCAGGGTGTGTTATACAATTACCGATTAGGGTTATACCATTTTATCCTTATGCCTATCGGAAACACGAGCTTTTTCTGCCTGGATCTCTCTGAAATGTGAGGGGTTCAGTCCGGTTACTTTTTTGAATTGAGCTGACAGATGATGCACACTGCTAAACCCTCTGTTGTAGGCAACCTCTGATAATGACCAGTCTGTATAGACCAGCAGTTCCTTCACTGATTCCAACCGCTTTTCTATGTGATACCGCTCAATTGATTTTCCTTCGAGACGTGAGAAAAACATGCTCAGCGAATCATAATTGATCAGGAAATGACTTGCCAGACTATCTGATAGGTTTTCCTTTGAGTTGCGGCCACTACCGGCGTCTATCCATTGATGGATAAAGGACTTGATATCGGAGAGTTGCTGCTCATTTTTGTCAGAGATCAGATCAAAACCGAGGGATGAAAGGATATTTTTTATTTTTGTTTTATCATCTTCGGCTAATGGTTTACCCAGTATTACTCTACCGAGCGCAATCTCAATGACAAACATTCCGGCTTCCTGAAGATGTTTCTTGATGGTATAGATGCAACGATTGCAAACCATCCCTTTGATATTTACCTGAGTATCCATGATTCAATTTTTGGTCAAAATTGATCACAATACACCTTACAGGTGTTACATAATGGCCGGGAAGAATTGTATGATTATATGATCTGGTCCAGCGATTTCCTGGACTGAGTATTTTCTAAACTCTTCTTAAATTCAGAAGGGGACATTCCAATCACTTTTTTGAACTGATTAGATAAATGGGCCACACTGCTAAAACCCATTTTAAAAGCAATCTCCTTCACAGACAATTGGTCATAGAAAAGATATTCCTTCACCTTTTCCATTTTCTGACGAATGATATACTGCTCAATGGTGATCCCTGCCATAGATGAGAAAAGACTGCTGATGTAATTGTAATCATAGTTGAGGCTCTCTGACAGAAAAGAAGACCACTGGATATTCGTATTGTAGGGATCCTGATGATGGATTGAGTTAATGATCAGGGTTTTGATCTTTTCCATCATCTGTACCTTTCTGTTGTCAATCCTTTCAAAACCATTTTGATAGAGAAGCTCATCCAGCTTTGGCAGCTGATCGGCAGGGAAATCTTCTGCGAGTTTTACCTCCCCCAACTCCACTGATAAAGTTTTCACCCCGAGCTTGCCAAATATTTCACTGACAACCATCACGCACCTGGGGCAAACCATGTTTTTGATATGTAACTGCTTTCCTTCCAAATCCTAATGGCTTTGAGGGATTTAAATTAATAAACACTTCTCGGAATCAAATCATTCTATCAATAAAACCCGATAAGTTGTTATCTGTATTTTCGGTAATGAGAAGAGGACTTAAGGATTGCCGCCATTCTCATTACCATTATCTCTTTTGCTTAAAGGCTGATCACTTCCTCTACTTTACCACATTTTAGCATTTTTGATCCAAAGAGTGGGTTGCGGATCTCTTCGGATGCGCTCAACCACATTCCTCCCTTGTTTTTGTTGTACATTGGGCAATATTGATGATAAAGTGTACGGTCCGCCCCAACGATCCCGATCAGGTTCTTGATGTCCTTGCCTAAAGATTCAAAGTGCTCTCTTTGATGATCAATTTCACTTCCGGCTATATGCTCTCCATGATTTTTGGCAACTTCAATGATCTCTTTCAATGCTTTCTGTTCATCTGCTGAAAATTTTGACAGATCGAGTGCTCCCAGTGAGGTAGCTAAAGATGAACCAGCTGTCGCTGCTCCTTTTTGATCGTCTTTTACCAGGGCATCTTTCAGGGTAAGATAGGCGTCGATAACAGCAGTCAGATCATTTTTTTGTACCGTCTGCGTATTATTCGCATGGTGTGCATGGTTCGCATCATGATTCATCGTTGAATGCTTACCTTCCTCAGCATTTTCACCGGTTTTTGCTGAACAGCCAATCATCATTCCGGCTAGTCCAAGTACAATTAGTAAATTTTTCATTTGTCTTTAGTTATAAGTTTGTTTTTAATTATTGTTTAAGATCTTCTTCCACATTTCCGCAGGTGAGCATGGCATCACCAAAATAAGGATTCAATATTTTCTCGGAATCGCTTAGCCAGTAGGCCCCTTTGTTGTCCATAGCCATGGGACAAAATTGACGATAACCGGCCACTGAGACCTGAAATTTCTTCAATGAATGAAACAGCTGATCACTTAATGGTGAAAAACTCATCCGCACCTGATCAAGCTTACCTGCATCAACTATAGCTTTTGTGGAATTTTGCAATACCTCCAGGTCTTTCATCCATTCCATATGCGCTTCGTTCTTTACAAGTTTCATATCCACTGTGTTGATAGCTTGTCGAAGCTTCCTGGCTTCACTTCGGGCCACTTCCAGGTCGCTCTGGACCAAAGCATCTTTCAAAGGCAGATAGACTTGAAATACATTTTCCAGTTGTGATTGAAAAGTCGGGTCACTCTCGTATGTCTGGTTAAACTCATTGACTTTCATCAACCCACCCAATTGATGGCTGGAATGATCCATTACCGGGACATTTTGAGCAGAACCTGTTCCTCCTGACATACCAGCATGGTTATGTCCTGTCATGGCAGCCCCTCCTTGTTTTGACATCATACTGGGCTTGCCAGCCAATTGAGCAGCGGCATCAACGGCAAAAACCCCATTGGTAACAATTTCTTCATTGGCTTCAAGACCCGCTTCCACCAGGTACATATCTCCCATTCGGGGACCGATGGTAATTTCCCTCATTTCAAATGTAGGAAACTCAGCATCCGGCACTTTTACGTAAACGACGGACCGCTTTCCAGACCATAATAAGGATGTGCGGGGTATGGCCAACGATGATCCGTTTTTTGTAAACCTGGTTTTAAGCGTAGCATTCACAAACATTTCCGGTCTGAGCTTACCTCCTTTGTTATGTACTTCTGCCCTAACAGAAGCCGCCCTGGTATCAGGATTAATGACCGGGTCAATAAAAGTAACTCTGGCAGTAAAAGATTCTCCTGCAATACCGGCAGCTGAAAATTCTACTTCATCGCCAACCTTTACAACATTCAGGTCTCTTTCATAGGCATCCAGCATGATCCATACCCGGCTCAGGTCCACCACATCAAAAAGTACAGACCCGGTGCTCACATAATCACCTACTGCAATATTTCTACGGCTCACCACTCCCCTTTTATCAGCCAGAACATCAAATTGATCCCGTACTTTTCCTGTGATTTCAATCTCATCAATTTGTTTCTCACTCAGCTTCCACAATCGCAGCTTTTCACGGGCGGCCTTGTATAATTCCGGGTAGGTAGCTTTGATCGAAGCGGCCTCCAACAACTCTTTCTGCGCTGTCACCAGATCAGGTGAATAGATGGTAGCCAATCGTTGACCCACATTCACAACCTGCCCGGTGAAATTGACAAAAAGCTGCTCAATACGACCGGGAAATTTAGCTGTAATGGAAGCGACCTGACGTTCATCAGCTTTTACTTTACCTGTAAGCGAAAGTACTCCCTCTGCCTGGCTGTCAATGACCCTGGAAGTATGGATATTGGCAATAGCAACAGCCTCAGGAGTCATTTCATGCGCCATAGGATTTGTGTTACCAGAAACACCTTTCGCATTAGCAGGAATCAGATCCATTCCACAAATAGGACATTGCCCCGGTTCGGATTGCCTGATTTGAGGATGCATGGAGCAGGTCCATATTTCCTCCGTGTGATCGGCATGATCATGTGCTGACATAACCGTTTCCTCCCGATTTTCAGCGGGTTTGACTAACCAGCCCAATGTTCCCCCTATCACCAATGCCACCAGCAAGGCAAGGAGGATTTTTTTATTTATGATTAATTCTTTCATTATTATAATGTTTTCTTAATGTCGTTATTTCAATTCTGTCGCGGCGAGCTTCTCTAATGTGGCTATAGAAGTATGTTGATCTACAATTGCAGTGATCAGCCCCAGGCGATAATCCAGGAGCTGCTGTTGTACACGAAGTACTTCCTCGAAATCACTGCCGTCCGTTGTATAAGCAGTCATCAGTAAATTCAAAGTTTGTGTTGCCAGCTCGGTTTGCCCCTGATAGAGCATTACCCTGCGGTTTGCATCATCCAGATTACGGATTGCACCTGACCATTCCACAGCGAGCAGGTTGACAGCATTTTCCCGTTTTTGCTGAACGGCCAACTGCCGGAGTTCAGCCTCTCTTTGCATGGCCGTATATTTTTTGCGATAAACAGGAAGGGATAAGCTAACCATCGGCATAACCATGTCATTGCCCCCCATGGAGAATCCATTCTCAGTTCTGGGGCTAAACGGCATATAGTTAAGTCCGGCACCTATCATGGGTCTCCCTTCCAGCCTGGCCATTTTTCTCTGCGATTCATATGCTTCAGCCTCAGCATCCAGCATCTTCAACATCGGATTGTTTTCAGTGATGCTGTCAAGCATGGCCATCCGTTCTATCGATAGAGCAGTATCCATCAGCGTATCGGCCACCACTACCGGTTCATCGAAACGACGGTTAAGCAGCTGGTTGAACTCAGCTTTTAAAGGCATCTGTGAATCTTTCAGGAGCTGAAGTGAATTTTCAAGTGCCATGATTTCTAGCCTGACCCTGAGTACATCACGCATTCCTGCTCCTCCTCCACCCATCGTTGAAGGAGCACTCATAGCCGTATTGCTTTGGGCTGCAGGCAGAGCAGATCCCCCACCACCCATTCCTCCACTCATGGCTCCCATGGAAGGAGATTTTGCAGACGATTGCTTCATATTGGATGCTCCTGACATGGAGGATCCGGAACCTGCTCCAATACCACCACTTTGAAACCTGATAAGTGCCAAACGCTCAAACTGCTGGAGTATATCAAGATTCTCTTCAGTGACCCTGATCTCCTCTTCCAGCCTGTACAGCTCATACCAGGTAGCTTTTACCCGATAAAACAGGTCATATTTTGCTTCCTGAAAGCGTTCATATCGGACTAACGCCATTTTACTGGCCTCATCCTTTTGAGTTTTGAGCATCCCAAACCAGGGGAACATCTGCATAAGCCGTAGATCGGCCTGCTGCGTACCCATAAACCGCTCCATGGGTTGCAGGAAAAAACCCATTGATAGTTGAGGGTCTGGCAATGTGCCCACCTGAGGCACTTTTTCCAAAGCAGCCAGGTATTCATTGAAGTAAGACTTCAGCGCTGGATTATTCTCAGCTGCGGCATGCAGGTATTCATCCAGACTTTGCGAGAATCCAACAGCCACGCTTCCTAGACAAAACAGAATAATTATTGCAATTTTTTTCATCTTCCTGGATTTTTAAGATTCATTAAATACTTCAGGGTTTCCTTTCACCTTACGCTCCGCCCACCAGCAATACAATACCGGAACAAGCAAAACGGTGATGACTTCTATGATCATTCCCCCGAAAGAAGGGATGGCCATCGGTATCATAATGTCCGAGCCACGACCGGATGAAGTCAGTACTGGCAGTAAGGCCAGCAGTGTCGTGGCTGTTGTCATCATGGCTGGCAGGACACGCTTTTTCCCTGCTTCCAGCACGGCCAGGCGTACCTCTTTTACATTTTCCGGAGTATGCTTTTCAAAGCTTTGTTTGAGGTAAGTAGCTACGACTACTCCATCGTCAGTGGCAATTCCAAATAAGGCAATGAATCCAACCCATACAGCCACGCTGAGATTATAAACTTTCATCTGGAAAAGCTCCCGCATGTTGGTACCCAGGATAGAAAAGTCCATAAACCAATCCTGTCCATAGAACCAGAGCATCAAGAAGCCGCCAGCAAACGCCATCGAGATGCCTGAGAATACAAACAGTGTAGTGGATACTGCCTTGAACTGAAAGTAAAGGATCAGGAATATGGCCAGCAGACAAAGTGGAACCACAATAGCCAACCGCTTCTCAGCTCTTATCTGATTTTCATAGCTGCCAGAGAACTGATACCTAACCCCTGCCGGTACTACAAGCTCACCGGAATCTATCTTTTGCCTCAAATGTTGCTGTGCTGCTTCCACCACAGTGACCTCCGCATATTGGGGGAGCTTGTCAAATAGGACATATCCAACCAAAAAGCTATTCTCTCCTTTGATCATTTCAGGGCCCGGACGATAAGAGATCTCTGCCAGCTGACTGAGCGGAATATAGTTTCCCAATGGTGTAGGGACCTGCATAGCCTCAATTGCAGTAGGATCATCACGATACTCCCTGGCATATCTTACCCTGATCGGGAATCGCTCTCTGCCCTCCACTGTGGTACTAAGCTGCATACCACCGATGGCGGTTTCAATGTAGTCCTGAACGTCCCGGATGTTGAGTCCATATCGTGCGATCTTATCCCGATCAATGTCGATTTCGAGATAAGGCTTCCCTACGATACGATCAGCAAATACAGCCTCTTTTTTCACGGAAGGAACTTCCTTAAGATATTTTTCCAGCTGCATACCAAAGGCTTCTATAGTCTTGAGGTCAGGTCCATAGACCTTGATCCCCATAGGGGCTCGCATTCCTGTCTGAAGCATGACCAGTCGGGTCTCAATTGGTTGCAGTTTTGGTGAAGAAGTAACCCCGGGAACATTAGCCACCGCTACGATCTCATCCCAGATGTCATCAGGAGTCTTGATGTGCTTACGCCACTGACGGAAATACTCCCCGTTACGATCCGGTATGAGTTGATTCACATCAATTTGTTCCGGAGACATGGTCTCTGGGTCATAGGTACCTCCTCCTTTGAGTTCGAAATGGCCATCATCGTTTACCTTGTATCGAAGCTTATTGCCATTGATATCAGTAACATATTCGCTTTTGTAGTTGATGGTATTTTCAAACATGGACATTGGTGCAGGATCGATCGCGGTTTCAGCACGGCCGGCCTTTCCAACCACCATGTCCACTTCCGGAATAGCAGTGACCATCATATCCAGTTTTCGCAATACCTCCCGGTTTACTTCCACTCCCGAATGTGGCATGGATGTAGGCATCAACAGGAAGGATCCTTCATTGAGTGAGGGCATAAACTCCTCTCCCAACCCCGGAAAGGTTTCGGATGCTCCGGTCCATAGGGAGGTTTGCCTGATATCCCAACCCAGTTTTTCGGTTGCTTTCGGGATCAACCCAAAGACCCTGTCGAACCCAAGCCAGATATTTGCTCCCAGCAGAATGATTACTATGGGTACAACCAGGAATATACCTTTATTGTCAAGACACCACAGGA
>JAHCMM010000061.1 GCA_019192515.1 Cyclobacteriaceae bacterium SS2
GTGATAATTCATTATATTTAATAGAAACGAAATCATCATGAAAATTGCCGTTCTTTCCAGAAATCCTAAGTTATATTCTACCAAAAGATTAATGGAGGCCATCAAACTGCGAGGTCACGAAGGTAGGGTGATCGATCACCTGAATTGTGATATTGTGATGGATGAAAAAGGCCCGACTATATACTACAAAGGTGAAAAGCTTACAAATATTGATGCAGTGATTCCGAGAATAGGGGCGTCGGTCACATTTTATGGTACGGCTGTAGTCAGGCAATTTGAGATGATGAAAGTCTTCTCAGCGGTGGATTCTTTGGCCATCACCAGATCCAGGGACAAATTGAGATCACTGCAGATCCTTTCCCGCTCAGGTATCAGGATGCCAAAAACTGCTTTTACCAACTTTAGCAAAGAAGATAATAAATTGATGAAACACATCGGTGAGGCACCTGTAGTGATCAAACTTCTTGAAGGAACGCAAGGGCTAGGAGTCATGCTGGCTGAAACCGAGAAGGCTGCAAAATCAGTTATCGAAGCCTTTGAAAGTCTCAAGACCCGGGTGATTCTTCAGGAATTCATCAAAGAAGCCGGTGGTGCTGACATCCGGGCTTTTGTTGTGAATGGCAAAGTAGTAGGAGCAATGAAACGCCAGGGAAAAGAAGGGGAGTTTCGATCAAACCTACACCGGGGAGGAGAAGCCAACATCATCAAGCTCAGCCCTTCAGAGTGGTCAACTGCCTTGAATGCTGCCAAAAGTATGGGTTTGGCTATTG
Source organism: Cyclobacteriaceae bacterium SS2 (assembly GCA_019192515.1). Lineage (GTDB taxonomy): Bacteria > Bacteroidota > Bacteroidia > Cytophagales > Cyclobacteriaceae > UBA7330. The sequence goes on from JAHCMM010000061.1 coordinate 771, forward strand.
CTGGAGTAGACATGCTTCAATCTTCGCGAGGCCCAATGGTGTTGGAAGTAAATTCGTCCCCGGGTTTGGAAGGCATTGAAAAGGCAACGGGTATAGACATCGCAGGAAAGATCATCGAATACATCGAACTTAGTGTAGCCAAAAAGAATCTTCCTAAGGATAAAGTAAAGGCTTAGATGAGAGTCTGCTGAGTAGTATATAAGGTGGATATTATCAGATATTGAAGGAAGTATTGCGACCTTAAAATGATTCCATTTGAACAATCTTGGTCTTTCCAGGTTATAGGTTTTGAATCTAACTCATTTGAAACATTTGATTACAGTTCTGTTTTTGACGATTTTGTCTTAAATTTTTCCCTAGAATTTCTTTTTTATGTTTCAAAGTACATAACCTGAAGATTTTGCATCATGACCAAGCCCCACTTCTTCTCACATCTCAAAAGTGATATTCCTTCAAGTATTGTTGTTTTCCTCGTGGCCGTCCCTTTATGTCTGGGTATTGCCCTGGCTTCCGGAGCACCTCTTTTTTCCGGTATCATAGCGGGTATTGTCGGAGGTATCGTAGTGGGATTGATTAGTGGATCATCAGTTGGAGTGAGTGGTCCAGCTGCTGGGTTAGCTGTTATAGTGCTGGCTGCAATAGAAAGCCTGGGCTATGAGACATTTTTGGTAGCCGTGATCATTGGCGGAGTGATTCAGTTGATTTTTGGCTTTTTAAAAGGAGGGGTCATTGCCTATTACTTTCCTTCCTCAGTGATCAAGGGAATGCTTTCCGGGATAGGTATCATCATCATACTGAAACAAATCCCACATGCTTTTGGATATGACAAAGACTATGAAGGGGATTTGTCTTTCGCTCAGCCCGATGGACATACAACCTTCAGTGAATTGTGGTATATGCTGGATTACATCACACCGGGAGCTGTTGTCATTACCGTGGTATCTATGGCCATACTGATACTATGGGAACAAAATTTCATGAAAAAGATACCGATATTTAAAGTTGTTCAGGGCCCATTGGTAGCGGTAGTCGTTGGCATTCTTTTAAATATCATTTTCAAGAATATTCCAAACCTTACATTGCTGAAGTCACAAATAGTGAGTATCCCTGAAGCTGGTTCGGTGATGGGTTTTTTCAACCAGTTTTCGACTCCTGATTTTAGTGGTTTAGGAAATACCGAAATATATGTTACAGCACTTACGATTGCCGTGGTCGCAAGTTTGGAAACGTTGCTTTGTGTAGAAGCTACGGACAAGCTGGATCCCCAGAAAAGAGTGACACCAACCAATCGGGAACTAAAGGCTCAGGGAATAGGAAACATTATCTCCGGTTTGATAGGAGGGCTGCCCATCACACAGGTAATTGTGCGTAGTAGTGCCAATATACAATCAGGTAACAAGACCAAGGCTTCTGCGGTCTTTCACGGAGTACTTTTGCTTTTATGCGTCATGGCCATCCCCAATATTCTTAACCTGATTCCACTGGCTAGCCTGGCAGCTATTCTGTTCGTGGTAGGATATAAGCTGGCAAAGCCTTCACTCTTCCGTCAGATGTACAATATGGGGAGCGAACAGTTTATTCCATTCGTCGTCACCATTGTGGGGATTGTATTCACTGATCTGCTAATTGGTATCGGGCTAGGAATGATTGTGGGAGTTACCTATATCTTATGGAACAATTTCCAGACTCCATATCATTACAATCCGGCAGATTATAAAGACGGAAAACCTGTTAAAATTCAATTGGCAGAAGAGGTCTCATTCCTCAATAAAGCCCGGATTTTGCACACCTTGAATGATATGCCCGAAGATTCGCATGTGATTGTTGATGCCACCAAAACCAGGATCATTCATCCGGATGTCCTGGAGATTCTGGATGACTTTGGTAAGAATGCACCTACCAGGAACATCAAGTTTGAAGTTGTAGGGATGAAGTAGCATGATTAAGAGTAAGGTTATCATTCCTCAGTCATCTGTTTTTTAAAAGTAATTATCAATAAGTCTGGTTTTTTATCTAAGTCATAACCATCAATTGTAGGAGTAATCAATATCCTAAACCATATAAAAACTGCCTTAGAACCTAAAAAACAAGCTCTGAATTTATTATATTGTACTTGATCAAACCCCAGGTACAATGGCATTAACAATCAAAGAAGATGTCACCGTCTTATTTGCCGGTGATTCAGGAGATGGGATGCAGCTTACCGGCAATATGTTCACCGATACGCATGCACATTTTGGCAATGATCTGAGCACTTTCCCCAATTTTCCAGCTGAGATAAGGGCTCCCCAGGGGAGTCTTGCAGGAGTTTCCGGTTTTCAGATAAGGTTTGGAAGTATTGAGATCTTCACACCAGGTGACGCCTGTGATGTGCTGGTGGCCATGAATGCAGCTGCCTTGAAGACCAATCTCAGTGCCTTGAAGAACAGTGGTATTATCATTGCCAATTCCAGTGGTTTTGATTCCAAAAACCTAAGATTAGCCAATTACGAGAGCAATCCTCTTGAATCCGGTGAGCTGAGCGGATATCAACTTTATACGATAGATGTCACCAAACTTACCAGGACGGCTTTAAGTGAAAGCGGACTCGGACAAAAAGATATTGACCGTACAAAAAACATGTTTGTCCTGGGGTTTCTGTTGTGGATGTTTGATCGATCACCAGATGGTCCTACGGAGTATATCAACCAAAAATTTAAGAACAATGAATTGGTTCGAACGGCCAATCTAAATGTACTCAACGCAGGATATAATTTTGGTGAAACTACGAACACCGTTTCGTCAAGGTATGCTGTGAAGCCAGCTAAGCTGGCACCTGGGAAGTACCGAAGTGTCAATGGGAACCAGGCCTTGAGCCTTGGGCTGGTCGCTGCTTCAGAAAAGTCCGGGTTACAGCTCTTCTATGGGAGTTACCCTATTACTCCGGCGTCTACATTGCTTCACTACCTTTCAAGCTATAAGAATTTCAATGTCAAGACCTTTCAGGCAGAGGATGAGATTGCTGCTGTTTGCGCTGCTATTGGAGCATCATTTGGGGGTGCACTTGGGGTGACTGGCTCTTCTGGACCCGGAGTTGCCCTAAAAGGTGAAGCCATCGGCCTTGCCATGATCCTGGAATTGCCATTACTTATCTGCAATGTGCAGCGTGGCGGACCTTCCACAGGTTTACCTACCAAGACAGAGCAGTCGGATCTCTTCCAGGCTTATTATGGTAGGAATGGAGAAGCACCCGTTCCTGTGATTGCTGCCCGATCACCTTCTGATTGCTTTTGGGTAGCCCTGGAAGCAGCCAGGATAGCTATTGAGCATATGACACCTGTCATGCTGTTATCTGATGGATACATTGCGAACGGCTCCGAGCCCTGGAAATATCCTGGCTCCAAAGATCTGCCTGGGATATCACCACCCTTAGCCAAGCCTGGGATACGCGAAGAAAAGTACTTGCCTTATGAAAGAGACAGGAATCTGGTCAGGAAGTGGGCAATCCCTGGAATGGAAGGATTGATTCACCGGATAGGGGGATTGGAAAAGGAGGAAAATACAGGGAACGTTTCTTATGATCCAGTCAACCACGAAAATATGGTGAAGGTAAGGGCCAAAAGGGTTGAAGTGATTGCAGACAGTATTCCCGAACTGGAACTTGACAATGGATCTCCGGGAGGGGAATTGCTGGTAATCGGCTGGGGTTCGACATATGGAGTCATCAAGGCTGCCGTGAAAAATGCCGTAGATAAAGGGCACGCTGTTGCTCATGCCCATTTACGTTATCTGAATCCATTCCCGAAAAACTTATTCGAATTGATGAGTGGCTTTGATAAAATACTGATCCCGGAAATGAATAGTGGTCAGTTGAAACACTTGCTTCAGGGTAAATACCTTATTCCTATTGAGGGAATGAACAAGATCCGTGGGATACCTTTTACCTCAAAGGAGATTGAAGACAAGATTGATTCCATTTTAAGCTGATTACCATGGCAACAGAAATCTTAAAATCCAAAGACTTCGCTACTGATCAGGATGTCCGCTGGTGTCCTGGTTGTGGTGACTATTCTATCCTTAAACAAGTGCAACAGGTGATGGCGGATACGGGAAGAGATCCCCAGGATATTGTATTCATTTCAGGGATTGGTTGTGCTGCACGGTTCCCTTATTACATGGAAACTTATGGTATGCATGGCATTCATGGAAGAGCACCAGCGTTGGCCAGTGGTCTGAAGTCTGTGAATAAAGACCTGTCAGTATGGGTGGTGACCGGAGATGGGGATTGTTTATCCATAGGGGGTAATCACTTTATTCATTTGCTCAGACGCAATTTTGATCTCAATCTCTTGCTTTTCAATAATGAGATATATGGGTTGACCAAAGGACAATATTCTCCTACATCACCCCTTGGCCGACGTACCGGGTCGTCACCTATGGGCGTAATTGATACGCCTTTTAGGCCCATTGAGCTGGCTTTCGGTGCAAAAGGCACATTCATTGCCCGAAGCATGGATCGTGACCCTAAACATCTCCGTGAGGTATTACAACATGCGAATGATCATAAAGGCACTTCATTTGTGGAGATCTATCAGAATTGTAACGTCTTCAATGACGGAGCCTTTTTTACCTTCACTGAAAAAGCTACCAAGAAGCAAAATGCCTTGTTCTTAATCCAGGGAGAGCCACTGGTGTTTGGTGAACATGAAGAGTGGGGGATCAGGCTCAATGATCTGAAGCCGGAAGTAGTTTCCCTTGAAAAATATTCGAAGGATGATCTCTGGATCCATGATGCTAAGGATCGCTTTAAGGCCACAGTGCTTTGTCAATTTGATGACTTAAAAAATGGATCAACACCTTTTCCACGGCCTTTTGGGATAATTTATCAGGAAGATCGACCTACCTATGAAGACCAACTGGATAATCTACATGAGCAGGCAGTAGTAGAAAAAGGTTCCGGAAAACTGGATCAATTATTGGCTGGTTCAAGGGTTTGGGGGATTAAGTAGGTGAGAGTAATTCATATTGAATGCCATCAAACTATTGCCGCATACCCGGTCTTACCTTGTGTTTTACCTTCTGGCATCTTATTTGTCCCATCACAGATATGCGTCTATTAGGATTGATAATAGCATTCTTTGTAACCTGCGAACTCGCTTTCGCCCAGACCGAAAGTATTGAGTTTGCTGGTTCGCGTTACAAAACCGCCTCAGGGGCTATAGGTCCACACGGAGTTGTTGCCACACACAGTTTTGATTTGCACGTAAAAGCATCAAACACCCTGATTCTGGATGGGATCATTATATCTGGCTATTATATCAATGGTCGTGATATTTTGCTTCCACCAGTGAAAGACGATCTCCTGAAGTTAAAACTGGTAGTCACCATACACCAGAAGACTTCAGTGTGGTACAATGCTCAACTGACCCTAAACAATATTACCGTGCCATTGGATGTAGTCAGAAAAGAACAATACCAGGAGTCAGATCCAGCAGTTATTTTAAAAGTGAAATCCCAGGGGAAGCAACGTTGGATAGTCAAAGATGATTTTGATAGCCACTCAAGTAGTTTCAATAAATAAGCTTCAAATGGCTGTAATCATCCATTTATTGCTTTAAGGGAGTTTTTCTAAGGCTGCGCTAAAAGTGGATTGTTTTACGAGATAAACGTATTCATCCCGTGTCAAACCCATTAATTTGCAGATGGTATATAACTACTCCTCATGAAAAAAATGCTAAAAGTAATTGGGTGGGTATTCCTCTCACTTATTGCTGTCTTGCTAATCCTGGTTACGGTACTCTATTTAGTCAACATGCGGGATAAGCATCCTGATTACAACACGGATATGCGAATTGATCCCGGAAATCCAGCCCCACTAGTGGTTGGGTTTGCTGCTAAGACAGTGACTCCCGAAGTTCCTGATAAGTGGGAAGACAAAAACGGGGATGCCAAATACAAGCCAGAAGATGGGGATACATACACAGATTTGAATGGAAATGGTAAGTTTGATCCGGTATGGATCGCTGGGTTTAGCAATAGTAAACCTGCCAACGGGATTCATGATGATGTTTGGGCCCGCACAATGGTTATTGACGATGGGACAACCCGGCTGGCGATCGTGTCTTTGGATGCCATAGGTTACATGCACAATGACGTGGTGGATATTCGAAAGATGATCCCGGAAGAAGCCGGTATTACTTACATGATCCTTTCATCCACACATACGCATGAAGGTGCTGATCTCATGGGAATATGGGGAGAAAGCCCGTTTAAGAGTGGAGTCAACCAAACCTATATGCAGTTTGTCAAAGATCAAGTAGTACAGTCTGTGGTAGAGGCAGCCAAAAACTTGCGGCCAGCACAACTGGAGATTTCTCAGGATCTGACGGGAGCTGATGGCCTCGTTAAAGATACCCGTGACCCACAGGTTTTTGACAATGGGCTCAGAATGATCCGGGCAGTTGATAAGGAGACAGATGGAACACTTGGAACCCTGGTGTCCTGGGGAAACCATCCGGAGACCTTGTGGAGTAGAAACCTGCTGATCTCATCTGACTTTCCACACTTTGTGCGTGAAGGTGTAGAAAATGGTGTGTATTCCGGGGATAGTCTGATTCATGAAGGCACTGGTGGTGTGACAGTCTATGTGAGTGCAGCAATTGGTGGACTGATGTGTACACATCCCTCTCTGACTATTGTAGATCCATTCACAGGCGAGGAATTTGCAGAGCCATCATTTGAAAAAGCTGCTGCACAGGGAAGGCATCTTTCAAACCTGATCCTCAATGCCATGGATAATCCTATTGAGACCATCGACTCTACCAGTATTTCTCTTTTGGTAAAGACCATTGAGCTTCCGATTGATAACGTCATTTTTAGGATAGCTGGGATGCTGGGAGTGATTGATCGTGGAACCACAGGCTGGATGAAAACCCGCTCTGAACTGGCTGTTGGTAATATTGGGCCACTGTCATTTGTCGCTATTCCGGGAGAGATCTATCCAGAGTTGGTTAATGGTGGGGTAGAAGCACCACCGGAAGGTGATTATCCTGGTCCAATTGTAGAAATACCACCGATCCGGGAAATGATGCCTGGCAAGTATAAATTTGTTTTTGGCCTGGCTAATGACGAGATCGGGTACATCATACCCAAAACCCAATGGGATGTGGAAGCACCTTATGGCTATGGACGTGATAACTCACCTTATGGAGAAGAAAACTCCCTGGGGCCAGAAACAGCCTCGATATTACATAGGCATTTGAAGGAGATGTTTGGGGAGTTTATGAATAGATGATACAGCTATTACTTTACCTTCACAATTTTACGATAAACCATATTCTCACCCTCTGAAATAGTCATTAGGTACAATCCTTTATTCCAACCGGAGGTATCAATGTGTAATTTTTTTTGTAAAGAACCTTCAAAATAAAGCGTTCCTTTCAGATTATAGATCATTACAGCCTTTTGTTTCTCAACAGGTGATTCAAGAATAATGAAATCATCAAAGGGGTTTGGGAAGTTGCGTAAATTATGGGGCCCGTCTAAACTCAATGTTTCCGGTACATTTCCCAGCAAAAGATACCCGGTATTGATTGGTTTACCACTCAGTATGGTACTGTTGTTATGGTCTGCTGTTCCTCCCAGGTCTGTGAGTATCATTATGTCGGTATCTATATTCAGGATAGATAGCTCATTGATATTCAGATTTTCCAGGTCTTCTGAAAGCAGTGGGAGTTGAATAGTTGCATTTTTGGGGTTTCCATTTATCTCCCAATACCACGATTCGCTGGATTCAGGGATGGGTGAAAGGTTGGATAGATCTAATGCTTCATGGAAAACTTCAAGCCCTACAATTTCATCCGAGGAATTTTCCAGGCTAAACAAGTAAGTGGGTGTATACCTGCCAGCTTTGCCTATCGGATAAAACTTATCTCCGGAACCGGTGTGAAACAAACGGCCATTAACAAATGAATCATCAGGGTTTGAAATTGAAGCTAATGTGTCTATGACAAGCTGTAGAGAAATGGTGGGTGTAATACTTCCGGATATAAAAAGTTTTTGGTGAACTGTCACACCTGAGCCGGCGATGACTTGCGATCCATAAGTCTTTAGAGAGTCTAAATGCCATTGGGAATGGACGTATATTGTGTCATTGCCCTCAAATGATAAGGTACCCATAGTAGTTTGAGTCATGCTACTATCAATGATAGCAGCATTTGTAGCAATGATACCGTCACCAAACAGAATGCATTCATCACCCAGGTGTGTTTGTCCATACGACAGTATCTGAATGAATACCAGGAGAAAGAAAAAAATAAACGACTTACGCATTGCTTATTTAGTTAGATAAGCTTCCAGTTTGGATAACCGCTCTTCCAGTGAGGCGATTTTTTCAGCCTGGGAATCTATGACTTCCTGCTGCTCTTGTATGGCCTTGATAGCAAGCACGCCAAAACCATCGTAATTTAGCGTATAAAGATCATCGTAGCCATTACTGTTTGAAATGCTGACTAACTCAGGGAATAACTGATGCACATCCTGAGCAATGAAACCCATGGAGTGTTGACCTGAATTGATAAATTGATATCTCGCCGGTTTAAGCTGAAGGACTTTTTCCAATATGTTGTTATATACGCGAATGTTTGTTTTTAGTCGTCTATCTGAAATAGCAAAATAAGCTCCGTCTGTTGAGAAAAAACCAACATTACCTGGTGTCATAGTTGAAGATTGGTAAAGGTTCAAAGACCCACCCTGACCCTTGCGAAATGACCAGTCGGCAAAATAAAGGTTTCCACCAACCCTTAATTCACCCTCCATAGTGTTCAGGCTATCATTCGTTACCACTATCCCCCGGTTTACGCTGGTCAATTCACCATCACTCAGGAATTCGATAAATAATCCAGTTGCGCCATTAAGGTCAGCGTCATTTCTGATTTGACTATGAAAGCCAATGGAAGTCTGATTGAAGTCATGCTCTATATGTGAATGAAATCCGGTCTTATCTGAATTTCCACCTCCGATTTGACTGAAAACTCCGGTGCGATCACCCGATCCCGATCCATTAATCTCAACCTTTGTTCCTACTGATCCTCCGGTAGATGCGTTATTCAATAGGATTTCATTACCTCGCATGCCACCTGAACCTGAACTTGTCATATTGAATTTTGCCCCTACCAAATGACCATCTATGGAGCTGGTAGCTTCATATAGGGTACCAAAGGCTGTTCCCGATCCAACATTGTCGACCCTGGATTGAATGACAACAGTAGAATCATCAGCTTGTTGTGTGATATGCGTGTATGCACTTACCTTTTTTCCTGTATTACCATACATCCGTTGCCAACTCCCATATTGGCTTCCTACACCTGATGTGGTAATCATAGAATGTTGTCCATAGGCATCACCATTCCCAGCACCTGAGATGGTCGAATATAATCCATAGGTTTCCGCAGCACTGGCATTGTTCTGAATATCCGTTTTCACTCCATAGCTCCTAAGAATATCATTGTCCTGCACGATCTCAGATTCAAACCCAACCATAGTACCGCCATCCAATATTTTGGAATGGAAACCTTTAGAGCTCGTATTGGTGGTATTGGAGATCTCAGAATAGATGCCTGTGCTTTCCGATTGCGTATTTTCAATCAGGGACCGGACTCCCATTCCGTTACCGGTTCCACCGCCAACATATGTATATAAACCTGTATTATTTCCACTCCCAGAACCTACTCCGGCAAAAACGCCAAATTTATCACCAGCTCCTGTCACATTGTTGATCAGGTAACTACCAACAATTGTTCCGTTAGAAGTACCAGACACCTGTATGTTTTGCCCGTAAGCCAGTTGATCAGCATTTTGTTTCACAATGATACCCTGACCCACTTTGCTTCCTGAACCCTGATCCAGCTCAATGTATTCACCAATTTTTGAACTGCTTCCGGGGCCTTCAAGTTTTAGCTGACTTCCATAAAGTGTGGAAGAATTATTTGGTGACGAATTTTCGATCACCAGACCTTTTGTTGTCAACGTATCAAGGCTGTCGAGGACCACATGAAGCTTAGCTGTAGGTTCGTTCAGGCCTATTCCCACATTATCCTTGTTGAAATAAATGCTAGTGCTATCCAATGTCCATTGCGTGACGGTAGATGAAGAAGATAACGCATCAAGGGCTCCCTGCACATTAGTAGAGCCAAGTCCTGAGAAAGTATTGTCAAATGGCACCTGTTCAGCAGTTTGTTCATCAAGGTCATTAGCAGGAGACCAGGCATTGCCATCCCACTTTAATGTATAACCGACAGGCGATCCTGTAGCCTCAACATCACTTAAGGCATTTATAGAAGTCGTGTCCAGGTTTACTGAGCTACCTAGAGGATACCAATCGGTGCCATTCCAGAAAAAGATCTTTTGATTGCTCTCTTCATACACCATCATTCCCTTGTCTTCGACTCCTGGTGTAATATTACTCCGGTCACTGACCACCGGGATAATAAAACCCTGATCACCATCAGGCGCTACCAGGGTTAAAACAGCCCTGGGATTGAGCGTTTCACTGCCAATAGTTACAGTTTTTTGGGCATAGGTTTTAATTAAGAAAAGCATGAAAAACATGGTGAGGAAATACTTCATCATTGGTTTCATAATTTGGTTTTTAAAGCATGTACATGATCGGAATCACACATTCATATAGTGAACTTAAGTACAGTCCATCACCAGTAGGATTGGAAATATTGTTGAGCACACAAACATGAAGGCAATTAAATTTGACTGAATTGAGTTTCTCAAAAACAATCACAAGCGGTGAAGCTTAAGTTCAATTTAAACAAACATCAGTAGGATCTAAAGAAAAAATTGAACTTTATAGATGATGGTTGGAGGAAGTTTTGCAGATTTTTATTATGATCTCAATTCTAAAGCACTTAATCATAACCTAAACAACCTCTTCGCATTCTCATACAAGATTTTCCTTTCAATCGATTTACTAGCGCTTAGTCTTCTCACAGCCTGGATGGTTTTATAGCCCTGGCAAGCCGTATGATCCAGACCATCTTTATCGGCGCAGTCACTTCCATAGATAATCTTATCCTGGTGTCGTTGCAGGAAGCTTTTAGCCTGTTCCTCATCACGTGTCATGGAATTAAGACCGGAACCAGCTGACAAGTCAGCAAACATATTTGGATAGTCACTGAGCAGTCGGTCGGTGATACCTCCCGGAGTTACTTCACCCTTAGGATACATCACGGTCTGATCAGCATGGTTTTTATCAATATTGGCCCACCAGGTCTGAGCATGACCGATAAAATTGACTTTAGGATACTTTTCCAGCATTTTGTGGAACCGCTCCAGTCCATGGTTGAAACGGCCATGCTGCCAGTGCATCAATACAGGTACATTGTATTCCTGTGCCAATTCGTAGATTTTCTGCATCTCCTTTGAATCACTCTCCACATTAAACTTCTGCTCACCGATGACCACTGCACCCTTCTTCAGGTACTTCTCGATGGTCTTTAGGGTATCAGGAAGATCAGGTACCTCATTGGCACCGAAAGAATACTCACCAGGGTACTTTTTGGCGATTTGATAAGCAGCTTCATTGGGTTCCACCTCAGCTTCCAACCCATTGGATTCCCCAAAGTTAGTTGATGCCCGATCCTGTAAAGACCTTCCGGAGGGCAGGAGAATAGTGTGCGTAATTCCCATGGCACGTTGGTGGGTAAGCAATTGTTCTGTAGTCCGACCAACATAATTGGTGTGCTGGTGGATGTCTATGAT
>JAHCMM010000062.1 GCA_019192515.1 Cyclobacteriaceae bacterium SS2
ATTACGATCAAAAAATTGAAGGGTATAAAGCAGAGCTAAAAGACACCAGTACCTCAGCTAATCAGTTATCGATTGTCAGAGGGATTAGTTTTCTATTTGGATTTCTATCGGTTGTGGCATTTTTCTCTACCTTAAATGACACTAATTGGTATTGGCTGGTACTCACTGCAGTTTTTGGCTTGATCTTCTACCGAACCGTGACTGCGCATACGCAAAAACTACATCATATTTCAATACTGGAATCACTCATAGAAATCAACCTCCAGGAAATTGACCGGATGGAACTCAATCTTGGTAGCCTTGAAAATGGTAAATCATATCTTGATCCGGATCATCCCTACCACCTGGACCTGGACATTTTTGGTAAACACAGTCTTTTTCAGCTTGTCAACAGGTGTCAGATTCCTGAATCCAGGGCCATGTTGGCCAGATGGTTATCAGCTAATGCATCTATTGAGGAAATAAAGTTGCGACAGCAAGCTGCTAAGGATTTATCAAAGGATACAGACTGGTGTCAGAATTTCATGGCTCAGGCCAGCATCTCTCTGAAAAAACGTGGAAAAAGAGAGCCGGAAGTATCTCAGAAGATGCTTATGGAATGGGCTCATATGAATTATAATTTCAGCATCAACTATGGTCTGAAAGTCATGGCTATTCTAGCTACGTTCGTTTCGGTAGCCCTCGTGGGTTGTGTCATATTTCTTCCATTAACCTATCACTGGCTCTATCTGCTTATCGTTCCAAATGGCCTGTTGCTTGCCTATTCCATGAAGCATATTAGTAAATTGTCTAAAGGAATAGACAAGGCTCATTACCTGATCACCACTTACCTCAAAACGATTCCCCTAATAGAGAATAACCATTTTTCGGCCACAAAACTTAAGGAGCTCAAAGAAAAACTTTTAGCTAAAACCACAGCTAGCCAGGCCATTCAACAATTATCTAAACTGACCCATAGACTTGGTGTTAGGGGCAACCAATTATATCCCATCCTTAATGGTCTCTTCCTGCTGGATGCCTACCTGCTCATTGATTTATATAACTGGAAAAAGAAATATCAATCTCATATCGAAGAATGGCTGGAGGTAGTCAATGAGATGGAATGCCTGATCAGTCTGGCTGGGTTTTCTCATATCCACCCGGATTATTCCACCCCTGAAGTAAATGACCAACTCTTTTATTTCAAGGCAAAAGGTTTGGGTCACCCCCTCATCCCGGAGAATGAACTGGTAAAGAATGACTATAACATATCAGGTAGAGGAAGTATTGATATCCTCACAGGATCAAATATGTCTGGTAAATCGACATTTGAGCGCACGATCGGCATTAATATGGTGCTTGCTCAGGCCGGAGCAGTAGTAAATGCAATTGGTCTATCCATGGGCCTTACGAATATATTCACAAGTATGCGCACAGTTGATGATATCAGTAAGCATACGAGTTCCTTTTATGCTGAGCTGAAAAGAATAAACCATCTTCTGGAATCCGCTAAAAGTGCTCCCGTAACTTTTGTTGTTATCGATGAAGTACTGAAGGGTACCAATTCAGAAGACAGGCATATCGGGGCAGTAGCACTCGTAAAAAAACTGCATACGCTCAACGCATTTGGCATCATCTCTACACATGACCTGTCATTGGGAAAGGAAACTCAGGATGCCAAGGGGATCCGAAACTTTAGCTTCAACAGTGAAATCAAGGATAATAAAATCCTTTTCGATTACAAACTCACTCTGGGTTTATGCAAGAGCTTTAATGCCAGCAAGCTCATGGAGAAAATGGGGATTATTGATTAAAATCATCCCAACCTGTCCATTCTTCGTTTGTTAATACGTCAATACAGCAAACACTAAATCATCATATTATGAAAAAATTTATTTGTACTGTATCACGCCTCGCCCGACGCGATGGCAGAAATGAGTAATGAACCCCCAAGTGAAGAGGCCATGAAACCCTGGATGGATTGGGCAAAAAAATGTGGCTCCAAGCTGGTTGATTTGGGGAATCCCTTATTTGGAGGAGTAAAATTAAGTCCGGATGGTAAGAGTACTGAAAGTAAGAAAGGAGTGGTAGGTTATTCAGTGCTTCAGGCCAACGACCTGGCTGACGCAAAATCACTGTTAAAAGGTCACCCCCATCTGGGTTGGCATGGAGGATGTGACATTGAATTACATGAGGCCATGGTCATGTAAAATGCATTTTGTCCGGGTCAACAGCTAACCCGGACAAATTTTACTTGATTGGCTGAATCAGGTAACTAAACTGATAGTCCTGTGGCTGGATCATGTATTGATCAAGTGGTCTATACCCCCAGCTATTGTCACCCCCTACTCCCATTTGAAGATGATCGATGTTGACGTTAACCAGGTTTCTTACCGGTATGTGATAGGCATGTTGCTGTATCTTTTCCTTTCCTTCGTCAAAATCCCCATTCAGCTGATGATGTGCACTAAATCCAAGCAGATTGCCCACTGCCAAAATTTTCAGACCTTTTCCATCAGCATCTGTAAATGAGACTTCTCTGATGTCTGTTCTATAGCCATTTTCTTGTGGGCGTTCATAAGGATAATAGAGATCGCTAACCTTCATTTCATAGCTACCCACAAAAGCAGAGGTGTTACGGTCCCGGTAATTTTCGTGAGGTCCTTTCCCGTGCCAGTAAACATTTTGATATGAATTATCAAGAATGAAATTATTCCCTATTCTCGGGATCTCTGGCAATGTATCTGAAACGCCAGTTAATTGGGTGGTTACCAGGATCTGGCCTTCTGCATTAAATGTATAATTAACCGAGACCGATGCTTTGACAGCAGGTAATTGGTATTTGGTATTTATCTCTGGTCTTTGGGCAGTTCCCCCGGTCTTAAAATCACTCAAAACAGGTTCCATTGTTGCTTGTTTCCATACCTCAAACCTTCGTGGCATTGCATAGCCAAAATCATTATCAGTGGGTGCTCGCCAGAAATTAGGCACAATAGGGGCTTTCAGGATATTTCCCTTACCATAATCAAGACTGATCAGGCGACCGCTTATATTATCAAAAGACACCTTGAAATCAGTTCCTAATACAGTGGTCACCCCACTTTTATTTTCAACCTTAAGTTTTCCTTTAGCTGCTGTGTTGAGGGAAGCTAAACTGGATTTAAGTAACTGAAATTCTTCCTCACTTACGACATGACCTTTGGGTAACAAGCCCTTCTTGTCTGCTGTTTTAGCCCGGACCCTGATATAATACTCTGCCAGGTCCCGTGTCATCGGGAATAAAAGTTTAACCTGAGCTTCTTCCCCCGGACCCAGATGATCTACATTAAAATCTCCTTTTCTGGCAGACTTACCATTTCTGAATAGCTCCCATTCGAAAGTAAATCCCGATAAATCAATGAAATCATATCCATTATAAACGGTCAGTTCACCGGTCTCTAAATTGTAATTTCGGAACTTGATATACTGGTAGACCTTTTTTACTTCNTAAAGTGAAGGATTAGGAGTCCTGTTGGAAGAAACAAGCCCATTAAGGCAGAAATTACCATCATTCTGCAGTCGGCTACCTCCCAGATCTCCTCCATATGCATAATATGTTCGTCCATCAGGAGTCCTGGCTTCTAAACCCTGATCTACCCAGTCCCAGATAAAACCACCCTGTAGCACCTCGTATTTCTCAATCACGTCCCAGTAATCCTGCAGGTTACCTACACTATTCCCCATGGCATGGGCATACTCACACATAATAAAGGGGCGCTTTGGATCATTCTCTGCATACTCTACCAACGTTGGTATTCTTGAATACATCGGAGCCTGAATATCGGTGTTGGAGTATTTAGTAGCACCTTCATATTGAACCGGCCTGGATGCATCATGTTGTTTGAGCCAGTCATAGGTAGTAAAAAAATTATCACCATTTCCTGCCTCATTACCTAAAGACCAGATGATGATAGAAGAGTAGTTTTTATGCCATTCATACATCCTAATTGTTCTATCGAGGTGCATCTTTTTCCACTCCGGTAAATAGGCCGGATGAACAGCCATTCTTTCAGGACTGTGCTCCAGTCCCTGGTTAGTGGCACCCATTCCATGGATCTCAATGTTAGCTTCATCAATTACGTAGAAACCATACTCATCACAAAGTTTATAGAAATAGTCATTCTTAGGATAGTGGCTACACCTGATCGCATTAATATTATGTTTTTTCATCAGTTCCAGGTCCAGCCGGGTGAGTTCCTCTCCCACCACGTGTCCGGTACTAGGGTCATGGTCGTGCAGGTTGACACCCTTCAGGTAGATGGATTTTCCATTTACCATCAATTGGTTGTTTTTGATTTCAATTGTCCTGAAGCCAATCTTCTGAGAAATGTATTCAATTGGATTTCCTTTTTGGTCCTTAAGGGTGATCAGAAGGCTGTACAGCTTGGGGGTTTCTGCTGTCCACGGTTTTATTCCTCTAAGGATCTCTGAAAAGCTAACCTGGTTTGCTGAATTTCCGGGAATTGAAATTTGTTCCTCTTTGATGAACACTTCATGATCTCCATCCAATACCTCGATCTCTATCGGCTGATTCTTTATTGACTTCTTAGCAGTATTACGATAGGTAAGTGTGAGATCAAGTGAACCATTTTGATAGGCTTCGTCCAGCCTGGGAATCACGCTAAAATCAGACAGTGTCACCTTTGGTGTTGCGTATAAATAAATGTCTTTTTCGATACCGCTCAGCCTCCAGAAATCCTGATCTTCGAGGTAAGAGGCATCTGACCATCGGTACACTTCAATGGCGATGGTGTTCTCACCCGGTCGCACATATTGGGTGACATTATATTCAGCAGGTGTCTTACTTCCCTCATTATATCCAACAAACTGCCCATTGATCCAGATATAGGCAGCACTCCTGATCCCTCCAAAATATAAGAAGATGTCTTTTTCGTTCAACCAATTTTCGCTAACCTGGAACGAACGTTTGTAACTACCTACAGGGTTGTCATCATGGGGTATAAAAGGAGGATTTGCAGGAAATGGATAAGTCACATTGGTATAAATCGGGATCCCAAAGCCCTCCAGTTCCCAATTGGAAGGTACTGGGATATCTGCCCATCCACTTACATCATAGTCTTCCCGGTAAAAATACTTAGGCCTGTCACCGGGTTTCTTTACATAGTTAAATTTCCAGGTCCCATTTAGCATGAGATAACTCTCGAGTTCCTTAAAAGATGTTTCCTGTAAGGCATGTTCCTTATCCTGGTATCTGAAAAAGGTTGCATGCGGCTTTTCCCTGTTAATCTCTACAATCTCCGGATTTTCCCATTCCTTTTGATCCTGTGAGGATACTACAAACACCACGAGGCATAAAACTAGAATCAATAATAATTTGGATCTGCTCATCATTTGTTGGGCTGTTTTTAAGAGGTCACAATTTAGATAATCCTTGTATTAGATTTCAACAAGGTTACCTTTGAATGCTGACCATTTAACCAAATATGAAAATATCATTACCTCTTTTTGCTATAGTTGCTATTCTGGCACTTTCAGGATGCACAACAGAAAAACAAAAACCTAACATAGTTTTCATCTTCATCGATGATATGGGATGGAAAGATGTGGGGTTTATGGGTGCTACATATTATGAAACTCCCAATATTGACCGGTTAGCAAATGGAGGGATGATCTTCACCAATGCATATGCCAATGCCGCCAACTGTGCCCCTACCCGCGCTTGCTTGTTAAGTGGACAATATACTCCCCGACATGGGCTTTTCACTGTGGCAGGATCTGACCGGGGGAAATCCAAAGACAGAAGAATCGTCCCGATTAAGAACACAACCGAAATCAGTTTGGATAAGATCACCATTGCGAAGGCATTGAAGCCAGCCGGTTATGTGAGTGCAGCAATTGGAAAATGGCATGTGGGGCATAAGCCTCAGGAGCAGGGATTTGATGTAGGGATAGACCGGGGTGATCTGGGTTATCCGTATGGGCATTACAATAAAGATAGTGTCTACTTAACGGATCACCTGACTGATGTAGCAGTGAGTTTTATTCAGGAAAATAACCCAAAAGAAACTGGAAAGCCTTTCTTTTTATACCTGGCTCACCACGCAGTACATACTCCTATCCAGGCTAAGGAAGAGATTACCAAAAAGTATGAAAATAAAGAAGGTGTGGACTGTCATAATAATGCTACTTATGCCTCAATGGTGGAAAGTGTGGATGAAAGTGTAAGAGATGTTAACAATGTGCTGGAAGAATTGGGTCTAAGCGATAACACACTTGTAATATTCTTCTCTGACAATGGAGGTCATGGAACATTTACATGTCAAAAACCATTGAGAGGTGGTAAGGGCATGTATTATGAGGGTGGGATCAGGGAGCCCATGTTTGCCTACTGGCCCGGGACTATCACTCCTGGCAGCACAAATGATATTCCGGTGATTAGCACTGACTTCTATCCAACATTTTTGGAGCTGGCAGGACAAGCTGCACCGGAAAATTATCCATTGGATGGAAAGAGTATTGTTCCTCTACTTTCCAGTCAATCTATCGAAAGGCCTTCTTTATATTGGCATTTTCCTGCCTATCTGGAATCCTATGCCGGTCTCAAAGAGGATTCAAGAGATCCAGTATTTAGGACCCGGCCTGTTTCTGTCATCCGGAAAGGCGACTGGAAATTATTGCTATTCTACGAGGAGTGGATGCTCGATGGTGGACGAGATCAAATCGCAACCAACAATTCAGTGGAGTTGTACAATCTTAATAACGACATCGGTGAGACCAATAATCTGAGCAATAAGGAGGTTGGAAAGAGAGATGAGCTGCTGGATGATCTTTTGACATGGATTGAGGAGACGGGGGCACCTGTTCCTGCGAAAGGAAATCCTGAATATATTGAAAGTGAACTTTAAAAGATTCAGCTAAGACGCTAGGTCGCAAAGAGAATTGTTGAAAAATACCGAATTCATTATATTGAAAGACATTCACTTGAAATATATTTCGTTTGTCCCGCTTCAGGCTAATCATCATTTTAACCATACTCTTTTACCAATTAGCTACTGCACAGAAGAAGCTCAAGGTAGAAGAAAAGATCAGGGTCATTGAGTATTATATACTCAGCGAACAGGAAAACAGTGGGTTCTATAGGAAAGACCAGGAGTTGTCCAGATATGTAATGGAAGCTGCACTGAACAATGAGATTACAACTTATCTGATAGATTATGATAGTGGAACAGAGGAATTAATTTCACCTGCTACCTTATCCGCAAAACTTAGAAAAGTCAATGAGCCAGGGCTAGAGGACGTTTATCAAGCTGGTGAAATTTCTATGATCGGCCTCGATGTGACACATGGATCAAAAGATGATGATCAGATTTATCGTCAATACAACTATCTAAATTTGTATGTCCCCTATTACCATTCTGCGTCCACCACCAACATCTACCTGGCTTCGTTCAGGTTTGATGAAATCATCAGGCTTCTTGATGGAAAAAATGCCTTGTGGTATTCAGAAAACCATGCCCAATCAATAGGTATTTTCACAAATCATAGTGGGCATCTTCTAAGTGAGAGCGGATGGACTAAGAAACTCCTCGAATATATTAAACTTGGTCACCTCAATGCCACCTTCGAAGAAGGTGTGAATATAAGTGGTTACAAGGCACAAACTGGTTATGAGTTAGATGTGCAGCTTGTCGAGACGAAAAATGGAAAATACTTTACACTGGACTCCATCGGACTATACAAAAGCGTGGGTGATTCAGTAGCAGGATCGGATCAGTTAATTTGTTCATTTTCTTTTGAAGACTATCAAAATTACCTGGTTAAAAATGATCCAGACGAAATCTCTTTGATGTCTGTAGCACTTATAAATGGAAAGCTATCAAAGCCCTCAGAGATATGGCGTAACCGATTTGAAAACTTTTATGACCCCAACTTCAAAGACCGCGAAATCATCTCCCAAAACGGGAGGTATACTCATAATGATGTTAAGGATTATCATACTTCAGGTCGCCATCTTGAACCACAAAAGATCAAAAGAGGAAAAATTTCTAACCAGAGGTTCACAGTTCGTCAAACTGATTTGGTCTATACCAACAGGAATGAAAACAACCGATTTAGAAACCTCATAGAGAGCATCCTGAATTCTGCCTTCAACGGATCATTGAACATATACAGAGACAAATCCATGTTGAACAAGATGCCATCTGATGAATTTAAATCATGCTTTAAAAGTCAAAGTGATGCACAATTAGAATTCATCTACAATCTCAACTTTGACATCGATGGTGAAAAGCGTTCTTATCAAACTATCGGAATTGGTATCCTGAATTCCAATGATGTCGCAGTCTATTTCCATTTTGATGACGTCATACAATTTTTAAGCATAGAACAAGTCAAAATGCTGAATATCAGAAATTTCACAGGTATCTTACATCAGACAAGCCATATCTCAATGTTTGAATGATATAAGATGTGAATACCAATTAGTACTTAAAAAAATCCCGATCTTCTGTTTTTACCAGCGTTGAAATAGTCACCCCCTCAGAACTAATAATTGTCAAAATATCTTCATTGATATAATACGTACCTAAATAATTAAGGTACTGGTAATTGCTACCATAACGATCCTCACAACACATTCTGGTACACGGTGTATGATCAGCGGAAATTTTACTAGCTCTTACTTCCCAATCAACCAACACGCACACATTGACCTCAAGGTTATAACTAATCCCCTTAGAGGATACCTTCAGAAAGTATTTGTTCGTGTCGATTGGGATCGATATATCGTCAACTAATAGATTGCTCAACCTCCATGTTCCAATCAGCCGTTCATCCATTTTGTAATTCCCGGTTGATAGAGGACCCTTGCTATTAAACTGTGTATTGACGCAACCCAATAAGAAAGTGGTTATAGCAATGAAGTGGCGAAAATTAAAATAGATTGACACACCTAATGTACAACTAAATTCATGCCAGTTAACGCAATTGAATTACTCTGGTTCTTCGGATTTTTCTGAATTAGTATTTTATACCGGGTAGGTTTACTTCTTCCCTATCGGACTATCATCGCATTTCAGATCTCCTGCCACATACTGGATGCCGTCCAGAAAGAACTGAAGTAATTCAGGATTCATGCTTTGAGCGTTGTGCGATGGAGAGCTATAGAAAACCCTGCCTTGGCCATGCTTTTTAATCCAGGCTACATACATGGTGTTCTCAATGACTTCTTTTCTAAGACCTTCAATCTTGTCTGCTTCTATGTACAGAAGTGGCCGGAAATTGTAGTCTGCATAGGCGTTTTTAAAGACATATGGCTCATCTGTGTGAACAAATCCTTTGCTTTTGAATGCCTGTACCATTGGATGCTTAGGATCCACTTCTTTCAGGTGCATCTCCTGCTGTCTGGGATGATAGTCGAAGCTACCACCAGTCATCTGGCTGAATGGCATAGAATTGTTTTGTACGGTAATGGCACCATGCATGATCATCAAACCACCACCTTGCGCTACATAGTCCATCAGGTTATTCTCATATTGAGCTGCCAGCTTGGTAATTGTATTGTCATCCAGACTGGAATTCTGCTTTAAGAGATCAGCAAACAAATTCCTTTCCGGCCCTGTTGGGTTGGAGTTGTTGAGAATGATGGCATCATATTGCTTCAGGTTATCCTTTTCGAATGTATCAACGTCCTTGGCGATCGTGACATTAAAAGCTCCCGATTTTTTAGCCATGATCTTCAGCATCTCATTGTTGTGAGGTATGGTCCAGTGATTGAATCCCGTATGCTGAGAAAAGACCAGGATATTTCTTACTTCTGCTTTGACGGTAGGTTTAGATGGGGCGATAGATTCGATCTTTGCCAGCCACTCATCATCAATATCAAATGGTTGCTGTCCCTGCGCGTATATTGTAACTGCAAAAAGTAGGATAAGGAAAGTAGAGGCTATTTTATTCATCTTGTATTTTGGATTATTGATTTGAGCGTATTTGCATTGGGGGTTAAAATTAATCGATAGGGTTCTTTTGCCATTTACTTTGACAATAAAAAAAGCCGCTCGCGCGGCTTTTAAGTTGTGGAGCCGTCCAATTAACAGCTAATATTCTTTAACCATTTTGGAATTAACTTATGGCTTAAATGAAATTTCCAATCTCCTTGTAAGAGGGTCGCTAGATGTAGGATATATTTTGGTTCTTTTGAAGTATCGTAGAAATCTATCACATCAAATCTCTTCAGATTTAAGCTCAGCAATTCGTGGGAAATCTTATATCTTTTTAAGATTTCATCCTTGGGTACATTATGAAGACCCAGTGTGGCTCTATTTTGAACCCTTTTAACCAATGTGTAAACTTGATCCGTACTAAAATAAATTAGATGTTTNTCAAAGTTGAATTTATTAGCAACATCTAATATTTCGTATGCCTGTGGATTATGAAGATTACTTTCAAATAAGAATGAGGAATGTCTTTCGAATTGTTCCTCTACTTTGAGTTTCAAATAATATGGAAAGTAGCTTTCGTCAGGATTAGTAAATTCCGTCCTGTGAAGTTCATCTGGATTGATAAATGGGATTTTAGAAATTGACGAAAAATGATTGCCGAAAGTTGATTTCCCTGACCCATTTGGTCCTCCGATAATGATGAGCCTGGGCAAAAAAGTAAATTAATGATTAGGTACTAAGAACAGGTTGCTTTCCATTTTTTTTCTGGTCAAGAATTCTCTTGTTGGCATTGACTTCTTGTTGCATCCCTTCCTTAATCTGATTAAATTCTTCCTCTGTTAAACCTGAAGCTGGATGGGAATTCTTAATTTTTCCTTTATTCACTTTCTTAGTCATTACACTAATTTAACCAATATTTTATTAAGTAAGTTCTTTATTATGAGCTGTACTTTCGATGTCCGATCCTTGGGCAGAAGTTTAGAAGACCCCACGTAAAACTTTCCAAGGCTATCACTATATAAGATATATACATAGGACATAATAAAAAAGCCGCTCAATGCGGCTTTTAAGTTGTGGGCCCACCTGGGCTCGAACCAGGGACTTACTGATTATGAGTCAGTTACTCTAACCAACTGAGTTATAGGCCCTAAAATTTCTACGAGGATTTGTTCCACCCCCGATTTTTCGGACTGCAATTTTACAGATTAACTGGATATTAAGCAATCTAATTCCGGTTATTAGATCAAATTGATCAGATCACCTCAATCTTTTT
This sequence comes from Cyclobacteriaceae bacterium SS2, assembly GCA_019192515.1. Classification (GTDB taxonomy): domain Bacteria; phylum Bacteroidota; class Bacteroidia; order Cytophagales; family Cyclobacteriaceae; genus UBA7330. The sequence continues at coordinate 11,191 of JAHCMM010000062.1, forward strand.
GTGCTTTCGGATAAAATCAGGATCAATATCTACTCCTAACCCTGGTCCGGTGGGTACATCAATTTTACCTTCTTTCATCTTCAGATCTGAGGTATTGGAAGCTATGGGGATATCATCGCTAAAGCCTTTAAATTCATGGTATGGCCCCGCATTTGACAGGATGGAAACAAAATGCATCATATACAGATAACCAAGCCCCGATCCTGAGATATGGGGAACACACTGCTTACCGAGTGCTTCTGCCATTCGGGCAACTTTCAATCCCCGGATCATTCCACCAAAATAGAAAATATCGGGTTGCACGATATCCAAAGCATCATTACCTATCAACCAGCGGAAATTGTGCATACTGGGCTCTTGTTCGCCTCCTGCAATAGGCACTTTCAATCCGTCTTTCACCTCCCTGGTTTCTTCATACCAGTCGAAAGGCACAGGTTCTTCATAGAAGTCAAATTTTTGCTCTTCAATTAGCTTACCGATCCTGATGGCCTCTTTTGCATCATAAGAGCCATTGCTGTCTGTGTAGATCACCATGTCGTCTCCAAAGGTTTTTCTTACAAGAGGGATCAGCTTTTCAGATCTATCCGAAGGATAGTCAGCATTATTACTCATCCTACCCCCTATCTTAAATTTCAGTGCTTTGGCATTGGTTTGATCCATGTGAGCTTTGATGAGCTTAATAGACTCCTCAGCGCTCTTTCCCCGGAAGTTATTCGCTTCGTAAACTGCAATACTGGGGTGATGTCGGTCACCAAGTAATTCCGCCATTGACCTGTCCGCCATTTTGCCAAGCAAATCAAGGAGTGCAAACTCTACAGTGGCTACAGGTATCCACAGGGCCAGTCCCTGGTACTTGTAGTTTGAAGCATGGATCCTAGCTCCTTCGATCAAATTATCCAGGTCCCTGGCATCCTTGCCAATAAAGAACGGTGCTACCTGCTTGATAAATATTGGGTACAGGAAATTCATCCGGGCATTGTTGCTAATGGATACACCCTGATTGCCGGATTTATCGAATACCTGGCAAAGAAAATTACCTTCGAAATGAAGCAGCTCCACCCGGTCTATGATCACGGGATCTTTGAACAACTCCTTTTTTAAAACCGGCTTTGCTGCTGCCTGATCGATTTTTTCATACCGGGCTTCGGTCTTTTCATCATAGTTAAGGCTCATAGGAGCGGATACGATCAATCCACCCGAGAAGGATTTCTTAATAAAGTTGCGTCTGTCAAAGGTCATGGGGGCTAATGTTGTATTACAGCTCAATTTAATAAACCAAACCCGAAAACCCCATAAAGATTAGAAGCAGGCAATGCCTGCTTCTAATAACTAAATTTAAATCGAATTCAACGTAATGTTTAACAACTGTGCTCTTATTTGCCCTTAGCAAACTTCCTCAGGGTATAAGTGAATGATACCATGAAGTATTGCTGTAGCACCAGAGATCTCACCTCTTCGAAATAGGCTGAGGTGATATTCTGGGTAATGCTTTGATTTTGATTCAACAGGTCGAAGACAGTAAGTGAAACCTCTCCCATGTCATTTTTCAGGAATTTCTGTGCAATGCTGATATTCCAAAGGATATAGCTAGTATCGAAATCAGCCGATACTCCATCATATATCTGATAATTCACATCACTTCTGAAAACTGTTCCGCCTTTGGAGATCAGGTTGATCTTTCCATTGATCAGGTGCGTAGTATACCGCGTATTGCTTCTATCCTGAACAGAGTTGGTAACTCTATTTAAACCAGCATTGTAGGAAATATTGAAATCGACATTCTTATTAATATTAGAGGAAAGATTGATTCCTGTATTACCATTAAAAGTCTGTGAAATATTCGTAATCCTGTTAGCTTCTCCAGGGGTTCTGGTGTATCCGGCACCTAAAGTCAAATTAACGTTAGTTTTCAGAGGACTGACCAAAAAGCCATAAGTAATATTATCCCTCACATTCCAATATCCATTCAGGTTGATTGGTTGCGCCAATTGACCTCCACGTGGAAGGATAATATCACCAACCAATACACTGTCCGCACTGGCACTGTAAGTGGCATTTGTGATATAATCCTGGGTAGCTCTAACCATCACAAAATTTGAAAAATTGGTGTTCTTTTCAGTATTGGTCTTGGAAAATCTGGCAAAGAATTGATGGGAATAAGATTGATCCAGATATGCGTTACCGACAGACATAAACAAAGGGTTACTATTATCCACAACCTGCTGCAATTGCTGTGCGGATGGAATATCTGTGCTGGTGCTATACCTAAAAAACAAGCTTCTTTCTTTCCCTAAATCCATTCTTGACATGATGGATGGTAAGAAGTTGTTAAATGTATTGGTTGGCACAATAATTTCTGAAGGATACCCTTGCCTGCTATCCAGTGCAACATATTGATACTCCAAATCAACTCCAAAGAACCCAGTCATGCTTCGATTTCTAAATCCGACACCTGGTTTATGAGTTGTATAGTCGGTGTCAAAGTGGCTGGATAAGCCTTCCTCAAATCTTTGATTGTCTACGGTAAATGAATTGTAGCTGAATCCATCTCTGATATTTCTTCTCACATAGTTCGATAGCTCATAATTAGCGTTTAACTGACCATTTAGCCCAACAGGTTCTGTGTAATTAAATTCATATTTCATTGACACATTCTCGTCAGTATTATCATATCTAAATAGCGAATCAAGTTGATTGTCACTGTAAATATTTTCTCGATTTGTATTGTTGATATTGGTTCCCAGTTCTACAGAAAAGGTTCTACCTGTCTTATTGAATTTATGATTCCAGGTCAACTCACCATCGATTCTATAGCCGAGATTGTCCCNTGAATAAGTATTGTCTGTGCCGTTGATCAATTGTTGGTTTTCATCAAATGTCTGACCAAAGGTTACATCTAAAGATTCGTTATCCTGAAAACTGATGTTTGGTCTGAAAACAATTGAGTTCTTATCATTTAGGTTATACTGAAGTCTCATATTCATCCTGTGATTCATATTTTCAGTACTGGTGGTGGCGTCTTCATCGTAAAACAAGCTCTCTCCACCAAAAAACGACTCTCTTGATTTGACCTGATGGTTGTCAAATAAAGAACGATCAAAAAAGTAACTTGACTCAATACGCCCTTTCTTAGCCCAGGTATCTGAAAAGTTTACGCCAACAGACTGAGTTTGTGTGATCCCCGTTGGTGTCAGTTCCTGTCCACCTCCAAATGACCTTCCAAAACCCCGTCCTCCACGACTTGATCCCATGATACTTCCATCACTAAAGTTTGTCTTATTAATGTCATTCGACATCCCCAAAATTGTGAGTTGTCTTCCATCCTTCATGAAGTTGACATTTCCTTCCACATTGTGTCTGTCGTCAGTACCATATCCGGCAGTGATTTTCCCAAACGTTCCGTTTCGTTTATTCTCCCGGGTAACCACGTTTAGGGTTTTAGTGGTATTTCCATCATCAAATCCGGTAAACTGAGACCTCTCACTCATCTGATCAAATACTTCAACCTTCTGCACTACTTCAGCAGGGATAGTATTCAACGCCAAAACCGGATCCTGGCCAAAGAATCGTTTTCCGTCCAGCAATACCTGGCTTACCGTTTCTCCATTGGATTGTACTCCTGTAGCTGTGATAGTCATACCTGGTAGTTTCCTTACGAGATCTGCAGCACTGGCATCAGGGTTTACCTGATATGCATCCGCGTTATACAGGGTAGTATCCCCTTTCTTTTCTACGGGAACTACATCGCCCTTGATCTCAACAGCCTGCAATTCCGTAACATCTTCGGCCAGCGGAATTGCACCCATATTAATGTCTGTATTTACTCTCAACACCCTCACCATTGGTTTATAACCAAGGCTGGTAACACGCATTTTATAAAATGCCTGGTCCAGGTTCGTAACTGTAAAAGATCCATCAGGAAGTGCAGTAGCAAACTTGCTTCTTGCTGAATCTTTCACATTGATCATTAATACTGTAGCTCCTGGCAGACCGGAGCCATCATCTGCACCTATAATCTTACCTGATAATTTAACAGGCTGAGCTTTTGTTTCCGTATTGTTTGTTGCTTGTCTGTCAGCACCAATAACCTTTTCATAGGTTGCATATTGCTCAGCAGTTAGGACGTCCCTGATTAGCAAACTTTTCTCTTGCTGAAGCGCCGGCATTTTAGTCCTGAACTGACTGAAATCACCTGACTTGCGGATCTCTTCAATAGTTTCATCCAGGGTGACTCCATATTCCTCATAGATACCTTCCAACAACATCTTTTGATCTGCCGAAAGACCTTCAACTTTAGCGTAGATATTTTCCTTTTCCCGCTTTACCATTTCGGATCTGTCAAATCCTCCTCTTTGGGCTAAGACTGCCACCGCTGTTAGTACCAGAACCAAAACAAGTAGTGATTTCTTCATCGATTTAATGTATTATTTGCTCATTTATACCTCAAAAGTATTTCAAAGGTTTAGGTACTCTGTTACAATTCAACCAACGGGATTATTATTTCAATCAACATCTAAAAACCTTCATTTAAAACCGAATTACGAAGATCTTAGTCATACATTGAATGACCTGATACTTTTATTGAAATGATCCATTACTTTGTTGAAACCATGTTGAAAAATGAATCAAACCAACCAATTTTGGCTTCCTATTAATTATGAAAAGGGAACAACTCATACATGTATTGTCCTGGTTTGCTTATGGCATGCTGATCTTCTATTTCCAAAGCAGACTCTTTGATATTGGAGAGGCATTGATTCATACTCTCAGGTTGCTAGCTATTCACATGATGGTGTTTTATGTCAACCTGATGGTTTTTCTCCCAAAGATTTTTGAGCGGGGAAAATACCTTTACTATGCCATTGCTGTCATCGTGATCATCGTAAGTGTGCATTACCTGATTGTGTATACCAACGAGCTCTTACCAAAACCTGATTTTTCAGAGCTGCGTGGTCGGGGACGGTCTTCTTCGGGATTAAGACCCTTTCTTTGGTTGATCTTTGGGTCGGTGGTAAACTCTATCTTGATGCTCTTTTTCTCCACCATTGTTTGGATCACCACAGAAAACAGAAAACGAAAACAAAGAGAAGCAGCCCTGATCCATGAGAAATTGCAGTCTGAAATGCAGTTTCTCAAGACCCAAATCAATCCGCATTTTCTCTTTAATGCACTCAACAATGTATATTCATTGTCTTACAACAAATCTCCTCAGGCACCCAAGATGATCATGAAGCTCTCGGAGATGCTTCGCTATGTGGTTTATGATACATCAGAGAAAAAGGTTTCTCTTGGCAAGGAGCTCAGCTATATTCAGCATTATGTAGATTTTCAAAAACTCAAGATTGGAAAAGACATCCATGTAGACCTCATGATGGACAAAGTACAGCAAGAGGCCATGATCGAACCCATGCTACTGATTCCGTTTATTGAGAATGCTTTCAAGCATAGCAATATTGAATCTAACCCCGGAAGCGAAATCAGTATTCATATTTCAACCATTAATAATAGTCTTGAAATGAAAGTATTGAATAACTTAGGTACTGAAGTTTCAAACGGAAGTGAAAAAGGCGTGGGAATTGAAAATGTAAAGAGAAGGTTAGAATTGGCTTATCCTGGGAAATATGAGTTGACTCAGGAGGTAAAGGATGAAATGTATCATGTGAGGCTCAAGATAGACCTGTCATGAGTATCCGGTGCATCATCATCGATGACGAAAAACCAGCCAGGGACCTAATCAAAGCTTATGTAAAAAAAGTGAATCACCTGGAGGTGTTGGGGGACTTTCCGAACCCCATGGATGCTATGTCGATCCTCTCCAAACAAAAGGTAGATCTGATCTTTCTAGATATCCAAATGCCCGGACTGACTGGTCTCGACTTCATTAAAACACTCACTACCAAACCAGCCATCATTCTGACCACGGCTTATCCCCAATATGCGCTTGAAGGATATGAACTGGATGTACAGGATTATCTGATGAAGCCCATTCCCTTTGAGCGTTTCCTTAAAGCCATCAATAAACTTCAGCCTGCAAGTCAACCCGTAACAACTCAAACAACAGATAGTACTCCAGAATACCTATATTTCAAGGCTGATGGTCAAAAACACCGTGTTGAGGTAAATGAAATTCTCTACATCGAGGGTCTTAAGGAGTATGTAAAAGTAGTTACTGAATCTGGCCACTTGATCACCCTGGCATCGCTTAAGAAAATGGAAGATGAATTGCAGAGCCCCTTTTTGAGGGTCCACAAATCATTTATCATCAATAAAGACAAGGTGAGCAGCTACTCAAACCATCAGATTGTCATCAAGGGAAACACCATTCCAATAGGTAAAATGTACCAGGAAGACGTGCTTAAAGAAATGTATTGATTTGGGTTAAGAAAGAAGTCTTCTCCAAAAAGGTTGTTTGATTTCCTCTCTTGTCATGATCACTAGCTCCCAGGCCGCGTCTGCTTTTCGTTGCGCGGCATCAGCGATCTTTCTAAGCTCAGCCGTTTCTTTTTCCACGGCTAGTGTCAGATTACGGGTTTCCCGGATCTCTTCGCTTATCAATTCAATGAATTTATTATCCATTGATACAGTTTTGGATAATTAAATATACGAACTTTATGGAGAAGAGATGCTGAGGAGAGATAATTAGTATATAACTAAATGTTAGAGACTTTCTTTTGCCATCTCCAGGCATCAGCCATCATTTGGTCAATCCCTAAAGATGCTTTCCATCCAAGCTCATTGTTAGCTAAATCGGTATTGGCATAGATCTTAACCACATCGCCGGGTCTGCGATCCACTATTTTATAATTCAGTTTCTGGTTGGTCACCCGCTCAAAAGTTTTGATCACTTCTAATACCGAGGTACCATTACCAGTTCCCACATTGAAGTATTCGTAGTTACGCTTCTGTTTTTTTCCGATCATTCGATCCATGGCTTTCACATGGGCCTCTGCAAGATCTACCACATGGATATAATCTCTCACAGCCGTTCCATCAGACGTATCATAATCGTCACCAAATACAGATAATTCTTTTCGGATACCTGCTGCAGTCTGAGTGATAAAAGGCACCAGGTTGGCGGGTACTCCAAGCGGCAACTCTCCTATCTCAGCTGATTCATGTGCTCCGACTGGATTGAAATATCGCAATGCAATGAAGTTAAGGTCATCATTGACTTTCGCAACATCCTGCATGATCTCTTCACAAATCTGTTTGGTATTGCCATAAGGTGACTCTGCCGTTTTGAATGGAGTGTCTTCGGTAACAGGGAGCTTATCCGGTTGGCCATAAACCGTACACGAAGATGAAAAGACTAGATCTGGGATGCTATTGACTTTCATCTGATCAATCAGATTGATCAGTGAATTGAGATTATTTCTATAGTAAAGGAGTGGTTTTTGCACCGACTCTCCCACTGCTTTGCTTGCAGCAAAGTGGATGATCCCTGTGATGCCCTTTTCAGCCTTGAAGAATCCCGACAGTTTTTCAGCATCACACAGATCAAAATTGTAAAATGAAGGTTTAGTCCCGGTTATCTTTTGAATGCTATCGATAACTTCGGCTCTCGAGTTAGACAGATTATCAACGATGACCACCTCATAACCTGACTTGATCAACTCTACTGCTGTATGTGAACCGATGTATCCGGCACCACCTGTTACCAGGATTTTTCCTTTCATAATTTTGACACTTAAGAATATTTCTTCACAATGCTAATTAAATCAGCTTTTCTAGCCAGCATCTTTCGGGTTAATTCTAACTGACATTTTGCCCTAACGAGGTTATGTGTTGGATAAGCTGTCTTATAATATATATTTCCTTCGAAATAATCAGTCAAAAATCTGACGCCCATGATAAAAGGCATCATAAGCGCTCCTTCAACTATCGTTTGGGTTTCTAAATTAGAGAGAATCCCCCGAGTATCTTCTAAAAATCCGCTGGTGTAAGCCTCAAAGAAATCCATGTCTATATCGACCTTGTCAAGATCCGATTCATCCTCGTCACTTGTGCAGGTAGAGGTTCGCACGCCATCTCCAAAGTCATAGTGAACCAAACCAGGCATAACCGTATCCAGATCTATCACACACCTGGCTTTGTTGTTCTTATCAAACAAGATATTGTTGAATTTGGTGTCATTGTGTGTGACGCGAAGAGGTAAACTTCCCCGATCCAACAATCTCTGAAGCTCACATAGTTCATCCCCAACCTTTCGTACAAATTCAACAGCTTGCTTCTCGTCAGTTTTTTCAACTTTAACTTCAGAAACTACTTCCTCAAACCTTTTGAGCCGGCGAGGCATGTGATGAAAATATGGGATAGTATCCGTAAGACTCGTAGCATCAAAGTGATGCAGGTCAGCTACGAATTGTCCAAAACCCCTTGCCCCTTCAAAAACGATATCGGCAGAGGAAGGAACGTCAATTGACTTTAATCCTTCAATCAAATAATAGAGCCTCCAATAACTGTCACCAAACTTGGAATAAAGCTCACCGTCTAGTGTCTTCACAATTTTAAGTGCCAGCATCTCTTCACCTCCGGCAGCATCTTTGCAATATTTATCATATAGATATTCTGTTACCGACCGGATGTTACTCATCATGCCCTGCACATCTTTAAAGACATGGTGGTTGATGCGCTGAAGAAAGTAATTTGGAGATTGAGTGCTTGTATTGAGTGCTCGAAAAGAATCATTGATATGCCCACCACCAAAGGGCTCAATGGATCCAATAGATCCATCTATATCGAACTTTGAAATTATTTGCAGTAGATCATTATTCATTTCCCCAAAGGCTTTTTGGGTAGATCTTTTCGTCTATCATCGCTTTTAACTTATTCTGGGCAATTACTTTATCCTCCTTATAAGTGACACCAAACCAGGATTCGTCGGTAAACAGTACAGGTACATTTTTCCCGGACTTTCTCACATTATCCAGCACGGTGGGGATATAATATTCCGCTTTTAGGTTGTCTTTGGACTTCTGATAAAATCTCACAAAATCCGCTTCAATGTCTTTGAACACCTGACTTGTGAAACCCATCAGGTTCATAGAAACCGGTTCATTTCCCGTCAATGGGTGCTGCTTGCCATCTTCCACATAATATGGATGATCTGTTCCTTTATGGATTTCAGTCTTTTCATTTATCGACTTTAAGTCCCCAGCTTCGGTCACCTCACAAATTCCCCGGGAAACACTTCCATGATCAGATAAGGTGTTCTTCAACTGATAAGCAACCAGACAAGCATCTAACTTACTATTATCAACATTTGATAAATGGTCATAGATCACCTTTAAGGCAGACCTGCCATAGAAGTCATCCGCATTTACCACCACGAAAGGTTCATTCACCGCCTGGCTAGCAGTCCAAACGGCGTGCCCTGTACCCCAGGGTTTCTCTCTGCCTTCAGGAACTGAGAGATCTTTTGGCAATACATCCAGTTCCTGAAAGACGAATTCCACTTCAGCATGAGCAATCAGCCCTGAAAACTTTTCCCTTACATCAGCAAGAAGGTGCCTCCTAATGATAAAGACCACTTTTTTGAATCCTACCTGTAATGCATCGTAGACTGTATAATCAACGATGGTCTCTCCTGAGGGTCCGAAGGTGTCAATTTGCTTAATGCCACCATATCGGCTACCCATACCGGCAGCCATTACAACAAGTGTAGGATTCATGTTTTGAGTTTTGTGTTCGGCTGGCAAAAATATTAAAACTTATATCTTACGAAAGCTTCAATGGCTTCATATTCAGTAAGTCCTAATAAGTCATATTGCTTTGCCGTGTCACGGTTCCTGTCTTCAGCCCTTTGCCAAAATTCTCTTGAATCTCCTCCCGGGAATACCGGACGGTCTTTTTGTGACTGATGCTTAAAGATGGCGTTTCGTTTCTTCGTCATATCAGAAGGGCTTAAAGGAACAGCCATTTCAATTTCATACAATGGCCATTCATGCCATGCGCCTCTATACAACCAGAAGTAGCAATCTTTTAACCAGCTTGTTTTCTCTTGCTTCAGTTGAGCGAGGGAATCAATGATCAGATCCAGACATACCCTGTGGGTACCATGAGGATCTCGAAGGTCACCAGCAGCATAAATCTGGTGAGGCTTAATTTCATTTAGCAGGTTTTTAGTAATTGCAAAATCTTTTTCACCCGGATCACTCTTCTCCACAGCACCTGTTTCGTAGAATGGCAGATTTAGGAAGTGGATATGATCATCTTCCAGACCACAATATCTGGCTCCTGCTGCTGCCTCACCTTTTCTGATCAGCCCTTTTACTTTTCTCACATATTCATGATCTATGTCACCGCTGATCTTGGTTTTGATAGACTCATAGATTTGCTTCCTGACAGCTTCATGTTTCGATAGATCCTCACCCAGGAGCTCATCCATAAAGTCGTATGCAAAATCTGTAAACCTTCTGGCATCAGAATCAAATACTGCAATGTTTCCTGAAGTCTGGTAAGCCACATGCACGTCATGTCCCTGTTCTACCAAACGAAGGAACGTACCTCCCATAGAGATCACATCATCATCAGGGTGAGGGCTAAATATGATGACCCGTTTTTGGGCAGGTGTAGACCGCTCTGGTCTATTGGTATCATCGNTATTGGGTTTTCCTCCTGGCCATCCGGTGATAGTGTGCTGGAAGTGCGTAAACATCTTCACATTGAGGTCCTGCACATTACCGTAGTGAACTAGCAAATCGCCAAGTTCATTCATCTTATAATCTTCCTCGGTCAATTTAAGAATTGGCTTGTTAATTTTCTGGCTTAGCCAGATAACAGCTCGTCTGGCCAGGTTATCATCCCACTGACACAAGGAAACGATCCATGGTGTCTTAAACCTTGTCAGCTCAAGTGTAGCATGTTCATCAATGATTACTTCCACGTTGGGATGATTCTGAAGAAAAGTTGCCGGGATATCCTCAGAAATATTTCCTTCCACGGCCTCTCTTAAGATAGCGGCCTTCTTTTCTCCCCAGGCCATTAGATAGATCTTTCTTGCCTTGAAGATACTCTTAATCCCCATGGTGATTGCCCTGCGTGGCACCAGCTCTTCCCGGATAAATTCCCTTGTAGCATCCGAAATGGTGATAGGATCGAGTTTTACCAGCCGGGTTGGAGAATCCTTGAATGATGGTGGCTCATTAAATCCTACGTGACCTGTACGTCCAATTCCCAATAGCTGGATATCCATCCCACCATACTCATCAATCTTGGCTTCGTAATCCTCGCAAAATTTCTTTACTTCTTCGATCGGAATAGATCCGTCCGGAATATTAATGTTTTCTTTTGGGATATCTACATGATCAAACAGGTGGTGATGCATGAAATAGTTGTAGCTCAAAATGGAACTTTTATCCATGGGATAATACTCATCCAAATTGAAGGTCACAACATTCTTGAAGCTCAGATTTTCTTCCTTGTGCTTTCGGACCAGCTCTTTATAAACTTTGATTGGTGTGGCTCCAGTGGCTAATCCAAGTACAGCATTTTCACCGGCCTTTTGCTTGGCAATAATCAAATCAGCTATATCGTCGGCGACCTTTTTGCTTCCTTGCTGGTCATCATCAAAAATGGTGACAGGAAGCCTTTCCAGGGTTTTAGCGGAATGATCGAGTGTTTGTGGTGTCATGCTATTGAATTTACTACAATTTAATTTAATATCATACACATCTAAAAGGAGAATTCCAGTGTGTGTTCGAACACAAATATAAT
>JAHCMM010000063.1 GCA_019192515.1 Cyclobacteriaceae bacterium SS2
GGATTGCTCCTTTTTGCTCTAATAATCCAAACTTTGGACTGAAGACAATTGGTGTAATACCACTTCGTGTTTCAAGCCCCATAAATTCTGTTTTATTGACTAAATAGTTGCTCAATACCCGTAATTCTAACCAATCAAATAAACCATACTTAACAGAAAGGTTAGGAATGGAATTGCTGGACAAAGTAGGTATTTGCGAATTAGCATACCCCAATTCCACCTGAAAGGTGCCGGGTGAAATCAATGGGACAGCATCTGTTACATTGGGTCGGTCAGTAAAAATGGGACTGTCCTGTGCGAGAATTTTGCTTGAAGCAATTATTAAAGAGAGGAGGAAGATAAACCGATTCATCATTGGGGTGTTTTATGAATTCTAATTTCTTTGCTTTGCTTATTAAAGATAAATCAAGATTTCGCACGCTGAAAAGCAAATATCATAATAGAATCTGCGATTTAGTTTAGATCATTGGCAAATACTTTTGTTAGCTGATAAAGCCAATATGAAATTTTACCTAATAGTCTTTTGGACTATTAGTCACTTCTGGTAATTTTACGATGTTCGGTTTGAAGAATTTTTCTTAAGTTCGATCCGAAAATCCTGTTTTTTCGATTCACAATAAACACAATACATTATCATGAGCCAAAGAAGAATTAGACTTGGGTTGATCGGTGGAGGTTTTAACTCTTTCATCGGTGTGGTCCACAGAGTAGCAGCCTACATGTTTGAAGACTATGAAATTGTAGGTGGAGCATTTGATGCCAATTACGACGAGTGTAAAAGGTTTGCCGAGCACCTGGAGCTGGATGTCAATAGGGCATATCCTGATATCGATGCGCTTATCGCGGCTGAGAAAGCATTGCCGGCAGATCAGCGAATCGAAGCGGTGTCTGTACTGACACCCAACTTCCTGCATTACCCAATGGCCAAGAAGCTGATTGAGGCAGGTTTTCATGTGATCTGCGAAAAACCAATTACCATCACAGCTGCTGAGGCTATTGAATTGGAGCAACTTGTAGAAAAGCACAAAGTGGTATTTGCGCTGACTCATACCTACACCGGCTATCCTATGGCCCGACAAATGAAGCAGATGATCGCCGATGGTGCCATTGGTAAGATCCAAAAAGTTGATGCTCAATACTATCAGGGATGGATCAACCCGATCATTCATGATAAAGCACAGCGAAGCACAGTGTGGAGACTTGATCCAAAAAAATCCGGACAAAGCTCATGTTTCGGAGATATTGGTGTTCATGCATTCAACATGATAGAATACACCACTGGTATTGAAGTGGAAAGTGTATTGGCTGACCTTGATACCATGTATGATGATAATCCACTGGATGTGGATGGTACTGCACTCATAAGGTTGAAAAATGGTGTGAAAGGCCTGGTAAGAGCCAGCCAGATCGCTACTGGGGAAGAAAACAATATCCAGATCGCTGTTTATGGCGATAAAGGAGGACTTAAGTGGGTTCAGGAAGACCCTACTTACCTGACATATTTCCAGGAAGGTAAGCCTGTTCAGATCCTGAAGCCCGGACATCCATATAACTCAGAATTTGCCGCCGAGAGTACAAAGATAGCTCCCGGACACCCTGAGGGACTTTTCGACGCCATGGGTAATATCTATAAAGGTGCGGGATTGGCCATTCGTAAAAAGCCATTTAAAAATGGTGCCTTCCCAACAGTTCGTGACGGAGTACGTGGCATGAAGTTCATCGAAGGTGTACTTGAGTCACACAAGAAAGGACAGGTTTGGGTAAATATTTTGTAAACCAAAAACATTAATTCACTATGACAATGAAAACGATCAAAGGACCCGCCATCTTTTTGGCGCAGTTCGCTGACGATACAGCCCCTTTTAACAATCTCAAAGACATTTGTAAGTGGGCCAAAGAAATCGGGTATGCCGGCGTTCAGATCCCCGCATGGGATGGTCGGCTGGTAGATATTGAGAAAGCTGCTGCTAGCAAAGACTATGCTCAGGAGGTGAAAGGGATTGTAAATGAAGCCGGTCTGGAACTGACTGAGTTTGCGACTCACCTGCAAGGCCAGTTGGTAGCATCACATCCGGCTTATGACATCATGTTTGATGCATTTGCTCCTGATAGCAAGAAAAATAATCCTGCTGCTCGTGCGGAATGGGCGGCTAACCAGGTAAAAGCGGCAGCTACGGCAAGTTCACATCTGGGGCTTAAAGTAATGGCCAGTTTCTCAGGAGCATTACTTTGGCATACGATGTACCCATGGCCACAGCGTCCTGCAGGACTCGTAGAGGCTGGGTTCAGAGAACTGGCTAAGAAATGGATGCCAATCCTCGATCATTGTAAAGACAAAGGAGTAGATGTATGCTACGAGTTGCATCCGGGTGAAGATCTTCATGACGGTATCACCTATGAGATGTTCCTTGAAGCTACCGGCAACCATCAGGCAGTAAATATTCTTTATGACCCAAGTCACTTTGTGTTGCAACAACTGGACTACCTACAATTCATTGATTTTTATCATGAAAAGATCAAGATGTTCCATGTGAAGGATGCCGAATTTAATCCTACTGGTAAAGCTGGCGTTTATGGTGGATTCCAGGGCTGGGTAGACCGGCCAGGAAGGTTCCGTTCCCTGGGAGATGGTCAGGTTGACTTTGGAGGTATCTTCAGCAAGCTAAGTCAGTATGGCTATGATGGATGGGCAGTACTTGAGTGGGAATGCTGTATTAAGTCACCACAACAGGGTGCTGAAGAAGGATCAGGCTTCATCGCGGATCACATCATCAAGGTGACAGAGAAAGCATTTGATGATTTTGCCGGAGCAAAACCTGATGATGCTACTAATAGGAAGATCCTCGGAATTAATTAATCATTTATAAAACTTTTGGAGGGAAGCGATTGTGCAGAAGACCTTATTGATATTGTTGTTGGGATGGATTGTGGCATGCAGTCCATCACATGAACCTGAAATGGACCATGAAAATGAGGTCCCTGAAGAAAATCGCTTCTCCAAGGAAGTTTTTCTCACCAATCTGACCGAGCCGACCGAACTTGATGTGATGCCGGATGGCAGGATTCTGTTTGTTCAGCGTAGGGGTGAGGTGATCCTTTATGACCCAGAGGAGGGTCAGCAGAAATTACTGGACTCAATTCCGGTTTATTGGAATCAGGAGGACGGTCTGATGGGAATGGCACTGGACCCGAATTTTGAAAATAATAGATGGGTGTACCTTTATTATTCACCTGTCGGCGATGAGCCCAAACAACATCTTTCCCGATTTAGGTTTACAGAGAATGGATTGCGCGATGAAATCGTGATGCTGGAAGTCCCTACCCAAAGAGAGGAATGCTGCCATACTGGTGGCTCTATACAGTTTGGTGGAGATGGCTTGCTCTATCTTTCTACAGGTGATGATACCAATCCCTTTGCCTCCGACGGATACGGACCAATGGATGAGCGGCCAGGCAGGTCATCATGGGATGCTCAAAGATCGTCGGGGAATACCAATGACCTGAGAGGAAAAATTCTAAGGATAAAACCTTTGCCAGATGGGAGCTACGCGATTCCTGAAGGTAATCTATTTGAAGATGATGATCCCCTGACACGTCCTGAGATCTATGTAATGGGTTGCCGAAACCCATACAGGATTGGTGTTGATGGAAAACGTGGCTGGCTCTATTGGGGAGATGTGGGACCGGATGCACAATTTGATGCAGACCAGAGAGGAACCCGGGGTTATGATGAGTTTAACCTGGCCATGGCGCCAGGATTTTTTGGATGGCCATTTTTTGTGGGGCCTAACAAGCCCTATAACGATTACAATTTCCTGACCAGGACTTCAGGGCCACTTCACAATCCTGATAAACCAATCAATG
The DNA here is from genome assembly GCA_019192515.1 of Cyclobacteriaceae bacterium SS2. Classification (GTDB taxonomy): domain Bacteria; phylum Bacteroidota; class Bacteroidia; order Cytophagales; family Cyclobacteriaceae; genus UBA7330. Next base: position 3,865 of record JAHCMM010000063.1, read on the forward strand.
ACTCACCTAATAATGCCGGGAAGCAGGAACTGCCTCCAGTCAAAAAACCATTGGTTTATTATCCATATGCCAATATAGATGAGTTTCCAATGGTGGGAAATGGCTCCCGTACAGCGATGGCAGGGCCGGTATTTTATAGCAGTGATTATGAGGGTGATAAGAGATTTCCATCCTTTTTTGACGGTAGAGCTATGTATTATGACTGGATGAGAGGTCATTTGTTCTTCATTGCCCTGACGGATCAGGGAGAGATATACGATTGGTACAGGCTGATGCCCAATACTGAATTTAGCAATCCGGTGGATTTTGAATATGGCCCGGATGGCAGGCTGTATCTCCTGGAATATGGTACGCGGTGGAATGCCCAAAATGAAAATGCTACCCTGTCCCGTATCAATTACATCAGAGGCAACAGACCACCTGTACTGGAAGTAACCACCACGGAACTCCAGGGAAAAGAGCCCTTAACGGTGACCTTCGATGCCAGTGCATCCTTTGACTATGACAATGACAAGATCTATTTTGATTGGGACATTGATGAAAATGAGCTAAAGGACAGTGTCGTCACCTATACTTTTGAAAAGCAGGGTATCTATTACCCTGAACTGATCATCAGGGACCCGAAAGGAAATAAAGTTAGAAAGCAATTCAAGGTGGCTGTTGGTAATAATCCACCTGAAATAGATATTGAGATTTCGGGTAACAAGACCTTTTTCTGGCGCAATCGCACAGCTTCATATGCAGTGAAAGTGCTGGATGCAGAAGATGGTAGCATAGGTCAGGGTATATTTCCTGATGATGTGGATTTCAGTATCAATCATTATCAGTCCTTTGATCAGGCTGAGGCGCTGGGTCATCAATCACCGGTGATTTCAGGTAAGCAGCTGATGGAGTCGCTGGATTGTAAAAGCTGTCATCAGATCGACGCTACATCAGTAGGGCCAAGCTATGTGAGAGTGGCTGCCAGGTATGAAAAGACAAAGAAAAACCAGGAGTACCTTATCAATAAAATCATCAATGGTGGTGGTGGCGTATGGGGTGAGCATGTGATGGCCGCCCATCCTGAACTTTCGCGAGAAGATGCCGGAAAGATTGTTGAATTTGTACTTTCTCTGAGAGAGGGGGCCTATACACCATTGGAAGGATCCTATAAGTTTACCGAACCTGAGGGAACCTATCATTTTGTGGCTTCTTATGAAGATCGGGGCAAAGACAATATCCAGTCTATTACCAGAAATGCTGATGTTTGGTTAAGGTCTACGCAATTAGATGGACCTGATTTTGACTTCTCTAAAAACGTGAAGACAGGAGTGGATGGAAACGGCAAGGGCTACATCAGTGATATCTTTCATGAAAGCTATGTAGGATACATTCAGCTGGATCTGACAGCTATCTCAGGCATTGAAATTGGTTTTAGAGGCATCCGAACCGGGAAGGTTTCAATAAGGATCGGTAGTCCTACCGGAACAGAGATTGGATCAGGAGAAGTTGTTGCTGGAAGAAATTACCTGCAGAATAAACTATTCATCAAAATTGATCCGGTCAGTGAAAAGAACGATATTTATTTTGTGTTTTTGAACGAGGAGACTGATGATCTTCTCTTTACCATTCATAATTTTACCTTCGTACCAGATTTAACCCATGATGAATTATAATAGAAGAGAATTTTTACGATATGCCTCACTTGCTGCAGGCAGCGTGGTGGTAGTGCCAAATCTTTTGGGAAAGCCAGCCAAATTTAGCCCCGGGCTTCAGCTTTATACAGTTAGAAATGCCATGGGAGAGGATCCAAAAGGTACTTTGAAGCAAGTTGCTGATATTGGCTATAAAGTATTGGAAACAGCATCGTATAAAGACGGGCAATTCTATGGGTTTGCAGCTTCGGAATTTGCCAAGATCACCAAAGATCTGGGGATGGAAGTGGTTTCCTCACACATCGGTGTAGGAGAGATCCTGAAAAATATTGACCAGGTTGTGGAGGCACTTCAGGCTTCCGGACAAAAATATGTCGTAGTGCCTTACATTGGAGATGAGTACCGCAGTGCAGATGGTTACAAGAAACTCGCTGATCAGCTCAATGAAAAAGGTGCTGTATGTAAAAATGGTGGAATCAAACTAGTATATCATAACCACGCCTTTGAATTCGAAGATCTGGGAGGTACCACAGGTATGGATATTCTGTTAAATATTGCCAACCGTGACCTGGTGAATTTTGAGTCAGACCTGTACTGGGTATCTAAAGCAGGGTTGGATCCTTTGGCCTTCCTAAAGAAATATCCAGGAAGGTTCCCATTGTGGCATGTGAAAGACATGGCAGATACTCCTGAAAAAGGTTTTGCAGAGGTGGGCAAAGGCACCATCGACTATAATACCCTGTTTGAAAATGCAAGTGTTGCTGGTTTGGAGTATTTCTTTGTGGAGCAGGATCGCTCTGACGATCCTATGAATAGCATCAAGATCTCCTACAAAGGAGTGAAGAAAATCCTTTAATATGATTCGATACATAATGGTAGCTGCCGTGATGGCAGTGGCTTCCTTGTTACAGGCACAGAAGCTGACGGGTACGATAAAAGATGCTATCAGTGGCGAACCCCTGGCAGGAGCCAATGTGATTTTAGATGATAGTGTGGCCTTCGCGGTTACCAATCCTTCAGGGGAATATTTCTTTGAGACGGTAGCACCTGGCAGGCATACACTCACCGTTTCATTTATTGGGTATAAGCGAGGTGTAATACACGATGTATGGATCAGGAATGGGAAAACCATCACTGAAGATATCGAACTGGCACCCGACCCAACGAGCTTGTCAGAGGTTCTGATTACTGAACCTAGGCGACTCAATGAGATCGGCAAAATGACCATTTCAGAAGAACAGATCAACCGGTTTGCAGCTACTTATTACGACCCAGCCAGACTTGTGACCATCTCACCCGATGTCGCGGTGTCTAATGATCAGAACAACAGGATCTCTGTAAGGGGCATTTCGCCCAACTACAATACCTGGCGGCTGGAGGATGTGGAGATCGTAAATCCAAATCACCTGTCGAATGCAGGTACTTTCAGTGATCA
>JAHCMM010000064.1 GCA_019192515.1 Cyclobacteriaceae bacterium SS2
TTCAAAATAATATTTGGCTTTCTATTGTTTCCGCACACAATTTAATTGTAAGCAGATATAAAACCATAAGTTAATTTCTTTATATCAAAAAAACCATAAATGCTTCTCATTATGATATGACGTATTTCCAATTGTTAATCAATTACAACTTTGAAAACGCTTCGGAATTGATACATCAGATCACACTTATGATCTTCAGTCTATCAGTTAAGGTGATGCTGTCCTTGCATAAAAGAAGCCTTGTTCAGTTTCAATTCATCAATCTCATTCTGCTCCTCTACGATTTTTATAGAAGTATTAATCTTTACATCCTGAAAACTGGATAATTTCTTGTTTTGAGTGGGCCAATGCACGTCTAATTTTTTGATTGATGTTGCTTTACCTATTCCAATTTCCGCCAGGAGACTATTTCCGCCAAAACTAGCTCCTGTCCCCACAGTGTGAAATACCTTTCTCTCTACGCCATCCTCTTCAATCGTTAGCACAATTTTAGCTCCAATAGCAGACCGGTTGCTGGTCTTGCCTTCTAATGATATATTGATCCAGTTATTTGCATTTCCAATTGGGTTTTCAAAAAGGATGTTTTGATAATTATCACCTTCATATGCTCCTCCCATGACGGCATAAATGTCCTGATCACCGTCCATATCCAAATCACCAAATCCCACTGCATGACCTTTCTGTATATGTCCAAATCCCCCACTAAAAGTTACATCCTCAAATCTTTGTCCTCTATTATTTCTGTACATTTTATTTGGGACTATGGAAAGAAAGCTTGGATCACCAGTAGCGAGGTAAAAATCAAGAAAACCATCATTGTCGAGATCACCGAAATTACACCCCATCGTTGTTACTGGTTCTGATAAACCCATGTCGTATGCCACGTCCGTGAATGTGCCATTACCATTATTTTTATAGAGCTTGGGACGCCTTTTTTTTAGCTCATCATCGTGGGGATAATATATATTGGCCATCAGCATGTTAGGCGGGGATATAATATCAGTAGAATACCCGGAGACGAATATATCTTCGAATCCATCATTATTAAAGTCAAATATCCATGTGGAAAAACTTTGCAGTGGCTCACTCACCCCTAGCTCATTACCTGCTTCTTTAAAAGCAAGGGTCTTTTCACTGGATGAATTGATATAAAGTAGATTCTCTCCACTAAAATTCGATAAATAAATATCCTCATATCCATCATTATTGATATCTCCTGAAGCCACACCTTTGAAAAAACCGGTTTTGGAAATACCAGCCTCTAATGCGACATCAGTAAACGTCTTACCTACGTTATTAATAAATAACTCACATTGGCTTTCCCCATTGGGTGTTGATTCATTTGCTATAAAAATATCTACCCACCCATCTAAATTAAAATCTGCCCATACAGCCGTCTGCGTAGGATGTTCTGAGTAAATACCAGTCTCAACTGTGACATCTGAGAATGTGCCATCTCCATTATTTCTAATGAGCGAATTGGGGATTTTGCCATAATTCTCCAACCATGCCCCCCTTAGTATGATGAAATCAATGAAACCATCATTATTAAAATCAGCATGCTTAAGGTTTAATCCTCCTGTCACCCCCACCAACCCTGAATATGCTGTCATATCATTGAATCCACCACTTCCATTATTTTCAAAATACCTGATCTGATCATCATGCCCCCAGGCTGAGACCACCATATCTAGATAGCCGTCATTGTTAAAGTCATCGATAGATATTCCACCAGACATTCCATCGACATTCACGCCCAGGTCGGATGCTACGTCCCGGAATTTCGGAAAATCACTTTGTGCAAAATATTCCTCAGGAATTCGAAATTCTATTGGAACCCCTTGTGGGTATTCACCCAAGGTCATATAGGCGATATTCAGCAGATATCTAATTTCAAAATCAAAAGGTTTTCTTTCCAACAGTTCATTCAAATACTTGATGGCTGTTGTTGAGCCTACTGTATCTATGTGCTGTGCTTTTTCAGAGATTGGGATAATGCAAGACTCATTATTATGGTTAACAAGACAATTATCCAGCTCTCCCTTACGCAGGTAAGCGATGGCCAGCTGAGTTTTAAGTTCCACCAGGATCTTATCCTGGTCTGGTACAATCCTTTCCTCAAAGAAGTCATGGAAACTTTGGAAAACATCGATAGCCTTGTCAATCTCCCCTGCTCTCAGTAGTGCTTCACCATACTTATAGACTACCAGATTGCGCTCTGCGCCAATCTCCATTTCATCCATTCTTTCTTTGAGTTTTTCTGAACGTTCCCAGTTGAAAATGTATTGAACATTTTCGGGATCAATTCTTGAATATGCCTTCTCGACCCTCTGGATCATGTCCTTTGTTTGCTTATCTGGCTTTACCTTGGCTTCAATCTCCACTGCTCGGGAGTGCGTGTGTTCAGCAGACTTAGTACATCCAAATAGTAAGCAACCTGAAATAGAAAGTGAGTAAAAAAAAGTTCTCATTGAGAAATCCTAAAGTGCAGTCTTTGATATGTTTTCTGATATAAGGGGTGTAAATTCAATGGCTTGCAAATAATAACTGTTATTAGCTACCAGTATAAT
>JAHCMM010000065.1 GCA_019192515.1 Cyclobacteriaceae bacterium SS2
CCAGGATTCCTATGTTTATCTTCTGATCTTTATTTCGCATTATAAACCTGGCTGCATTACTCTTTGGAATCGCCACTCCTTTAAACCTTGACCTGATAATCTTCATGTATTCATGTGCAAATTCACTGCTTTGAACCTGTACAATTGGACTACATGGATATTCTGTTCCGGCAGAAAGCCCCAATCCAAGCCACTCCCAGTTTGCATTATGAATTGAATACATCAATACTTCCCGATCTGCACAGTTATTTTGATCAAACATTTCAGGATTCTTGACAATGCACCTTGCTCTTATCTCTTCCAATGAGATAGTGAGAGATTTGAAGATCTCTACTATCAGATCACAAAAATTTTTATAAAATTTATCCGCCAGTACATTCACTTCCTTTTCACTCATATCAGGGAAAACGGATTTTAAATTTCCCACCACAACCTTTCTGCGATAAAACCATTTAGCAGGGTAATAAAGCAAGTCCGAAACAAAGTACCAGAAAAAAAATGGCAATCTGGACAATAGCTTTAACAGGCCGATCAGTAACTTATTAATCAAGACAATAATTAATTGGAGGGTAACTAAAATGAAAATTTATCGTGATACACAAGACAAGGATAAAACATAAAAATATGCAACGCTTAAAAATAATGTTATTAACAGGACTTTTTACTTTCGCCTTACTAATTGTATGGAGTCCAACGCAAGCTCAACAGGATAAAAGCAATCGACCAAGCCCTCCCCAGCAGGTGACAGGCACTGTAGATGGTGTAAATATCACCATAGATTACAGCTCACCAGGTGTGAAAAACAGAACAATTTTCGGAGGCCTGGAATCTTTCGGTAAAGTTTGGAGAGCAGGAGCTAATGAAGCTACCTGGATCGAAGTATCTGATGATGTAAAGATCAATGGTGAGGTATTGCCCAAAGGAAAATACGCATTCTTTATAATCCCAAGAGAAAACCAGGATTGGACCATCATTTTCAACTCTAAGTGGGACCAATGGGGGGCCTATAATTATGATGAAAGTCTTGATGTGCTCAGAGTAGATGTAAAGCCATCTCAGATCAAGCATACCGAAAGACTGGAATATACCATTGCTAAAAATGGCAAAGTATCCATGAATTGGAGCACCACCTCCGTTCCTTTCAAAATATCTGCAAAGTAATCAGAGCGGCCCAGGGCCGCTTTTTTTATAGGATATTCATGGACTGCTCTTTGATCTTCTCAAGCTCGTCTTTCATTTGAACCACTGCCCGCTGAATTACCGCATTATTGGCTTTTGATCCGATGGTATTGATTTCTCTTCCGATCTCCTGGCTGATAAACCCAAGCTTCTTTCCCTGGCTTTCACTATCCTCTAACACCTCCATGAAGTAATCCAGGTGCCGACCCAGTCTTACCTTTTCTTCGGTAATATCAAGCTTCTCAAAATAATAGATCAACTCCTGCTCGAACCTGTTTTGATCCACCTGAACCTTTTCTCTTATTTCATCCAGGCTTTGACTCAGTCGATCCTTTACCTGCCTCTTCCTATTCGGATCTTCCTCCTCTACGAGCTTTAGGCCTGCTCTTATCTCACTAATGTAAGATGCAAGCTTTTCTGATAGCGCATTTCCTTCCGAATGCCGTGATTCCATGCACCTTTCAATGGCTTCTTTTATCACAGGTTGCATATCTTCCCAAGAAAGAACTTCTGACAGATTATTGGTGGAAATCACGTCTGGAGAGTGTAGCGCCAGACGGAAGAGGTCTTTTTGCTCCGCACCATTGGCCTCAGCCATTTCCTTGTATTTGCTGTAGTAGCTTTTGAACAACAGGTCATCGATGTGCACGGTGGGTGATGATGGATCCTTGGATTCCAGTTCGATAATCACATTGGCTTTTCCCCTTTTCAGGTGCGTACTGAGGTAGTTTTTTACTTCTAACTCCTTGTCCGCCAGCTCTCGTGGAAGTCTTAAATTGAGATCAAAAAACTTACTGTTTACAGTTTTTATTTCAACCTTGATATGGTAGTCGGACAGGTCACCCTCGGAGGAACCAAATCCTGTCATAGAATAAAGCATGGGTAAATTTAGAAATCTAAACCGAGAGTGAAATAAAATCTTGTACTTCCCACCTGAAAATCACGGATCGGTCTGGCCACATCTACCTTTAGGTAGTATCCCAGTAGTACAGTTCTCAAGCCCGCGCCGTAGCTGGCCAACCATGGGTTTTGAAAGTTCGAGATCTCTCCGATAAACCCATTACTGACATATTTCTTGGTTTGAGCTCCCGATCCTCTGGTGATGGGCGGTTTACCATTCCACGCGGAGCCAAAATCATAAAATCCTATGAGTTGAAAATTCCTCAGGAAATTAGACGAGATCGGACTTCCGGAAAGGTATCTGAACACCGGGAATCTCAATTCAGCATTGAATACAAGAGCACTGTTTCCGAAAAGCTCATTATAGTCAAATCCACGAAGATTGGTTACGTATTCAGTGAATAAAATATTAGAATTGTCTGTATTGTTGGTGAATTTCAAAGGGTCTTCTTCGCCCTGATTCTCTGTCCTGTTAAAGATCCAGTTTTGCATGCCCCCCACCAGGTAGTCTTGTTTGTTACTACCCCAATAGGTGCCGTAGAACACTCTTCCTGCCAATGTCAACTCCCGATGGATCTTCTGATAGTGTCTCAGATCGACTTCGATATTGCTAAAACTTTTATTGCTTCCCGAAAGATCATAATAGGTCTTGAATTCCACCAATCCTCTTGTTCCCTGATAAATATTAAATCCTCTCTCAATGGTATTGTCCATGACGAAGGCACCACGTACTCCGGTAAAAGAAACTACGTTATCCTCCGCCAGCTCAGTGGTAGTCACTGCGGATACAGCCTGGTTCTGCAAGTTTCTAAACTCTGTGGTGGCAAAGAAAGGGGCAGCCTCAACCCTAAACGAGTTGGTAATTGGAACAGAAGCACCAAACTCAACTTTATTCAGGATATACTTCTGACGTAAGTCGATAAGCTCTTCCACATTATCATCGTTCTGCCTCATGAGGAAAACTTTTCGATCAAGCTTGATATTGAAGTCCATCCAGTACTTCAGGAAATTATATTCAACAAAAATGTCACCACTCTTAAAATCCGAGGTATTGGCCAGGAAGCCACCAGTCAACCGATGATTCTCCAGGATATCACTTATCTCAGATTCCACCAGTATACTAAATCCTCGAAGTGGATCAATAGCAAATGAAGTGATCAGGTTGCTGAAGTTGAACCTGGGCTCATATGCAATAGGACCATAAACCCTGGATTTTTTCTCAAGTTTACGATAGTTAGAAAAGAATGACTCTGGTTTGTAAGTAGTCTTGCTATCATCCGTAAAAACATAGTCGTCAGTATCTATCAACTCATCATCAGGTCCTATCTCTTCAATAATATCGGGTTCATTTTCTTCATCTTCGAAAACATAATTATCCGTATTGACCTGTCCTTCCTCAAAGTCATCTGGCAATTCTACTTTTGGCAGGTTCACCTGAATAGGGTCTACCTCAACTACAACCTTATCCGGTTTATTTTGAGGTAAACGACTTACTACAAACTGGGCCTGCTCTAGCCTCTTCCTTGCATTCTGAGGAGTGAAATTTTGCTTATTGAGGTTGTATCTTTCCTCCAAAAAGATTCTCTGCCTGCCCCGATCGAGCATGATATAGCTGAAGGAATTCTGATTGAAAGAGATGTCATAGTCCAGGATGGAATTCTCAAAAGCTGAGATCTGCATAAAAGTCGAATCCTGGATCTTGTATTCAAACAGATTTGTAATTCCTTTCTGGTCACTCAAGTAATAAACAGAATACTGATTCTTGGCTATCGGCTGAATGTCTTTGCTATACGTATTGGTGATCCTGTGAAAAAACGTGGTCGTCGTATCCAGATCATAGATAAACAGATTGTAATTGCTGGTTACATTTTTCAAATCCGGACCACTTACTTTAACAGAGTCATTTTCGCGGTTTGAGCTAAAAACTATTGCCGCCGTACCAGGAATGAAAACCGGGTTCAGATCGTCATATATATCATTCGTAATCCTCCTCAATGCATTTCTTCGCATACTTACCAGGAATACGTCATTCTTTCCATCCACATCTCCACTGATCACGGCCAGCTTCCCGTTATCATTAAATGAGAAACTTTCTACCTGTCGAAACCGTGTCAGAGGTTTTTGAAACTTCTGACCGCTATTGATATTGTAAGTATTTAAGTACAGATAGCCACGCTTGTATAGCAGAACACCCAAAGTTTCATTATCCGCCCAGTCAATCAGTGGAGTATTTTCATCCACCTGCTGACCGTTTACGCTATATCCACCAGAAACGATCTTCTTTTTATTTCCACTTTGGACATCTGTCACATACACCCTGTATTTTCCATCTTTGTGGTAGGTATAAGCAAGCTTATCTCCATCGGGATTGAGTGAAACATGGCTTAGAGTAATGTCTTTGTTTCGATATTCGGCAATGATATCATCACGGTCAGTTGGTATGTAGTGATTGTTTATTTCCTGCTTCTGCTGCAGATAATAATTTTGCCACTGTGACAGAAAATTCTTGAATGGAATTCCTAGTGTGCTGGCAATACTGTTTTCCTCGTTCCTGATGATCCTGGTCAGGTTAAGGATGTTGGAGATATTGCTTTTCCCGTACCTGATGGCGATGAAATTCCAAATAGACTGACCAATGATATCTGCATCTTCATTCTGCACTTTTACCAGCCCCGATATCTTTCTTCTGGATAAGTAATCCCGGATGTAATCGTCCATTTCAGACGACCAGCCGTAAGCAAGATATTTAGCTGCTCCGTTGATAAACCACTCCGGCAATGAAAGCAGGTAGGAATTCTGGAATATCTCTGCGAGACTACCCCCGAACATCATATCATTGATCAGGATCGAGGACAAGCGCTCGATAAGTTCCTGCTTAAATTCTTCTGCTTTACCTGGATAAGCGATCTCTACCTGTAGCTTTACAAAGTCAGTCTTACCCCCAATGGTGAACACATCCCCACCTATACCTATATTGCTTTGCTGGAGGTCATGAATGGAATTGTAAATAAATATTTTGGTCTTGGTATAAGGCGCATAACCCAGAATATCTGTGAGCTTTACAAATTCATCTTCCAGAAAATCAAGCGCTTCACGGGCATACTCCTGGCCGCCCGGATAATAATAGACCTCAAAATTGCTTGTGGTATAAAAAAACCAATCAAACCGCTTATACTGGATCCTATTGTGACCAAAAGGAGTATGATAGAACTGCGACATGGCCTCGGCCCCCAGCAACAATATCATAGCCAGTATTAAACCTCCTCTTTTCATTTTAATTTCTCAATACTCGATCAATATCAACTTCTGGGGTAAGTCGTTGATTTCCCAATAGGAAATTTACAAATTCAATAGCAAAAAAAGGTACTAATGAGACACCTTTTGTTCCAAACCCATTAAAAATTCCCAACTCAGGAAACTTTTCATGCAATCCGATGAAGGGTCGCCTATCATAAGTAGCCGGTCTTACCCCAGCCCAGCTACCAATCAACCTATATTTTATGTCAACAACTTTGTTCAGCCTCTCCTGAATATTACGAATTCCATTCTCAGATGGTTCATTGTCCAGCAAGTTATGATCATACGTAGAACCTGCTATAAATGAGGACTTTCTGGGTACAAGGAATACACTTCTGTTAACTATCAAATCTGTTTGAAAGTTTGACTCCAATTCTATGATCTCACCTTTCACAGGCCTGAAGGGAAGATGTTGCCAATAGCGATTATTGGTCACCCCTACACCTTCACAAAAAATGACCTTCTCTGCCTTGATGTCTTTATATGAGACCATACCACCTTCAAGTGTCATTTCGTTGCCTTCAAATACACCTTTTACTAATTTATACTGATCAAATAGAGTCTTCCTGTATTTTTCGATTAGCACTGGCATATCTACATAACCTGATTTATCAATCATGAGTCCGCCATATGGATCTAAAAGACCCTCTATCCCAAGAGATGAGTTGTGAACCGAACCTATAATCTTTGAATAATTTCCATCCGCCAACTTTCCATGCCAATCATTCTGCTCATCAATAGAGTTAAACGGACGATAGATGTTCTTATGATAAATAATCTTTTCTCCGATAAAATTTTCCAGTTTACCATAGTACTGAGACAATCCGGAAAAGAGTTCATCTGCCATCCAGGTCTTGACCATCTTCCGCCCGGTGATTGGATTAAAGATACCAGCAGCCTTAAAAGAGGATGATTCCTGGCCCAGGGGATCAATGACAAGATACTCAATACCTCTTTTCTCAAACTCCCACGATAGCAGAGTGCCTGCTATTCCCTGTCCTACAATCAGATACTTTACTTGCTTCAAGCTACATTAATTTTATGCAAATTTGTATAATTCAAAACCCTTACACATCTGCATGGAAGTACAAAGTTTCGTCTTCAGCCCTTTATATGAAAATACTTACGTTTTATGGGATCATACCATGAAAGCAATAATTGTTGATCCCGGATGCTATGAAAAATATGAATTCGATGAAATAATCAAATTTATCGATGATAGGAAACTGCAGATAAAAGCCATTGTCAATACACACTGCCACATAGATCATGTGTTAGGTAATGAGAAACTAAAAAAACATTTTAAAGTCCCATTACTAATTCCTGAAAATGAGGTGGACAACCTCAGGGCGGTGGAGGCTTATGCCCCGAACTGGGGGATCACCCACTATGAGCCAGCTACCCCCGATCATCTGATTGAAAACGAAGGGACTATTTCGATTGGCGAAACCGACCTAAAAGTAATTTACGCACCCGGACACTCACCGGGTCACCAGGTATTTTACTACGAAGAAGGAAAAAAGCTTATTGGTGGCGATGTGCTTTTCAGGGATAGCATCGGACGAACTGACCTACCCGGGGGAGACCATGATACTCTGATTGAAAATATCAAAACCAAACTGTTCACATTGCCTGACGAAACCGTAGTGTATCCCGGTCATGGCCCCACCACTACCATTGGACATGAGAAAGAGCACAACCCATTTGTGAAGGCATGAGACATTTACCCAACTTCATCACTTGCCTCAACCTGCTAACGGGAGCTATTGGCTGTTTTTTACTGGCACGAGGAGATATAAGCAGCCCGCTCTACTTTATTCTTCTTGCAGCTTTTTTCGACCTCATGGATGGACTTGTGGCTCGTCAACTCGGGGTAAGCTCTGCCATAGGAAAGGAGCTGGATTCCCTTGCTGATATGGTAAGTTTTGGTTTGTTTCCTGCTTATTATATGACTATTCTGATTGCAGGACATAGCGATGGATACATCTTCTTAGCTGGCTTGCTGATCGCGATATTCTCTGCCCTGAGACTGGCAAAGTTCAACACTGATGATCAACAAACAGATAAATTTATTGGGTTACCAACGCCCGCCAACGCCATTATGATCTCAACCTTGATTTTTTTGCCCTCTTCATACATCAATTTCTATTCATTACTGGGGATCACGGCTGCGTCATGCTTCCTGCTGGTAGCACCTATTGAACTCCTGGCTTTCAAATTCAAAACCTTTCAGTGGAGAGCCAACAGCCTTCGATACCTGTTGCTTATCCTTATAGTAGTATTGCTCATCTTTTTTCAATGGAACGCCCTTCCCTTGATCATTCCATGTTACATACTCTTTAGCATACTGGGAAATTTTCTGGCTAAAAGTGGTGTTTAGGTTATCTGTGGTAATTTTCTGGTTTTAATATCGTTTTTTAAAGGTGTTGAGGAAGCTGCCAGCCATCGGGATTTTTTTGATAGTTCATGCATTATCGGGGCAGAGCATTCTATCTGATGGTGCCTTTTATAAAATCGGCGTCACAAGTGATGGGATATATAAAATTGATGCTTCCTTTCTATCGTCCCTTGGGATTAGTCCAAATTCCATAGATCCCAAGAAGATTAAGATTTACGGACACAATGGGGGTATGCTCCCACAATCAAATGCTGAGTTTGTTTATCATGATCCTCCCGAAAATGCCCTGATAGATTTTACTGATAATTCACCGGGTCTTGGCACAAACGAATACCTTTTGTTTTATGCACAGGGTCCGGACAAAAGGACCTTTGGCCCGGATGGTGAAATTATATATGAGAAAAACATCTATTCAGATACGGCCTACTACTTCCTTACCATAGGCAACGCTAATGGGAAACGAACATCATCCACGCAATTAGCCGATTCCGAAGGGCAATTGATCAGTCATTTTAATGAGTTTATTACCCGGGAGTCTGAAGACATAAACCTGATAGGGTCCGGAAGGAGATGGCTGGGAGATGAATTTTCCAATCAACAATTATCCAAAAGCTTCAATTATGAAATACCTGGCCTTCGGGACAGTATTCACCTTCAGGCTCAGATCGTAGTACATTCTGAGGGAAAAAGTTCTTTCGAAATCACGATGAATGGACAGGATTCCGGTCTTATACCATTTGATTCTATTCCAACAGGATCAGGGACAACCTATACGATAAGAGCCCATGAAAAGTCCTATAAAATGGATATTTCAGACAATACCCTGGAATCCATAGCACTTGACATGAAGTATAATCGGGCAAATGTGTCCCTCTCACGGGCTTATCTGGATTATTTTCTCTTATCCTATGAACGAGAGTTGGGATTATATGGAAACAGTACATTTTTCAGCAATGTGAATGCTAAAAACGGAGTCTTTACTTATCAGATTGAATTAAATGGAGCGAACAACGCCACCATTCTCGATATCATGGATCCAGTAAATCCCAGGCTCATAGAATACACAGTGGTCAATAATCAGGCTAAATTCAGTGTGGAAGTTGATGACATCCACCACTACGTAATTTTTCATGGATCAGACTTTCCCACTCCCACGTATTTCGGACCGATCAGCAATCAGAATATTAAAGCAGCAACTCAATTTGATGGATTGATTATCACCTCATCATTTGAAAGCCAGGCTAAAAAATTGCAGCAATTTCATCAGACCCATGACAATCTAACGATAGGAGTCATCAATGTGAATCATATATACAATGAGTTTTCATCTGGAAGGCGGGACCTCACGGCGATCAGAAATTATATCAGGTATGTTTATGAGAATGGCGGCAGGCTAAAAAATGTATTGCTATTCGGTGATTGCTCATACGACTACAAATATTCCGGGAGTGACCCCAATCATATCCCGGTTTATGAGTCACGGGATTCTTTTAGTCCAATCTACAGCTATTCGTCTGACGATTACCTGGGGTTTCTTGAAGATCACGAAGGAATGTGGATTGAAAACACTCAAAATGACCATGACATGGAGATTGGGGTAGGCCGAATTCCAGCTAAGACAGAAGCAGAAGCAGATGTAATTGTAGCCAAAATCCTGAGATATGCTACCAGTGAACGAACACTTGGAAAATGGAGAAACGAGATTGCATATTTTGCGGACGATGGTGATTTGAATGTACACATGAACCACGCGGTAACATTAAGCAACATTGTGAGTGAACAGGGGCCACAGTTCCGGTCCAGGAAGATCTTCCTGGATAACTACGAACAGATTGTCTCCCCAAGAGAAAGGTCTCCTGCTGCCACCAAGGCATTGGAGGATGCCATTGCGGATGGCTTACTGGTGTTAAATTTCATCGGTCATGGCAATGAAACACAATGGATGCAGGAAGAAACCCTCAACAATGGTGTGATAAGCCAGCTGACCAACCGTCATAAGCTGCCCCTGATTGTGACTGCAACCTGTGAATTTGGGAAATATGATCAACCCATCATCACATCCGGAGCTGAACATCTCTTGCTAAACCCCAATGGAGGGGCCATTGCCCTTATCACGACCACACGACCAGTGTATGCACACACCAACCTCCTGGTGAATAAGGCCTTTCACGAAGCATTACTATCCAAAAAAGACAATGAGTTTCCTAGATTGGGGGACATCATCCGAGAAACAAAGAACAATAGCTTAAGCGGACCAGTTAATCGAAACTTTGCCCTGCTGGGTGACCCATTTCTGAAACTGAATTACCCAAAATATGATATTACATTTGGTGAGTTAGAGACGATCTCAGATACCTTGAGTGCTTTTGAAGAATATATGCTGTACGGTGCAGTAACCAGCTCGGGAGACACCATCGACACTTTCAACGGAAAGGCCACTGTCAGTATAATAGACATCCCTCAACAAAAGACTACGAGGGGTCAGGAAAACCCTAAGTTTAGCTATCAGGAACTATCCAATACATTATTTAGGGGTGAAGTATCCGTAACCAACGGACTATTCAACGCTTCTTTTATTCTGCCCAAAAACATTTCTTATAAGCTTGAGAAGGGTAAAGTCCTCGCTTACGCCTGGGATAACAACTCGATAGTAGACGCTACAGGTGCTAATACAAATATTGTTATTGGTGGAACAATTCCAAACCCAGTTACAGATGACACTCCCCCTGTTGTAAACTTGTTTCTAAACGACGATACATTTATTAGTGGACAAACAGTAGGACAAAACAGTCTTTTTATTGCCCGAATATCCGATGAGAGTGGGATCAGCATCTCCTCCAATGGATTCAATCAAAATATCACACTAACTCTCAATGGAGGTGAACCCATCAACCTCAATGATTTCTACCAGGCCAACCTGGACACCTACAAATCCGGTACCGTCTTATATCCACTTCAAAACCTTGATCCCGGTAAATACTCTGCCACGTTAAAAATCTGGGATACGTACAATAATTCCAGCGAAAAGGCAGTTGAGTTTTATGTATCTGATCAGCCGGTGATCAGACTTTATAATGTGATGAACTATCCTAATCCTGTTGCACTCAATCATTCTGAAACAACTTTTACATTCGAGCATGATCGCCAGGGCGAGGAGCTAATTGTGAACCTTGATATTTATGATATGTCAGGCTCTATTAAATTTTCATCTCAGCTAAATATTGATGACAGCCAGAGCAAAGTAGATAACCTGAAATGGAGACCATCAAATGATTTGGGAGGTGATTTGCAACCCGGAATTTATCTTTATAGATTGAGCGTAAAAAGTACCCTGGATGGAGCCTCAAATGAAGCAATAAAAAGACTCGTAATCATTAATTAATTATCTTTACAACGCATTAAGAACCACCGCATGAACGGTATATCAAAATATTTAAGTTGTCTTTGCTTGCTTATTACAGGCAATGCTTTTGCACAATCATTTATAAACGGAGCTTCTGGTGCCAGCAACCCAATCACCACAGCTGTCCCCTTTGTGGGTTTTGCTCCAGACAGTAGAGGGTCAGCGTTGGGAGATGCTGGAGTAGCGACAAGCCCTGACGTTTACAGTACTTTTTGGAATAATGCCAAGCTGGCCTTTATAGAAAAGGACATGGGTTTTTCATTTTCCTACTCACCCTGGCTGGGGAGAATAGTTGATGATATGAGTCTGAATTACCTGACTTTTTATAAGAAAATAGATAGAATCCAGACTTTTGGCGCTTCAATGAGGTATTTTGACCTGGGTGAGATTTACAAGACAGATATCCAGGGGTTGCCCATTGGCACTGAAAACCCCAAGGAAGTGGCTATTGATGCTACCTACTCCAGGAAGCTTACGGATCGAATGAGTATAGCCTTATCTACTCGGTTTATCTGGTCTAACCTGACCGGTGATCTGACAGGGGCAACAGGTGCAAAAAATGGTACCAGCGTAGCTATTGATCTCGGCTATTACTATACACAACCTATGAAATTTGGGGGCCTCGACTCTGAGCTCTCATTTGGAGCACACCTCTCGAACTTTGGACAGAAAGTCACATATAGTACCGAATCTCAGGAAGATTTCATTCCTACCAACCTGCGACTGGGAACGTCCTTCACGACCAATATCGATCCATTTAACACTATCACCCTGGTTTTTGATGTCAACAAATTGTTGGTACCCACTCCACCAATCTATGCAACGGACGAAAACGGTGATTTGCAGACCGATGCTAATGGAGACTATATTATTGAATCTGGTAAAGATCCAAACAGACCTTTATTAAGTGGCGTTTTTGGGTCATTCTCTGATGCTCCGGGTGGATTTAGTGAAGAGATAAAAGAGATCATGCTGTCCGTGGGATCTGAGTACTGGTATCGGGATGTATTTGCTGTCAGGGTTGGCTACTTCCTGGAAAGTGAAGAGAAAGGGAATAGAAAATTTTTCACTGCAGGAATTGGGTTTCGTTACCAGGTATTTGGTGTTGACTTTTCATACCTGATCCCAAAACAAAACAATCACCCTCTTGGTGATACTTTGAGACTTTCATTCCTTTTCAATCTGGACAAAAACGAACCTACGGAAGAAATCGGCAATGGTGGATAGATCGGTTTCTCCTCCAATTCATGAAATACGATCACTCAGGCTGCCGGAATTCCAAAAATCCGCAATAGCGGGTGATATCCCACTCGGCCTGATACGGCATGAAGATCATCCGGTAATTACGCTTAATGTGGTTATCCCTTCAGGAGCTTTACAAGAACCATTGAAAGGCATCACATACTTTACCGCTAAGATGCTTTCGGAAGGTACCTCAGATCTCAATGCCTATCAGATAGCTTCAAAAATCGACTTCTATGGCGGGCACCTGGACATAAGTCCTTCACCAGATCACGTATCCATCAAGTTATATTCACTGAAAAAATTCTTCCCTACATTACTTTCACTGCTTGCTGATATCCTGCAGGATGCCTCGTTTCCGGAAAAAGAGTTTGATACCATGAAACAGATCCGGATTCAGCAAATCAAGCAGCAGATGGCTCGAAACAGCGTGGTAGCGGGTCTTCAATACAGGAAGTGTTTATTTGGTGAGACACATCCATATGGGCAGATCGTAGAAGCGAAGCAAGTCAACGCGATTTCACATGAAGAGGTACTCGGGCATTACCAGAAAAACTTTCTAAGGTCTCCATCTATTTATGTGGCTGGTGCTGTAGACGACATAGAAATTGGTTTGATAGAGAAAGAGTTCTCCGGAATGAAATTTTCTGGCAAGGACAGTCAGGTAATGCCTCATCCACTTACATCAGAAAATTTGGAAATTGAAAAGGCGGAAAGTGTCCAAACAAGCATCCGAATGGGCAACATTACCATTAACAGGAAGCACCCGGATCATTTTAGGCTGAAAGTTGCGAATGAAATTCTTGGTGGATTTTTCGGATCGAGATTGATGATGAATATCCGGGAGAAAAAAGGACTCACATATGGGATCTACTCCAGCCTGATCCATTTCAATGAGTTGTCATTCTGGCAAATAGGTACTGATGTACTAAAAGAGAAGAAAGATGAAGCCATTGGGGAGATCCTGAATGAGATCACACAACTTCAAAATATCCCACCTTCTTCAGATGAGCTTTTTACACTTAAAAACTACATGAAGGGGAAAATCGCTTCTTCTTTCGATACTATTCTGGATACGATTGATTTGGCGAAGACCCTTGATCTCAATGGAATGTCATTTGACTATTGGAATGACCTTTTCAATGCCATTGATCAGGTTTCCGGTGAAGATATCAATAGTGTAGCCAGTAAATATTTTGATGCAAAATCCATTCGGATCGTTACAGTAGGGTAGCTAGTTGCCCATGAGTAAGAGGTAATCTCCCTGCACCTGCACCTGCTTGTAATTGAAAGGCACATAGGAATGACCATCATATTTCACCACGCCATAGTTCTCTCCCTTGCGGGCAATCACAAATTCATGAGCCGTGTCGATTACTTCATCATAATTGGTACTTAAGAGGATCCTTCCTTTTTCATCAGCCAGTCCCTGTTTCATTTGTGGACTAGTCACCACGTAATTGCCATAGGGAGTCCTGGAGATCAATTCGAAGTCGGGATGAATGATCATCTCCCCTTTGGTATTGATGATACCAAATTTACCATCTATGGAAACATTGGCCAGGCCACCTTTAAATGCCGAGCAGGTATCATAGTGTGGTTGTACCACCAGGTGCTCCCACTTGTTGATATATCCCCATTTACCCCTCAATTTCACAGCTGCCATATCTTCACTGTAAGGCAATGCACCATCATATCGATTGGCTACTCTGAGTTTTCCATTTTCATCAACAAAACCGTGTTTATCATCTTTCAGGATATGAAAATAGCCCTCCGAATAACTAAAAACCTCCTGTACCTCATCCACCGCCGTCAGCACTTTTCTTCCATATGGATTTAGCATCTCCAGTACACTGTCTTTCTTGCATACATAGAAATCCCCAACCTTTTTGATTGATTTGTATTGAGGATCAACGATACTTCCTATTGCGGTGATCAGCCCAAGGTGATCATTTTCTTTCAGGTAGATGATGTCATTCTCTACTGAAACTTCATAGCCAGTACGCAACAACAAGTCACCATTATCATCAAAAATATAGGTGGCACGGCCTTTTCTGGCCAGATAAAATTTGGTATCCACTTCTATGGTATCAAATTCCGGGAGAGCGAGCCACGATTCCGGGAGATTAGCTATGCCCCATTTCCCAACATATCTTGCGAGATACTGGTTTTCAATTCCAGGTGCTACCTGGTCAAACTTGTATGATACAAGCGGATCACCCATGAAATCTACAAATCCCCAAAACCCATTTTTCTTTACCGGGATGTTTCGCTGAATAGATAATGAGATTTCTTCAAACTGCTTGTCATTCAACTTTCTGCTGAATGCATTGTAGATATCCCATTTATTACCTCGCTGGCAATAAAAGTAGTTAGAGTCAGCCAGGATAAAGTCAAAGCCTTCTTCTACAGCTTCCCCACCTGTCTTGTACAATCCCCACTTTCCGGACTGCTTATTTTGAGCAACTATAAATCCGCGCTGAATATACTTCAGGTGGTACTTTTGATTGGAAAATAGCCGTTCATGGGCTCCAAGCATGTGTTCCGCATCGTTGACATGTGCAATCCAAAGGTTTTCATTGAGTATCGTAATGGAATCGCATGACTCATAGAAGACGCTATCCTTGACCAGGCTACGAACTTCCCACCTGTTAAAATTATTACGAACTCCTTCCTCTGTAATTCCTTTTAAGTTAGGGTAGCTTATCAATCGATGATCCCGCGATAGAATTCCACTCCTACCCTCTTCAACGATCTCAAAACCATCCAGATGAGGTTTGATTCCATCAAGCCATCTATTGTAGATCTGTCGGCCATTTAAATCAAAAATTCGGACCAGCTGATCATCACCATAGCAAACAATCAGGTTTTCCATGACTTCTATAGCCCGATAGTCACAAGGTATAATTTCTTCATCTTCAATTCCCCTAACGCCATGATATACACTTCCATCCCGGTAATCACCTACTTTAAATCGGGCCTTAGTCAGTCTATTGATCGAAAAGTAGTTGAACCCTACCACCACCTCTCCTTTATTATCTATCAATCCATGATAAAGATGGTTGGTAAGCCTTGCCTTTTTGGAAGCCAGAAAAATATCTTCACCTATGGGAAGTAAGGAATTAAACTCAGCTGAAGTGATTTTTTTATTCCTGGTGTTGATCAATCCCCACTTGCCCTGATCACGATATCCGATCACTTCATTTTCGAGGAAGACGGTGCCGTCAGACCAGCCAATTTCCTCATGAACCGCTGGTATAAGTATTTCTCCTGTAGGATTGGCCAGGCCTTTGAAGCTGCCGCTAGAAATAATATTGATCTCCGAGCCAGAAAAGACTGAAGAATGGGTAATAAGAATAAGAAGACAAATGTTCAGGAACTGCATTTGCTTCAAATATATAAGAAAAGTAGTGTGATTATTTAGTTTCCTGGTGATCCTTTTCCAAATTGAACAGGTCATTCAGGACACCTACGAGTGTTTCTGCTTCACCACGCTTGCAAGCGGCTTTAAGTTGCAGTACTGGTAACTTGATCACTTTTTGGATCATATTCTTAGTGGCCTTGTCAAGAAGCTTAGATTGCTTTTCATCTACCTTCCCAACATACCTGGCCAATTCCTGCCTTCTGATTTCTTCCAGAGCATTTTTTAGTTTCTGGATGGTAGGAGAAACCTCCATTTCCTGAGACCACTCTTTGAATTCTGAGAGTGACTCGTTGATAATTGACCGTACATGACCAACAGCACCCTGGCGCTTGCTCAGCGCCTCTTTAGTTCGCTCATCGAGTTGGTCAATGTTATATAATAAGATACCATTCAATCCTTCTACTTCCGGAGAAACACTTCTGGGCACAGAAAGATCAATGATCATTTTATGATTGGAAGTACTTCCAAAATTCTGTGTTGTAATGATGGGCTCAGGAGAGTTAACTGCACTGATTACCACATCCGACGACGCAAC
Source organism: Cyclobacteriaceae bacterium SS2 (assembly GCA_019192515.1). GTDB lineage: Bacteria > Bacteroidota > Bacteroidia > Cytophagales > Cyclobacteriaceae > UBA7330. The sequence continues at coordinate 16,379 of JAHCMM010000065.1, forward strand.
CACAGCAGATAACTCACTGTATGGCCTGGATAAAAAGCCAAGCTCTTCTGCCAACTCAGCTGCTTTTTCATCAGTTCTGTTGACCAGTGTAATCTCACCTTCGAAATCTTTGAGATTACCAGCCACATCCTCCCCGATCTCGCCAAGGCCGATCAGAGCAATTTTTGGCAGCGTAAAGTTTTTGGTAAAATGCCTGGTAAGGTCTACCGCTACTGACGCAATAGAGGCTGTGCCATCTCTAAATTCAGTTTCCTGCACCACACGCTTATTCGAAAAGAATATGGTATGCATCAACCGATGGATAAATGGACCAGCTAAACCTTCATCAGCAGACCACTGATAGGCTTTTTTTACCTGGTTGGATATTTGGATGTCACCTAATACCCGCGAATCCAAGCCTAGCGCAACTTCAAACAAATGATTGATTGCATGCTCATCCTGATAGGCAACAAAATAATGCCTGATGGAGTCAATGTCCAGCCCCTTAAATGCTCCTAACAGAGCAAGGATCTGATCATTAAGATCTTCTTTGGAAGCATAGTAAACTTCCGTCCTGTTACAAGTGGATAGAATCAACAGCTCGTCAAGGCCCAGTACCTCCCCAAGTCTTGTTAGCAAAGACCTTGTAGACTCCTCATTCAAGGATATTGCTTCCCTTACCTCCAGTGGAGTGTTCTTGAAAGAAATGCCTATCGACTTAAAATGTTCCATCTATCTTTTTAAAACAGGCTGCTAAATTAAAAAGACTGAATGTAATTACCATATGACTTATGTCATATAAAAAATTAACTATCTTCAATTCTAAATAACTGTTTATGATTCGCCTTATCAAAAAATGGGTCACCAATACTTTTGGGTTCTCAAGAACTGAGACCAATGGATCACTCATTCTAGTGAGTTTGGTGATGCTTGTTGCCATTTTGCCCAGGTGGTTTATTAACACTCAAAAGACTAATGAAGTTTCCTCCACATCTGATGAAATCCAATTACAACAGTGGTTCAACAGCATCAGTTTTTCTGAAGGAAAAGAATTAAAGGATTCTTTAGCTAGTCATTCTCCTACATTGCCTCCATTGACTTTGAAATCATTTGATCCTAATATGATCTCCTTGAATGAGCTGTTGTCGATGGGTATTCCAGGGAATGTAGCCAATAATCTGATCAATTATCGCAAGGCAGGTGGATCATTTCGAAGTAAAACAGATCTGCAAAAGATCTATGGTATGAGCGAAAACCTGTATAATGAGCTTGAAGACTTTTTGACCATCCATGAAAAGCAAATAGAAGACGTTCGGGTTGTTCAGACTTCGTCTAAGGAGAAAAATATAACCATCCCAGAACCCACACCCCTCATTGCAATCAACACAGCCACTGCTCAAGAACTGGAATCTATCAGAGGAATTGGCCCAACACTTAGTGTCCGAATCGTTAAGTACAGGGATCTTCTGGGTGGCTTTCATTCTAAAAGCCAGTTGCATGAGGTATATGGGCTCAATGAAGAAGTAATTGAGGAGGTGATTCAAAAAATCACCATAGACAGTATTCGGGCAACGGTCAATATCAATAGCGATGATATCAAAATTTTATCCTCGCATCCATATATCGATTACCCTGTTGCCAGGGCCATCATCAACTACAAGAAGGTTCATGGTGCTTTTAAGGAGAAATCAGAAGTAAAAAAGATAAAGATTGTTTCAGACTCCCTTTATAATAAATTATCTCCTTATATTTCAGTTAGACCCTAGCATGAGTCTATATGAAAATACAGTTGGTCGACTATTTAGAAAGAATAAAGGTTCTCCCTGGAAACAACAGATCGCTGTTACTGCTCAACCTACCTGATAACTTCTTCCTGGATATAAAACGGCTTGACCAGGAGCACCTGGGTTTTGGCATCATCAAATCCATAATTAGCCGTGAGGAAAACATAAAAATAACTGACGAGAAGACTGAACCGGGCTTACTCGATCAGCTAAAAAAAATCTCACGGAATGAGAAACTCATTTTTGAAGAACGAGGAGCCAAGGACCTTTATGTCGGCTGGCCTTTTGTACGTGGCAAACTAAATGATGGGACACTCGTAAGGTGTCCTTTTATATTTTTCCCATTCTCTTTGGTTCAAAAAGATAAAGAATGGTATCTGCAGAAACGAAAAGATGTAAACATTACATTAAATAAGACCTTTCTGCTTCGGTATGCATACCACAACAAGGTCAAACTAAGCGAAGACCTGATCGAAAAAGTGCTAAACGAATTTGATGCCGACAGCACATTGTTTAGAAGCGAACTCTACGCAATGTTGAGAGATAGTGAGTTGGATATTGAATTCAACCAAAGAAATTTCATCGATGAGCTCGAGCCTTTTAAGAGTTTCGAACTTCATGAATTGGAAAAAAATGAAGAACAGGGAAAGTTGCGGTTGTATCCTTACGCAACACTTGGAATATTTCCGCAAGCCGGTGCCTACCTGATATCCGACTATGAAAAGCTCCTGAAATCAAAAGATCAAAAGGCACCTAAAGCTAAACCGGCCAAAAAAGACAATCCTATCGACAGTGTAAAACAGTCTGATCTTTTCACACCGTTCCTGTTGAATGGTAAACAGGAGCTCGCACTCAAAAATGCCAGGGTTGGCAACTCGTTGGTGGTGCAGGGCCCTACAGGCACTGGTAAGTCACAACTTATCAGCAATGTGATCAGCGATTTTATGGCCCATGGGAAAAGTGTCTTGCTGGTAAGTCAAAAAGCCTCCGCAATGGATGACGTCTTTCGGCAACTACAACAGCTACAGTTGCACAGCTTCATTGGGTTGGTCCATGACTTTAAAAATGAGCGTAAAAATATTTACGAGCAGATCAGCAAACAGATAGACAGCCTGAGTGAACACAAACAGAAAAATATTTCTCTAGACACCAATGAGCTCGACAAATCATTTCAATCAGCTGGTGAATCCATAGAAGAGATCACAAGCCAACTGAATGACTTTAAGGAAGCACTATTTGATACCTCTGAATGTGGGAAACCCATTCAGGAGCTATACCTCATGTCTGGCAAAGAGGATGAAATTTTATCGCTCAACCTGGTCTACCGAAATTTCACATTTGACAAGGTGGACAAGTTCTTACCTGCACTTAGTAATTATATGCAGCACCACCGACGCTTTGAAGCTGGCGAGCATTTCTGGACAAAAGGTCCGTCCCTTTCCAAATCTGATCAGGTTGACCCTGCGATCTTCAGTGGAATACTCGATGAGATCTACGAGTTGGATCAGCATATTAAAAAGGAGTCAAAAAAATTCACCAATGAAATCGACTTCGAAACTGCTCTCTTCTTTCTTGCCAACAAAGAGCCACTCGAGCAGCTAGCTGATAATCTAAAAAATGAAACCACATACAACTTTTATATCCACATGGTGGACAATCCGCCAGATCAGGATATTGGGTGGTTGTCGCAACGGGAGCGAAATCTATTACAATGCTTTAAAGGCGCTGGACCCGAGATCTCTTTAGGTGCCAATGAATTGGGGCGCTTTCAGGAGGCCCTGGAGCATGCCATTAAGGCCCGAAAAGGGATATTTAGCTGGATCCGATGGCGACTCTTTTCGGAAGACAAAATATTTATTACCCGCATCCTGGTTGCCAACGAACTAAAAAGCAACAGGGCTGGCTTTGAAACACTACTTGAGAGAATTGACAACAGGTTAAACTTAGAGCACCAGATNTCTGAGTTGAGGGAGGTCCCATGGCTCAAGGAATTTCCGGAAAGCTATCGTAAGATTGACATCCAAAACTGGTTTTTCTATCAGAAGCTGGCCTTGAAATCCTTTCAGTTGCGACATACGGTTCGCACGTTGCCAAACTATCTTACCGCAAAGAATGAAACGCTTGATAACTATACTCATGCCATCCACCTGCTGCTGGACCTCATCGATCAGATACCTGTATATCTCGACAAGTGGAAAGGTTATGTGAGTGAAGCACAAGTCCGGTATTTATTACTCGGAAAAGCAGACCGGTCTAAGGTAGAAAAGCAGCTCCAGGAGGACCTTCAGGATATACTGGCCTATCATGAATTGAGGGATACATTTGAAGAGGAGGAACTAAAAATAATTGATGACCTATGCGAGCTGGAGCAGGAGGGAAAGGGTAAGGTAGAGCAGCTTTTTATAAGTTCTATTTGCAATGCCTGGATAGATCACATTGAGCAAAAGTACCCCATTCTGAAAATTGCCACAACACAGGAAATAGAGAATCACCTGGAAGAACTACAGGCAACCCTTGATGAAAAATTTAGAATGACACCAGATCTTATTCTTTCAAAAGTAAGGGAGAAAGCCATTTCAGCCACAGAAAAAGAAGGCGTTGAAGCCTCTTACCAGGAGCTGCTGGAACTGCTCAACGATCCCAAAAAAAAGTGGCCTATCAGAAGGGTGATCAATCAATTTGAAGAAGAGATATTCTCCTTACTCCCCTGCTGGATCACTACACCTGAATCAGCATCGGCCATTTTTCCAATGAAAGAGGTCTTCGACCTGGTGATTTTTGATGAAGCAAATCTTTGTCTCGTTGAACGAGGTATCCCTGCGCTTTCGCGAGGTGCTAACTGGATGATCTTTGGAGACGATCAGGAGATCAGTCAAATCAATATATATGATGATGGTGAGACCATAGCCTCCACTTCTGGCGAAACGATTTATCAATTCCTGGCCGACCAGTTGAAAACCATTACGTTGAAAAGGCATTATAACGCCAAAAATCTTTCGCTGATCTCTTTTGCAAATCGTTATTTTTATAACAATGAACTGCAATTTATACCGGATCATGCTTCCATGTCTGAAGCAGGCATTCACCTGGTTACCGTAAATGGTCAATGGTCAGCTGATGGCAACAGGGCTGAAGCCGAGGAGGTCGTAAAACTGATTGTAAACACGCTCAAGAAGAATCCGGAAGAAAATCTCGGTGTTGTGGTGGGCGATGGCCTACAGCGTTCTCTAATCTGGAACCTACTTGCCGAGAAAAAAATACAACTTCCAGATTCCTTTTTTATCAAGACTATCGAAAATGCCCAGGGAGAAACCAGGGATCATATCATTTTTTCAAGCGGCTACGATCATTGGGAGCAGTATCAACAGCTTAGCCCTGGCATGGTTAATATCATTTGTACCAGGGCGAAAAAAAACATGCAGGTCGTTACCTCATTGAATATCGATTCCCAGGGAATTAATGAAGGAACAAAACTGCTCAGTACATTTTTTCAGTATGCTAAAAATACTACTGAGACCCAGGATAATATTAAAGCAGGAAATTTATCACTGTATCTTAAAGCGGAATCCCTTAAGAAAGATATGTTGTCATTGGAGCTTCCATTTGCAGATTGTGCCATCACCAAAAAAGAAAAATTCCACGGATTGGTCATTACAGATGACCGGCTGGAGCAACAGTCCATCATAGATGCATTTTATAATCAGTACTATCTCCTCAGGGAGAAAAAATGGCCCTTCATTCAATTCTTCAGTCGCGAATTCTGGGAACAAAAAATGGTCGCTTTCGACAAGTTGGAGAGATTTATCGACCGTGAAACCTAATCAACAGACTTCTCAACCCTCGCGCCGACCGATAATATTAAGGGCAGGGTATCAGGTCTCATGAAGTGGGTAAAAGCTATAGAATATTGTCCGGGCTGTGGAAATTGATAGTTTTCCAACACCGGTTTTTGGTGATCGAAAAGATCTCCAAGCCCGCTGCCAAAAGGTTCTCCTGATTTAGAATCGAAAAGGATCAATTCCAACATATCCTTTTCCAGGGTATTGCCTAAAGAGTCCCGAATGGCGTATTCATAATAGAGATTATAGAAAGGGTAGTCAAATCCATTCCTCACATTGATGAAGATGTTGTATGACTCTGAAGTATCTTCAATATCGAATGTAAATGCCGGAACGGTACTTTTTGGCCAAAATGGGCCATTAAAATCCTTATTTTCTTCATACACCCTGGATGAGTCACAGGAAAATAATATGGCCAGTAAAGCCATCAATGATATGTGCTTCATGAGTTTTGATTTGGCTTTTGGTCATTCCCAAAAGAACCTTTTGACCTGTTTTTATTTCTTCGTTTTTTCTTTTTATTCTTCCTTTTATTACCGGAAGAATATTTTTTGTCCATCCGTGCCAGATCTTCGTTCAGCACAGAATCTTTGAGCTCGTCCAAACTATCTTCAAACAAAGTCGCTGGCTTTTTGCCTGACTTATTCATTTTCAGAATGGCATTGACCCGATGAACTTCCAGGGGATGCCAGCTATTTTCATGCTCATAGCCAAACCACATGATCTTTCTGAAAATATCTGTCTTCTGGAGCTTTGCTACTCCTTTTTCAGTTACCAGGGGTTCCTCCACCTCAGGAATGTCTTTGAGCGCATCCATGTACGTATCAAGCTCATAGTTGAGGCAACACTTGAGCCGACCACACTGGCCTGATAATTTAGATGGATTTAAAGAAAGGTTTTGATATCGTGCGGCCTGTGTGCTCACGCTTTTAAAATCGCTAAGCCACGTAGAACAGCAAAGTTCACGTCCGCAAGATCCAATACCACCTAGCCTGCCTGCTTCTTCACGAAGACTGATCTGACGCATTTCCACACGGATTTTGAATTCTCCTGCCAGGATCTTGATCAACTCTCTAAAATCCACTCGATCATCGGCAGAATAGTAGAAGGTAGCTTTGGAGTTATCTGCCTGAAATTCAACATCCGTCAGCTTCATTCCAAGCTTCATCTCCTGAATGATCTGTCGGGTGCGATACATGGTGGGCATCTCCCGGTTTCTCACATCACGATAACGGTCGATATCCTGTTGATTGGCCAAACGATAAATATTTCGGATCTCAGAAGTTTCAGGATCAATATTCTTCTTTCTCATCTGCAGAGGAACCAACTCGCCCATCAAAGAGATATGGCCGAGATGATGCCCATTCGGCACATCCACAATCACAGCATCTCCGGGATTTAGTTCGAGCCCCTCATTACTCTTGAAGATATCTTTACGTACGTTTTTGAACCGTACCTCTACATACTCAGTCTGCTTCTGA
>JAHCMM010000066.1 GCA_019192515.1 Cyclobacteriaceae bacterium SS2
GGACACCATCATCCTGGATATCACCGAACTAAAAGAAACCCAGCTACAGCTTGAAGAGATCAACCGACAACTGGAAATAGCCGTGGAGGCAGCAGGGCTGGGCATTTGGACGTACGACCTGAATCAGGGTAAGTATATGGGGAATGAAATGATATATAAAATGTACAACCTCAGCCGTCAGCAGGTGGAAAAGAATCCGGATAGCTGGATGAGCAGAATACATCCTGAAGACCTGGAAAAAACCATCAAGGCGATCGAAAATTTGCAGATCGACAGCGGCATCAACAGCACCAAATTCCGGCTTATTCCATCAGAGGGTTCATTGAAATATATTCAGGGTTACGGGGCTCCGCTCCAGGATGAGGCGGGTGAAATAACCAAGCTGATCGGCGTGGAAATGGACATCACGGATTTTGTGACAAAAGAAAAGGAGCTGGAAAAAGCATTAAAACAAAAAGATACACTCCTAAAAGAGCTTCATCACCGCATCAAAAACAATCTTAATCTAATCTCCAGTCTCTTGTATTTTAAATCAAAATCCACCGAGAACCAGGCCCTGCAGGATTACATCAAAGAGACAAAAACCCGGATCAACACCATTGCCAAGACGCACGACCAGCTACTCAGGCTTGAGGAGTTTGACCAGCTGGATGTGAAGGACTACCTGGAAGATCTAATTATTAGCCTGATAGCCTCCTATACCACTGACGGATCTCACTTCCCGCTAAACCTCAAGCTGGAAAGTCAAAAATTATCAGTTGATAAAATCCTGGTTTTGGGACTGTTAACCAATGAAATTGTCTTAAATACCATAAAATATGCCTATGAACCTGGCAAGGGAGGACCTATCTTTGTAACCCTAAAGAAGGTGAAAAAGTCAATCCGGCTTACTATCTACGACCAGGGTAAGGGGATTGACACCCAAAAAAATAAAGGAAAGCAAGGTGTAACATCCGGAATCGACCTGATTGATTTATTGGTTAAGCAACTAAACGGGTCAATGACGAAGTACACACTTAAAGGAGTAAAGTATACGATAGAGTTTTTGCCAGATGACAAGTGAAGTAAAAAAGAAAGTATTGATCATTGAGGACAATTTGATTTCATCAACTGCGCTTGAAATGATGGTGATTTCAAATGGGTTTGAAAGTGCGGGAAGGTTTGATTCGGCAGACAATTTATCCGGGATATGCAAAGAGAATAAACCGGACCTGATCCTGCTGGACATCATGCTGGCTGGAGAATTAAATGGATTGGAGGCTGCCAGGGAGTTACGGAAAGAAATGGATACGCCTATTCTGTTTATTACGGCTTTAAGCGATTCTGACTCTACCAAAGCCATTAAAGCCATCAAGAACTCCGCTGCCACTTTTAAGCCATATATCGAAGATTCTATCCTGACAAAGATCCAGGATATGCTCAAGTAAATCAGCTGTTATAGGCTTTCTTAAAAGCCTCGAACATCTCGCTCACTATAACCCTGGGATCTCCATCCGAGAGGCTTTCAAATGAAATATACCCCTGGTAATTCTCTTTCTTAAGTATCGCCGCAATCTTATTCATATCTACGGGCACGCGCTTTCCATTTTGCGTTACATGCTCCTTTACAAACCAGTAATTGGCATAAGGAGCCAGCTTTTCAATTTCCCTGTAAGGGTCCGGGTCATCCAGGCTACCCACATCAAGGATGAGGCCCAGCCACTCAGAGTCTACTCTTTTCAGCATATCAATTACCTCATCAGCTTTATAAAGGAAATCATTGTGATGCTGCAAACCAGCGATAACGCCAGCCTTTTCAGCCAGCTGTGCACAGGCTTTCAGGTCCTTTACCATCCACGCCTTCACCTCATCTTTTGCATGTCCGTCGTAACTACCCCTTCCGGCAAAGATCCGCATGATGGATGCTCCCAGCTTTTGAGAAACGGTCAGCCATTCACCAATGTGATCGATGTCTTTCCTCCGGGCATCTGCATCCGGATTGCAAAAATTATTCCTCACACCAGTCCAGCTGATGTTCAGCCCCAGCTTGAGAGCCTTTTTCTTAAGTCTGAAAAGCTCAGTATCTGCGGGGATCTCAGGATAGCCAGCGAAATAATAACCTGTAAGGTCTACCGCATTTAATCCGATGTCCGCAGCATACTCCATCATGTCGTCAAAATTCATTTCACCATCCCGCAATTGTTTGTTAAACGAGTAGGCATTCACACTAAATTGAACACGAGATTTACTGTTGGGTGCTTTGAATCTGAATCCTGTATGGAACAGTGCGGGAGCCAAGGCTAGCTGGCCAAGTATTTGTCTTCTTTTCATCACAATGGGTTAATGGATTCCAATTTACAGGAATCCTTTTTCCTGACCAATTATGATTTTTGCTGCTTTCTGACTTTGTCTGCTTCGATCACGTATTTATTTACCTTCTGCAGAAAATTAATGTACCCGGGGATCTTCTCTTCCGTACCGAGAAAGTCAAACCCGGCTTTGACCAGCGTTTTATTCGGTGGCTCGTTCAGGGCATTGGGTTCGCAATAGAGTCTCTTGAGTTTAAACCGATCAAAGTAAATGGGCAAACTCATCTTTACCAGTTCGGTCCCCATTCCCTTTCTCCTCAGGATCTCCGGCCAAACATGTAGATGCATAAACGCCTCTTCATTGTATTGGATCTTATTGATATTGGTGTGTCCGATGAGGTCTCCATCCTGGATCCAGGC
>JAHCMM010000067.1 GCA_019192515.1 Cyclobacteriaceae bacterium SS2
CCTTGCGAAAATCAGAAGAGTTGAATCCAATGTAATACTGACTCGGAGGGAATACCTGATCCCGGGTTTTGTGATCTGTCCATTTGGGTTTTTCCTGTGCGAGAGCTGCTGTACAGATAAATGTCAGGCAGTAAAAAAAAGAAAACCTGATGACGGAAATTGTGATAGACCGTTTCATCAGGTTAAAATATAAGTTTTTAGTGTCAGATGCTAATTAATCCTTTCTGATGAAGATGAATTCACCACCTTCATCACCCACTTTTTGGATAGTACCATACTGTGGTCTTACATCACTGTTGTTGATTACAGCCTCTTCGAAGCTATAGAACAATGTACTTACTGAAAGGTATTTTTGTGTATTAGCTTCAAGTCTTCTTACCAGATATTTTAAGAAAGCACTTCTGTCTGGTACTTCAGTCAATGTACCACTGGTCATGGCTTTTCTACTAGCTAATTCATATTTTTTATTAATAGCTAATGAAGCATCCATGAAAGCAGCTCTTGCTTTGAAAATACCTCCTGAGAAACAAGCATCCGCAATAAGCAGCGTATGCTTGGACTTAATGGCTGATAATTGATCAGTCAGGGTACTATTTCTGTACCAGTCTGCTGTACTTCTTTTCTTACCATCTGCAGGGATCCAGTAACCAATCTCTGCCTGCTCATCCCAATATCCATGACCTGCGTAAAAAATCAATACGTTGTCATTAGGCTTTACTTTGCGGGCAAGTGCGTCCATAGCATCATTGATCTGAGCCCTGGTAGCATTTTCAATATAATCGATGTTTTTAGACTCAAAGATGTATTGTTCCTGAAGTACTTTTTTAAGTGCACTTGCATCCGATATTGGGTTGTCAAGGTCCACAATCTCAGGATCTAAATAGTCATTTACACCAATGATCAATGCATAGTAAGTACCTACTTCAGAACCAAGCGCGGCATCAAAAGTAGTCTTGGCGATTGCAGCTTCACTTTTCACAGTGCGCACTTCATTGTGCACATTGTTCTTTCCATCAGTGACTGCAATGTTGATAATGTTTTCTCCGGGTTTGATAGCAATAGTATGACCAAAGCTACCGTTCATGGCTACCTGGATCAGGCTATTGTTGATAGTCATCATTTTGACACCGTCCTGATCCTGCACAGTGCCCTCAATCCGAATTGAGGTGCCTTCCACACGAGCAAAACCTCGACTCTTCTCCACGAGTGATTCCGGGCTTGTGATGGTAACAAGGGTAGGATTGTCCTTTGACTCAAAATGAACTGGTATTTGCGAAGTCGTAACGGAACTTGTTTGAGCCTGTGCGGTGACAACAAGGAGAATAATAGAAGCAGCGAGTAAATTAAACCGTTTCATAATCTTGTTGGTTTTTATTGCTAATCCGTTAAGCCACAGTTTCTTAAGGAAACACTACGGCTTGATAAAGATAACAATAGTTAGTTAAATATTTTAATTTTTACAGTACGAATAATGTAAAGCAAATACTTTGCCAAAGTTTTCCAAGGAGACAGAATACAGAATACAGTAGACAGAATGATGATTGATGATGCCTAAATAAGGTTGACCGGATTTAATAATCTGTATTTATCTAAATAACTTGCCTTCATTCAAATTCATTTATTGCTGCTATTTCTAATGTAACTAAACTTAAAAAGAATGGTCAACCTATTTCAGGCATTGTCAGCCCGTACGAATAGCAGTAATGAAATGCCATGGTCAAAGATATATTACTATATATAAGAAGTCATATTTAGATATAGTGATGCTCTTATATCAGATAAAGTACGCTTTCCAGAATACTGTCTCCTGTCTCCTGTCTACTTAATAATCAGTCTCTTCACTGCACTTTCGAAATCAGCATATTTTACTCTGAAGAGGTAAACTCCTGATTTCAGCAGGTCCTGAGTGGCTACTTTATAGTTGATATCGGTCCACTGACCACCAGTAACCATTTCGTTGATGCTGCCGATTTGCTGGCCGCTGATGTCATAAAATTCGATAGCTGCCGGAACACTGCCCTCCGTATCCACATAGAACCTGAAGTTTACTTCCTGGTCTGCAGGGTTAGGGTAAGCGGTGATAGCATTATAAAGCAGCTCTTTTGGAAGCTCGTTGCCGTAAACAACCATTACCGACTGGTTTTTCTCTGGTTTGAAAGTTAATGACCCCATCGAACTCATGTCGTACAGATCACCCTGAGGTAGTAGCGCGATGATCAGGGGTTCATCCAGTTGACTGGCAACATCCTGATCCCAGGTGATTGTGGTTGATTCCAGGCTACCAGTAAGGGCAAAATCCCAATAAGCTGAGGGTTTTGCCTCCTTGATGCTTTTTGTAAGCCCGGTAGTTTTTTCTGTTAACTGAAGCGGATCGAAAATGGCAGGAGTTGGGGGAGCGCCTTTATCAAGCATATCTTTTTCATCCAGGGCAATCTCATTCTGTCCTACACCTGAAATATTCGAGGTTTTCCCATTGCTTTCCAGGTTGAGGAATAGTTGCCAGGCATTAGGATCATCAAAATAGCTTTTAAAGGTTCTACTGCTGGAGGCAATTCTTGCTGTTCCTACTGAAGCTGTGGATGGATAGAATTCAAAAGAACTTGGAGCGGAGCCGGTTACTTCTACAAAACCACCCTGCATAACACCTAGATTACTGGTGACTTTCCAGCCCCCATCCCATATGTGAACTTCAGTGCCGACACTGGATGGATCACCATTGAAATTCAGAATATTACCCCAGTTAATAGGTTTGAGATAAGGATTTCCTATGAGGTTCCATCCGGTAGAGAGTGATTTTGATATAGTACGATTTGTATTGATATTACCCGCGGGGAGCTCAATGTTTTGAGCGATAGTTGTGATAAACCAATACCCATTACCCTGAGATAAACCGGAATTTACTGTCTTGATTTCAGCCAGGTTTCCATTGCTGTATCCAAACATTCGCCATTCAGTTGAGTTATTTTCATTGGTAAGACCCGAAAACGTGTTTCCAACATTGGAATTGGTGAATGGGACACTAATAATTCGATAGTTGCTTTGACTTCCACCCACACTGACTACGCCGGTTACCGCATTACTAATGACACTAATAGAAAATGTCCTGGTAATGCTTAGGTCCGTATCATCCGTTGCAGATACCCGGATGGAATAAGTCCCTTCAGCAAGGTTATCGTTATTTTGACGAAGCACACCTGCAGACGAAACGGAGAACTCAGCATTGTCAGTTCCACCAGGTGCCAGCGCATAGGTATGCGTATCACTGTCGCTATCTTCAGCAAAGAACTGGCCGATGACAGCATCTGCACCATGGTTTTCGTTGATGGTATTGTTTGACAACAAAAGTGATGTTGGAGCCAGTCCTGCCGGATCTATTGAAATCGTGAATCCCTGGTTAATTGACCCACCTTCCTGGTCGGTAGATGAAATGGTTATATTGATCTCAGTGAGATCACTCATGCTATAATTTCCGGAGGCAATCAACTGGTTGCTTCCATTAATGGAGATTACTCCGATTGTAGATCCTGTATTTACAGTTCCTCCTGACGTAACCGCATAAGTATGTGTATCTCCCGTATCCTGATCATCTGTTGTTAGGGTTCCAATCACAAATTCAGACCCTCCAGCAGAATATGTGCCTTCAACAATACTAGTTCCACTTAGGTTGACATTTGATGGGTTGTCATTGACATCCGTGAGCGTAAGTGTTATTGCCTCTGAGAACACACCTCCCCGGTTGTCATCCACCTGGATCCTTACCGAGTAGGAAGTATTGTCAATTTCAAAATCCCGGATAGCATCTGTAAGG
>JAHCMM010000068.1 GCA_019192515.1 Cyclobacteriaceae bacterium SS2
TCAGGTTTTCAGTTTGAAACAACCTGTCGTAAAGCCTGATCTCAGCTCCAATACCGTATTTGGCCGATACCCATCCCAGAGTACCTTTCACCTTTTTGCCACTGGTGTCCTGTCCGCTCCTTGTTTCCGGGTCATATTCGGCATACAAGGTGGTCACCTCCCCCTGATCGTTCTTATCGTATCCCGTACATTTAATGATATACGCATATTTCAACCTGACCTCTCGGTCAGGACCTAATCGATACCATTTTTTCGGACTTGGCGGGTCTTCGAGAAAATCGCCACGGTCAATATAGATCTCACGTCCAAATTTCATTTCACGGGTTCCGGCTGACTCATCTTCCGGATTATTTACACCGGTAAGGACCTCTTCTTTATCTTCCGGCCAGTTGGTGATCACCACTTTCAATGGATTGAGTATCCCAAAAAACCGATTGGTCTTTTTGTTAAGGTCTTCCCGAACAGCATGCTCCAGCAATGCGACATCGGTGATCCCATCTCTCCGGGCTACACCAACTTTGTGGATGAAATTTTTGATGGATTCAGGAGTAAAACCTCTCCGTCTTATCCCAGAAATTGTTGGCATTCTCGGATCATCCCAACCAGCTACATGCTTTTCCTGCACAAGCTCCAGCAATTTCCTTTTACTTACTACGGTATAGCTAAGGTTTAACCTGGCAAACTCTGTTTGTTTGGAAGGAAAAATCTCCAATTCCTGTATCAGCCATTCGTATAGTGGCCGATGAACTTCAAATTCGAGTGTACAGAGTGAATGCGTGATGTTTTCAATGCTGTCTGATTGCCCATGGGCAAAGTCATAAGTAGGATAAATACACCAGTCATCCCCTGTTCTGTGATGGGTGGTATGTTTGATACGATAAAGGATAGGGTCCCGCATGTGCATGTTGGGTGATGACATGTCGATCTTTGCCCGAAGCACCTTTTCCCCGTTCTTGTATTTACCAGCTTTCATTTCATCCAAAAGCTGAAGATTTTCCTCCACACTTCTACTTCTGAATGGGCTCTCCTTACCTGGTTCCGTTGGCGTACCTTTTATGGCATTAAATTCCTCCTGACTCAGATCATCCACGTAGGCCTTTCCCTTCTTGATTAGCTGGATAGCATAACCATAAAGGGTTTCAAAATAATCTGAAGCGTAAAACTCACGGTCCTCCCAGTCATACCCCATCCACTGTATATCACGTTTGATAGAATCTACGTACTCCACATCCTCTTTTTCAGGATTGGTATCGTCAAATCTCAGGTTGCACTTGCCGTCGTATTTTTCTGCCAGACCAAAATTGAGCACTATGGACTTGGCGTGGCCAATGTGAAGGTAGCCGTTGGGTTCAGGAGGAAACCTTGTGTGAATACTTTTGTGCTTCCCACTCTTCAGGTCACCTTCGATTAGCTGCTCGATAAAATTTAAAGATGGCTTTCGCTCCCCTTCCATTGAACTTGTTTTTTAACTGGCAAAAGTATCAGAATAACTCAATAATTGTAACACTCAAAATGGTTCATTTGATTTTGAATACCTGATTTACAATTTTTGATAATTCTTGTTCTTCTGATATTGTCCTTATCTTAGCGCCTCATTAAAAAAAGATGAAAATGAAAAAATTGTTTGGCTATTCTTTTCTGGTATTAATTTTTGCCGGATTTGGATGCAAAGAAGAAGTGAGTGGTCCTGTAGAGATGGGTAGCTTTAATGACAGCTTAAGCTACAGCTACGGCGTTCAGATTGCTGAGTCACTTAAAAATCTTGACGACGATAGTATTGACATAGAAATAGTTGGAAAAGCATTGGCAGAAGCATTTAATGGTGATGCTCAACTAACATTACAGCAGTGTCAGGAATTAATGATGACAATGAATACAAGACAAAGTGAAGCATCTATGAAAGAAGGACAAACTTACCTGGATGGTAATAAAAGCAAAGATGGTGTAGAGGTAACCGAAAGCGGGTTGCAGTATCGGGTGATCACTGCTGGCAGTGGAGCATCTCCTGGCCCAACAGATGAAGTGACCGTACATTACACTGGAAAATTAACTGATGGAACTGTATTTGACAGTTCTGTAGAAAGAGGCGAACCAGCTACATTCCCTGTAAATGGAGTGATCAAAGGATGGACAGAAGCCTTACAGCTGATGAAAGAAGGATCAAAATGGGAATTAGTGATCCCTTCAGAACTTGCCTATGGACCAAGAGGTGCTGGTGGAGCGATTCCTCCAAATGCAGTACTTGTGTTTGAAGTAGAGTTGATCTCAGTTAACTAATAACAATCCTAAAAGATTCTGTACTGGAGGATTTGTTCAATGAATCCTCCTGCAGAATCGGGATAGACAATGATCCCGAAAATGATCCCATAGATTGCTCCATAAAGGTGTGCATCATGGTTGATTCCAGTCCCTTCATTTTTGCTCTGCCAGTAGGAATAAATCACATAGATCAATCCGAAAATAAATCCCGGCAGCTTAATAAAATAGATGTAGATATTATTCAGTGGTGCATATAGTATGCTGGTAAAGACTATTGCAGAAACTGCTCCACTGGCCCCCAGACTATTGTAGTTAGGATTATCCTTATTCCTAAAAATTGTGATGAGATCTGATGCTATGATCGCTGTGACATAAAAAGCAATAAATACGAATATCGATTTGTTCCCAAGTATTTGATAAAAATAGCTTTCCACTACACGCCCAAAAAAGAAGAAGGCAAACATGTTGAACCCCAGGTGCATCCAGTTGGCATGGATGAACCCTGAAGTTATGGTCCTGTAAAATTGGCTCTTGTTTACAACCAGATATGGGTTCATCAGTAGCTTGCGCATCAACTGATCATTGTTAAAAGCTAAAATAGAGATGAGGATGGTAATGCCGATGATAATGAGGGTAATAGGGATCATGAGTCTCTTTTCATTAATTGAAGGGTGAATTTTTTTAATAAGCTAGTATCTACATCCAGCTGGTCCATGAGGGCTATGGATTGATCAAAATAACCATTCATTTTGGCTTCGGTTAATTGGCGGATCTCCAGCTGGTCATAAACGGATGTTACCGCACTAACTTTTTCTTCGGTATCGAATGTGCTGGCCGATAACCATCTATCCAAAATTTCCTTTTGCTCATCCTGAGCTAATTCCAAGGCCTTGATCAACAGGAAGGTCTTTTTATTGGATACTATATCACCTCCTACCATCTTACCGAATTTCTTTTGGTCTCCATAAACATCGAGCAGATCATCCATGAGCTGAAACCCAATGCCCATCAACTCACCAATTCGGTATAAAATGTCTTGCTTTTCCTTTGCAACACCCGCCATCAAGCTTCCAAACTTTAGACTGAATCCCAAAAGAACGGCGGTCTTCAGACGAATCATCTCAATGTATTCTTCTTCTCTTACCTCTTCGGTCCTTTCGAAGTTCATATCAATCTGTTGACCTTCGCAAACTTCGATGGCTGTTTTGTTGAAATCTTTGATAGCCTGCCCTAAATATTCTGGTTTTACGCTTAATAAAAGATCATAAACCTTCACCAGCATGGTATCACCACTCAGTATGGCTACTGTGCTGTCCCATTTCTCATGAACTGTTGGTTTCCCTCTTCTGAGTGGGGCCTCATCCATGATGTCGTCATGCATCAGGGTGAAATTATGGAATACTTCTACCGAAACAGCCGAACGTAAAACAGATTGGATGTCCTCTCTGAATAGCCCATATCCAAGCAATACAAGGAGAGGTCTCAATCTTTTACCCCCTAGGGATAAAATATAGCTGATAGGCTCATACAGCTCCTTTGGGTGGTCCCCAAAATGCAGTTGAGAAATCTCATCCTCAATTTGTTGCTGAAGATCTTTTATTGTCATTCCTGCACAAGGTCTAGGTCTATGGTCCTTCGATCAATGTCTGTCCTGGCCACCATCACTTTGAGTTTATCTCCCAACGTAATTATTCGCTTATTATGTCGTCCAATTACCCGATAGTGCTTTTCATCAAAATCATAAAAATCACCTTCGATATCAGCCAGTCGGATCATCCCTTCACACTTGGTATCTATGATCTCCACGAAAATCCCCCATTCCGTAACACCTGAGACAAGTCCTTCAAATTGCTGCCCCAGCATAGTCTGCATAAATTCGACCTGCTTGTATTTAATGGATGCTCTTTCCGCATCGGCGGCGTTCTTTTCCCGCTCTGAAGAATGAATACAACGCTTTTCATAGGGCTCCTTATCTGGCATTGCACCGCCTTCCAGGTAATTCCATAGCAGTCTATGTACCATCACATCCGGATATCTTCGAATTGGAGAGGTGAAGTGAGAGTAATGATCAAAAGCCAGCCCAAAATGCCCCTTGGGCTCAGTGGTGTATTTGGCCTTGGCCATCGAACGAATGGCCAGCTGCTCCAGTACATTCTGCTCAGGCTTGCCTTCAATTTCGTTCATCAGCTTATTTAAGCTCTTAGAAATATCTCCTGAGGTCTCGAGCTTATGACCAAAACGTGCAGAGAACTTGCTGAAATTATCCAGCTTCTCAGGATCTGGTAAGTCATGGGTCCGGTAGACAAAGGTATTTGGTTGTTGCTGACCTTTTTTCTGCTTTAGCTGGTACACATGCGTGGCAACTTCCCTATTGGCCAACAGCATGAACTCCTCAATCATCTTGTGGGCATCCTTCCGGATTTTAGGAACTACTTCCAATGGTTTTCCTTTTTCATCGAGCTTAAACTTCACTTCTGTAGTCTCGAAGTTTACCGCACCATGCTTAAATCTTCTGTCTCTAAATCGTTTGGCTATATCATTTAGAATAACCAGCTCCTTTGCATAATCTCCTTCTCCTGATTCAATGTTTTCCTGGGCCTCCTCATAGGTAAACCGCCGGTCCGAATTGATGATCGTTCTGCCAAACCAACGGTTGGAAATCTTCAAATCCTCATCAATATGGAAAACGGCTGAAAAAGTAAGCTTTTCCTCTTTGGGTCGCAGAGAACAGAGCTGATTGGATAGCACTTCCGGCAGCATAGGAATTGTACGATCTACCAGGTAGACGGAAGTGGCCCGTTCATAGGCCTCCTTATCCAATATTGAATTTTCTGTGACATAGTGGGAGACATCCGCAATGTGGATACCAATCTCATATGTCCCCTTTTTCACTTCCTGGATAGAAAGGGCATCGTCAAAATCTTTAGCATCTTCCGGGTCCACGGTGAAAGTGGTCACATCTCGGAAATCTCTTCTCCCCTTTATTTCTTTTGCTGAAATTTTAACTGGTATGGTGGAAGCGGCTTCTTCTACCTTAACAGGAAACTGGAATGGCAGACCAAACTCTGCCATGATAGAATGGATCTCAGCTTCATTCTCTCCGGCCTTACCCAATACCTGGATTACCTCACCAAGGGGACTCCTGTTTCGTGCATCGTGCCATTTGGCAATTTTCACAATCACTTTGTCATTGTGCTTGGCCTTCCCAATTTTCTCCGGGTAGACAAAGACGTCAAAGTGTAAATTTTTATTGTCAGGTACCACAAAAGAAAACTTCTCTGATACTTCAATCCTACCGACAAACTCATCTTTGGTACGCTGTACAATCTCCAATACTCGGCCCTCAGCTCTGAAGCCGTTTTTGGCGTGCGAGGTGATCATGATCCTGACAATATCTCCGTCTATGGCAAATTTGAGGTCGTCTGTGCGTACCCAAATATCTTCTTCAATACCCTCGCAGATGATGTATGCAAACCTTGGATTGACATGGTCTACCCTCCCTTCGATATACTCGGCCTCCATGGCACTGCTAAACCGTCCATCAGGTCCCCTGTTGATCTTTCCTCTGCTCTCCATCCCAAAAAGGATTTCCTTTAGCAGGTTCTTCGACCGCATATCGCGTAGCTTCAGCTGTTTGATGATCTGTTGCATGCTAAAGCCAGTGCCCAGGTTAGAAACGAATAGCTCTTTTACCTGGTCTTTGATGTATTGGGCTTTGGGCTGACGTCCACCGGACTTTTTAGATTTAACAAACTTCTTCTTTTTCTTTTTACTCATGTGAGTCTTAACTGATGACGGTAATATTTTCCTTGGCGATGACCGGAAGGGAGTTTAAACGCAAATATAACTGCGCAGTTGCTATAACATCACCAAGACAATATTGTTCAATTCTTTTCAATCCGTCTTTTTCTTTATAATATATTTCATTGACCATGGATCCATCCATATCGGTCTTATTGGAGGGAATATCAAAAATGGTTGTGAGCAAATCGAGTGAGGTATAATTTTTACGATCACCAAATTTCCACATTTCCAGCGTATCGATATGATTCACTTCCCAGGGTTTTTTACCACCGGTATTTAGGACATCAGGTAACTTGATATCGTTGATCAGCATCCTGCGGCAGAGGTATGGAAAATCAAATTCCTTTCCATTATGGGCACATAATTTAAGCTCCTGCTGATCGAATTTCAGGAGCACCTCCTCTTTAAACCGGGTAAGAAGTATTTTTTCATCATGGTCAGCTATACACTTCACCCGAAAGGTGAGTTTGCCAGCTTCTTCATGGTAAAATCCGAAAGCAATGGCAATCACTTTACCAAATTCCGCATAAATACCTGCCCTCTCAGTAAAAAGCTCATCATGAGACAGCTCATCATCGTTGCGAATGAATCCGGCTTTACGCTCCCAGTGTTTCTTTAAACTCTCAGGAATTTTATTGTAATCTGACTCAAGGGCTACTGTTTCGATGTCGAGGATGAGAATATTCCTTAAGTGCTGATCCATGTTATTGATGTAAGACGCCTTTTCTTCCGAGTTCGGCTATGTAGATGAGGTTGTCCTCCACAATACTATCCGGAACAAAGATGTATTTTTTGTCATAGAGTTGATTCCCTATAAAGAATGAAACCCAGTATTCATTGTTAAGATGAAAAACACCCGGATCAATAGGCTCTATCAAAGCGTATTCACCCGACTGTAGCTTAGGTATCATATGTCTGAGCACCGAGGTTTTTTGCTCTCTACCGTTTTTACGACCGTATCCCTTTGAAGTGATCATTACGTTTTCGAGCATATTGCTGTTTCTGTTGAGCATATAAACCTGCCATAAATCGTCATCTCCCTTTACCACGGTGAGATAAACATCTTCAACCTTTGGGAAATCAATGTCCTTCTTCATCCGTCACCTCCATTTCAAATAATTCAACCAAATGGTTCTTTAACCGGGTTACAACTTCGGGAAAATCCGGATCCTTTCCCAACTCACGATCCAGGGACGTTACCGCTTTATCCTGGATCCCACAGGGAACTATGTTGTTAAAATAGTCAAGATTTACCTGAATATTAAATGCAAGACCGTGCATTGTGACCCATCTGCTTGACTTTACACCAAATGCCGCAATCTTCCTGGCGTTTTCCTGGTCTTCAGTATCCAGCCAAACACCCGTTAAACCCTTGATCCGACCCGCTTCAATGCCATAATCTTTTAATGTAAGGATTACTGATTCTTCCAGGTATCTCAGGTATTTATGAATATCCGTAAAAAAATTATCCAGGTCCAAAATTGGATAAACTACAATCTGTCCCGGGCCATGATAGGTGATATCTCCACCTCGGTTGATTTTGTAATAATGTGCACCTCTCAGCTTGAGCTGAGCTTCATTGATCAGCAGGTTTTGCTCACTCCCGGATTTCCCCAACGTATAAACATGGGGATGCTGACAAAAAATCAGGTAATTGTCAGTGGGTTGTTGCTCCTCCGGGGGTCTTTTCCGGTTTTGGATCTTTACATCCACCACAGACTGGAAAATTTGCTCCTGATAATCCCAGGCTTCTTTATAATCTATCTCTCCCAGGTGAATGATCCTGGTTTGTTTGTTTTGGACGACCAATGGTTTAATCAATATATGACTCCAACATCGTAAGTCCTCCCGAAGTTTCCAGGCTGTACTTTTGAATAGCGGCAGGGACCAACACGACCTCTCCCATCGCAATGTCCGTAGCTCCATCAGCAAACCTGATCTGTCCCTTTCCCTCAAGTACCACGTAGATCTTGAAGCAATCCAAAGAGCTGTGATCCATGTCCATGGATTTCTCTACCTGTAACTTATTGGTCGTAAAATATGGACAGCTGACCAATTTGGTTTTCCCATCCTTTGGATCTGAGTAGGAAGTCCTGTAATTCTCATGAAACTCGTAATCGATAGCATCCAGTGCCTCCTCTACATGCAATTCCCTTTGATTCCCCTGATCGTCTACCCGGTCAAAGTCATAGATCCTGTAGGTGACGTCGCTGGTTTGCTGGATCTCTGCGAGTAGGAGACCTTTACCGATGGTATGAACTCGTCCAGCAGGGATGAAGTAAACATCGCCGGCACTTACCTTCTCCTGGTTGAGGATCTCCATCAGCTGACCTTTGTTGAAATGGTCCATGTAAGTTTCCTTATCCATTTTCCTATTGAAACCAGTGACCAGGGAAGAACCTTCATCAGCTTGCATGATATACCACATCTCTGTTTTGCCGAAAGAATCATGCCGCTTCCTGGCGAGGCTATCATCCGGATGCACCTGAACAGACAGGTCGTCATTGGCATCGATAAACTTGACCAAAAGAGGAAATTCAGTACCAAATCGCTTAATGATCTTTTTTCCCAAGAGTTCTTCACCCTGACTATCGATAAGCTGAGTCAGCGTTTTGCCCTTGAGGGCTCCATTGCTCACTTCCGATACATTTCCTTTTACTCCGGAAAGCTCCCAGGTCTCTCCACAATTTTTATCCGGGGAAAAATCTTTGCCTAAAATGGTTTTAATCTTTTGTCCTCCCCAGATTTTCTCTTTAAATATGGGGTTAAACTTCAGGGGATATAAGTCACTCATGATATAAGAACTGATGAATAATCAATTGAAAGGCAAATATGGTGAAGATTTAGCTGTTTCTTACCTTGAAAAACAAGACTATGAGATCATCGAGCGAAACTATCGCCATGGGCGAGGTGAAATTGACTTGATCGGGATTTACAAAAACCAGCTACTGGTCTTTTTTGAGATAAAACTTCGGAAGAACAGCCAATTCGGTCACCCGGAAACTTTTGTCACGACCAACCAGGAAAGAGTTATTATGGAAGCTGCTGAGCAATACTTATTGGACATCAATTGGGCTAAAGACATCAGATTTGACATCATAGCGATAGAAAACGGTAAGATTGATCATTTTGAGGATGCCTTTCACTGAACATGGCTGAAGATCGTAGTCCTGATCTCTGGCCAATCTTGTTTCAGAATACTGTAAATCACACTGTCTCTCCTGCCACCCTCCTTGTTAAACCGGTGATTTTTGAACATGCCATCGTAATTTGCTCCGATCTTTTCAATGGCTCTCCTCGACCTCACATTCAAAGCATCAGTCCTTAATTCTACACGCTCGAAATTCCAAACATCAAAAGCGTGATGAAGCATGGCATATTTCATGTGATAATTAATGCCAGTCCCATGAAATTCTTTTCCAATCCATGTTGTGCCGATCTCCAGGCAGAGGTCTTCTTCTGCGATATTCATAAAGCTCGAAGAACCCGCCAGCCTACCAGATTTTAAATCCTCGATCACGAGAGGTATCATCGTTCCGGTTTCCATTTTCTGAAGTAGTTTCTCTACCCAGAATTCCATCCTGCCCCAATCGCTCAAATCTATTGTAAACCATCGCCACATATCCTTATCCTGTGCTACTTCAAGCAAAGCCGGAACATCAGTCTTTCTGAGTACCCGCAGTTTCACATCTGAAGTAATAAGAACTGGTGGCTCCAGCATGGCTATTGATAATTGAAAACGCCAAAAGGGGATTCGATCTGAACTTCTGCTTTATCAGCATCTATCACATGACCTACAACCTGGGCATCCATATTGAAGCTTTTGGCAATAGCTATTACTTCCTCAGCATGGGCTTCGGGGAGATAGATCTCAAAACGATGACCCATATTAAAAACCTCGTACATTTCTTTCCAGTCAGTACCACTTTCCTGATGGATCATATCAAAAAGTGGGGGTATCGGAAGCAGGTTATCCTTGATCACCTTGAGGTTGTCTATGAAATGCAAAACCTTGGTTTGGGCACCACCACTACAGTGTACCATTCCATTGACTATACCAGGCATTTCCTGAAGAATTTTCTTTACCACAGGAGCATAGGTCCTTGTCGGAGATAGCACCAGTTTACCCGCATCGAGTGGCACTCCCTCAACAGGATCGGTTAGTTTCTTTGTTCCGGAATACACCAGGTCAAGGCTTGTCCCGGAGTCAAATGTTTCCGGAAATTTCTGCTGGTATATTTTATCAAAAACATCATGTCGGGCTGAGGTAAGTCCATTACTGCCCATACCTCCATTGTATTCTGTCTCATAGCTGGCCTGACCATAGGATGCTAAACCNACTACCACATCATCCGGCCGGATATTGTCATTGCTGATCACATCTGATCGCTTCATCCTGGCAATCACCGTACTATCCACAATCACCGTTCTCACCAGATCTCCCACATCAGCTGTCTCACCACCTGTAGAAATGATGTCTAGACCATGANCTCTCAGCATTTGCAATACCTCCTCCGTACCACTGATAATTTCAGCAATCACTTCTCCTGGAATGAGGTGTTTATTTCTGCCAATAGTGGAAGACAGTAACATGTTTTCCGTGCAACCAACACACAAAAGGTCATCGGTATTCATGACCACAGCATCCTGAGCGATGCCTTTCCATACCGAAACATCGCCGGTTTCTTTCCAGTACATGTAAGCCAGTGAAGATTTGGTGCCTGCTCCGTCAGCATGCATGATAGTGCAATAATCTGTGTCTCCTGTGAGATGATCCGGAACAATCTTACAAAATGCTCTTGGAAATAACCCTTTATCGAGATTTTTGATGGCCTGATGAACCTCTCTTTTGGAGGAGCTTACTCCGCGTTGTGCATACCTTGACATACCGCAAAGAAAAACAATTAATGATTAGTGAGCAGAGTAATTATTGCTCCTCGAAGAATCTGTCGTACTCGTCGTATTCCTGTGTAGGTGGGAGCTCTTCTTCCCGTTCACCAGGATCATAGCGCAATACCTTGAATTCTGTTCGCCTGTTTTTCTGATGCTCCTCCTCCGTGGTGGCATTTTCTATTACCAGTTGGCTTTCCCCGTATCCCTTAGCCGTAATTCTGGAAGCATCAATGCCATTGTTGATCATATATTGCACGGCTGCCCGGGCTCTTCGATAGGACAGGTCCATATTATAATCATCGTCAGCTCGCACATCAGTGTGTGATCCCAGCTCAACATATATTTCAGGGTTATCATTCATGATCGTGACAAGACTATCGAGCACAAGAGCCGCGTCTTCCCGGATACTGGCTTTATCCAGATCATAATAGATATTTTCTAACACAATCGGCTTTTCAATGACAATTCTCTCCATCATCACCTCGGTATTGAAGGTGACATTGGTAATAAAATCTTTTAGCTCGCTCTTGTCAACAGAGCGATTAATTGTTGAAAATTTCTTTCTGGAGGTAAAATAATCTGTTTTTTCACCAATCAGATTGTACTGCTCTTCTGGATAAACCCGGAATTGGAAAGCCCCATCTTCATTGGTAAATGCCTCATCAAGGATCTCATTGTTGTCGGTGCTCAAAAGTGAAACTTTCGTATTGGGCAGGATAATTTTGGCCCCTCCATCATCATGTGTAACCGTTACTCCCGTCAGGTAGTAGTTAACAATTTTAAGATCCGGATCTTCATTCACATAAGTATAAATGTCATCATCTCCTTTTCCTCCTGGACGATTACTGGAGAAAAATCCCCTGGTTAGGTCAAACTCATAAAGGGCAAAATCATCGCTGGATGAATTCATCGGCTCACCCAGGTTTTCAACAGTAATATTTCCATACTCCCGGGTTGCAACATACAGATCCAAATTCCCAAATCCGGGATGTCCATTGGATGAGAAGTATAGTTTTCCACTTTGAGAGACAAAAGGAAACACTTCCTCTCCTGGAGTATTGATAATAGGCCCCAGGTTTCTTACATCGACCCATCTTCCTCGTCTGTCAAGCTGGGCTGAATAGATATCTGCACCACCATAGCCACCAGGTCGGTTGCTGGAAAAGTAAAGGGTAGTGCCCTCGGGGCTTAAAGCCGGAGTAGAATCCCATGAATCCGCGTCATTGATGCTGAGTGGTCTGGGCTCGGTCCACTGACCATTTCTGTACCGTGTAAAAAACAGATTTACCTCGGAATAGCCAGAGGCTTTCCCTGAATTACCCTTAGCAAAAATGATAGACGACCCATCCGGAGAGATGGCCAGCGAGCCTTCGTTTACATCTTCATAATTAATGATTCGATCCAAAGGTCTGATACTCGACTGATCAATATTGGCACCACGGGCTGTCACACGATAGATGTCAGTGAAAGGACTACCCGTAACTACATAAATACTCCTCGAATCCCTGTTGGATGTGAAATACAGGACTCCATCCTTATATGCGGGAGAATATTCGGCAAATTGGGTATTAAGATCATCCAGATTTTTGATGCGGTAGTAATTAGGTCTCGATTTTACCTTGCTCAGACTTTCCAGGTTATCCAGTTCATACTGCGCCACTCTTTTCAGGGAATCGCTTACTGAAGTTTCCAGAACAGTATTTAATGACTTTCGGGCCTCATCATATTGCTCAATGGATTTCAGAGCCCTGGCAAAGTTGACATGAGCCTCAGGGTTGTCATAACCCGCCTTAATAGCTGTATTGTAATACGTGACCGATTCCGATAGACGATTTGACTTCCGGTAAGCTTCAGCTATTCTGTAATTGATCTCAGCATTATCGGGAGTAGCAGCTCGTTTATACAGCTCAACGGCCTTGTTATATTCTTTCTTATCATAGCTCTTCTCTGCCCTGTTGAGTACACAACTATTGAGGAGGGTGACTGAAATAAAGAGCAAAAGGAAAAACTTAATCGAAGACATCTTTTGATAAACGAAATTTCCTTAAAAATAATGTGAACTGACGACTACTCAATCCATCAGACAAAGTCTTAGACAAAATATTTGCTCATCCAGCTATCCTCGGCAGGTTGAGTCCATGAATTTCTGAAGTCCTTAAGATTGTTGATGAAGCCATTGAATACAAGTGTTTCCCTGTCGATTTCGCCCGCTTCAATGCTTGACTTGATTTCTTTGAGTGGGCGAATTTCTACAACACCTCCTTTGTAAAGCGCTACATTTGAACGGTTGAGCAACGCTACTCCCAGCTTTTGCTCCAGATTCCTGATAAAGCCAACAGAATCATCAATACTACAACCGCTCGCAGGATGATAGGTTTCATCTACCGCTAAAACAATAAATTGATTGTGTTCCACTTTAAAAGCTGCTTTCAGTCCCTGACCATGAGCAGCCCAGGAATTGACAAAGTTCCGAGCTTCCTGATCTATCTGCAGTAACTCATCCGTAGTAAAAGGTCTGTCTGCCTGATATATCCACATCCTGGATGAATCAGGCATCTCATCAAATGAATGTAACATAGCCACAAAGTTACTTCATTAAACCTTCCGATTTAGCAATGAGTTCCGCCAGATCCAAAACTTTAACATCTGATTCGCGTCCTTTGAATTTCACACCATCCGACATCATGGTCATGCAAAATGGACAGGCTACTGCTACTGTCGATGCTCCGGTTTCAAGGGCTTCTTCAGTCCTTTCAATATTAATTTCTTTGTTGCCCGGCTCCGCATCCTTAAACATCTGACCTCCTCCGGCTCCACAACACAATCCTTTGGTACGGCAACGCTTCATCTCAACCAGCTCGGCATCCAGTGCTTCGAGCACTTTTCGGGGTGCTTCATAAACACCATTTGCACGTCCCAGGTAACAGGAATCATGATAGGTGATTTTCTTCCCTTTAAAATCACCACCTTCTTTCATTTTGACCCTGTCTTCATCAATTAATTGCTGCAAAAACTGAGAGTGATGGATGACTTCATAATTTCCGCCCAGATCAGGATACTCATTTTTCAGGGTATTGAAGCAATGTGGACATGCTGTCACAATCTTTTTGATTTCATACCCATTAAGCACCTGGATGTTCGCCATGGCCTGCATCTGAAAAAGAAATTCGTTGCCAGCTCGCCTGGCGGGATCTCCGGTACAGGTCTCCTCGGGACCAAGCACCGCATAATCTATTTTCAAATGGTGAAGAATACGGACAAAGGCCTCGGTGACTTTTTTATACCGGTCATCATAAGATCCGGCACATCCTACCCAGAACAAGACTTCGGGTGTCTTGCCCTGTGATGACAATTCAGCTACTGTGGGTACTTTGATATTTTCAGATTCCATTTACTGTTGTTCTTTTAGTTGATCTGCCCATTTAAAGCGGTCACTCGAAGGAAATTTCCAGGGGGCAAAATTGGTTTCCACATTGGAAAACATGGCATTCCAGGATTGTGGTGAACCTGATTCCTCCATCGCCACATATCTCCTGAGTTCCAGGATGATTTCCAATGGGCTGATATTGACCGGGCAGGCTTCTACACACGCATTGCAGCTGGTGCAGGCATTGATCTCTTCTTTACTGATGTAGTCATTCAAAAGTGATTTGCCATCATCCAGCCCTTTGCCTCCCGCTTGTAAGCTATTTCCAACCTCTTCCATACGGTCCCGGGTATCCATCATGATCTTTCTGGGAGAAAGTTTCTTTCCTGTTTGGTTTGCCGGACATTGCGTAGTACATCTGCCGCACTCCGTGCAGGCATAGGCATCCATCAGGTTTTTCCAGGTGAGGTCATTGATATCTTTTGCTCCAAACTTCATACCTTCAGGGGGTGGGGCTGCCTGATCAGAGGGCATACCCAGCATGATCTTTACCTCATTGGTAATCGCTTCCATATTATNCATTTTACCGGGCTCATCCAATCGGCTGTAATAGGTATTGGGAAAAGCCATGAAAATATGCAGGTGCTTGGAATAAGTGACATAAACAGCAAAGGCCAGGATCCCAATGATGTGAAACCACCATGCCCCTCTTTCAATGATTATCAGACTCTGATCAGACATCGATGTAAATGCCGGAGCGATCATGCTACTGATCAAAAAATCTCCTGTAGCTGTATATCCCGCAGTTTCCCTTGACTGAAGAACCAAATCTGAAGCGTTCATAGAAAGAATTGCAACCATGAGTACGATCTCAATGATGAGGATCAGATTACCATCCAGTGCAGGCCATCCTTTCATTTCCACTTTTCTGAATCTTTTGACCTCTGTGATATTTCTTCGGACAAGAAACAGGATACACCCCAGCATCACACCGAGAGCAAGTATTTCAAAAAAGGAAAGCAGCGCGGTATATAACCCGGAATTGATCACCGAAGCAAAAATCCTGTGCTGACCCGTGAGGCCGTCAAGGATGATTTCCAGCACCTCAATGTTGATGATGATAAATCCTATATAAATCAGGAAATGAAAAAATGCCGGTATGGGTTGTTTAAACATCTTCTTCTGGCCAAAGGCCACCAGCAACATTTTTTTCCACCTTGTTGCACTTTCACCCTTGATGGCTACCGCACGGCCCAGGTGGATATTGGCACCAATCCTTCGGATCCTTCGGAAAAACAAAAATCCAAAGCCCAATAGGACTATTAAAAATATCAGTTGGGGAATCATTTGAACATATCTTTTTGGGTATCCTGTTTAATTTCTAAATATTATTTGTCTGGTTCTGAGATTTATCTACTTTTGCCCCCACGTTTGTCCGAGGTGCTGTAGCTCAGGTGGTAGAGCATCGGACTGAAAATCCGTGAGTCGGTGGTTCGAGTCCACCCAGCACCACAAAAGAACCCTGTCATTTGGCAGGGTTTTTTTAGTTCCTTTATCTTCTGGCAGTTGCATAATTAAAATCCATTTCAGACTTTTCTAAAGTTAGTAAATCCATTGGATTTGTTATGCATGCATACCATTTTCTTCTAAAAAAAGGTGTTTACGAAGTAAAATTCTTCAACCTGATGATTTCCTTCTCGGTCAAATGACGGAATTTTCCCCTGGGTAGATTCTTTTTTGTTAAAGGGCCGAACATGACCCGGTCGAGCTTTACCACCGTGTAACCTTTGTGTTCAAAGATCCTTCTGATGATCCTGTTCTTTCCACTATGGATCTCTACACCCAGTGAACTCTCGTCGTCATTAAGGACGGCCATCTCATCGGGGGCAATAAATCCATCTTCCAGTTCAATGCCCTTGAGAATATCATCAAAGTCCTGTTTAGTTATGGGCTTATTGAGGGTGACCTGGTAGATCTTTTTGACCCTGTGGCTGGGATGGGTAAGTTTTTTGGCTAGCTCCCCATCGTTAGTAAAGAGTAAAAGCCCTGTAGTATCTCTGTCCAGTCTGCCTACAGGATAGATCCTTTCTTCACAGGCATTTTTAACCAGGGATATCACAGCTTTTCGTCCCTTTTCGTCTTTTAGTGTAGTGATAAAGTTTTTAGGCTTGTTCAACAGTACGTACTGAAGCTTTTCTGTTTTGAGTTCATTGCCCTGGTAGGTCACCTTATCGGTCTTCTGGACTTTATAGCCCATCTCGGTGATCACCTTTCCATTTACTTTGATCTTTCCTTCTTTGATGAGCTCGTCTGCTTCTCGCCGACTACATACTCCGGCATTGGAGATGTATTTGTTCAGCCTCGTCTCGGTGGGGACAGGGGGTTGATCCTTCTTATTGAATTTCCGTGGACCGGATGGTCTTCTCTTTTGCATTATTCGCCCTGGTTACCAATGGTATTCTCA
The DNA here is from genome assembly GCA_019192515.1 of Cyclobacteriaceae bacterium SS2. Classification (GTDB taxonomy): domain Bacteria; phylum Bacteroidota; class Bacteroidia; order Cytophagales; family Cyclobacteriaceae; genus UBA7330. Next base: position 16,788 of record JAHCMM010000068.1, read on the forward strand.
TCCTGAGCAAAATCTTTAGGAGTTGGTAGGTCCTTAAGACTATTGATCCCAAAGTAATCCATAAAAGTAGGGCTAGTGCCGTAAAGCAATGGTCTTCCCACACCTTCAGATTTTCCTTTTATCTCCACAAGTTCCTTTTCCAGAAGCTTCTGTACAGCGTAGTCGCAGTTCACTCCCCGGATTTGCTCAACCTCACTTTTGGTTACCGGCTGCTTGTAAGCTATGATCGCCAGGGTCTCCAAAGAAGAGTTGGATAATCGCTTCTTGGATTGCTGCTTGAGCAGGATACTGATACTTGCCTGATAGGCAGGCTTGGTCAAAAACTGAAATCCTCCACCACTTTGTACAACCTCAAAGGAAAAATCGTCACTCTTATATTTTTCCTGAAGCGTACCAATACCTTCTGTAATGTCTTTCAAAGGCACATCAGCCTCAAACATCTCTTTCAGACAAGACTGCAGTTCCTTCTCCGTAATTGGCTTTGGCGCACAGAATATCAGTGCTTCAATATGATTAGCGAGGTAATCCATCAATTACTTTGAGGATCCCTTGAGCTTTGATTCAATGGAATGCATCGTATGAGGAACTGCTCTTAATCGTTCCTTACTGATAAGCTTCCCGGTATCGATGCAGATACCATAGGTACCATTTTTGATCCTGATCAGGGCATTCTCCAGGTTGTTGATAAATTTCTGCTGTCTGCCTGCTAGCTGACTGAGTTGCTCTTTTTCTGCTGTATCAGCTCCATCCTCCAAAGTCTTGGCTGCTCCATAGGTGGAATCAGTGCCTTCATCAGATTTGTGTGTGAGAGAGTCTCTCAGTGAGGTAAGTTCGTTCTTTGCTTTTTCGAGTTTCTCGTTGATCAATTCCTCGAATTCCTTTAATTCTTCGTCTGAGTATCTGGTCTTCTCCGCCATAGCTATACCTTTTTTGGAAATAACCGCTAAAGTAACATAAGCAAATCAAAATCGGTAATGGACCCCTTTTTTATAAAGTGTCCTCCGAATATTGATTCAATACACATTAACATAATTCGTGGCCAAATCATTTCATGGAGATTGTACTCTCCGGGAAAAATTGTGGTGTTCAAAAGCCCATTAGCAAAGAATCCAGTAAATGTGATACAGGTATTTGTCAGCCCTAAAAGGCAAATTGATTTTATGATCCCTTTGAGTATGCTTCGTAAGTGGACCAGTAAAAAATATTGGGTTGGGTAAAAACTCTTGACTTATCTTCGAACTTTTAAGAGTAGACGAAAACCAGCATTTGCTGAGAGATAAATTCTAAAAAACAAGACCCATGCAAAACACGCGCGTTGTTATTACAGGCCTTGGTGCCCTGACTCCACTAGGAAATAATGTGGATGATTTCTGGAAAAATGCTGTTGCCGGTAAACGTTGTGCAGCTACCATATCCAAATTCGATGCCTCACAATTCAGGACTCAATTTGCTTGTGAGATCAAGGATTTTAATCCTGAAAGCAGACTGGACCGGAACGAGATCAAAAGAAGTGACCTCTTTACACAATATGCTTTATATGTAGCCAGTGAAGCCATGGAAGACTCCGGACTTGTTGTGTCCAAAATGGATCCGTTCGATATTGGTGTGATCTGGGGAACAGGTCAGGGTGGAATGATCACCTTCGAGGAAGAATGGGGAGGTTACATATCGAATGGGAAGACACCCCGGTTCAACCCTTTCTTTGTGCCGAAATTGATCTCCAATATGGCTTCCGGATGGATCTCGATGAAATTCGGGATGATGGGAATTAACTATACCACAGTTTCTGCATGTGCCACATCCAACACAGCCATCATGGATGCTTTTAACTACATCAAGATGGGGAAAGCAAAAGTATTTGTTACCGGTGGTTCTGAAAGTCCTATTAGTGAATCCCCTATTGGTGGATTCAGTGCGATGAAAGCCATGTCGCAACGAAATGATGACCCCGGACATGCCTCACGACCCTTTGATGTGGATCGGGACGGATTTGTAATGGGTGAAGGTGCCGGTGCGCTTATCCTGGAGGAGTATGAGCACGCCAAAAAACGAGGAGCGAAAATTTATGCCGAGGTAGTGGGTGCTGCCATGACAGCAGATGCCTATCACATGACCTCTACCCACCCTGAAGGACTGGGCGCCTCTAAAGCCATGAACATTGCGCTCAAAGAAGGAGGTATTCATCCGGATGAAGTAGACTATATCAATCCGCATGCAACTTCTACTCCTGTGGGTGATATCAGCGAGACCAAAGCGATCCATACTGTGTTTGGAAAAAACCTGAGTAACCTGGCTATCAGCGCGACCAAATCTATGACTGGTCACTTGCTTGGAGCTGCAGGAGCGATCGAGGGAATCCTGAGTGTAAAAGCCATCACAGACGGGGTGATACCTCCGACGATCAATACCGAAAATATTGATCCGGNGATCCCGAAAGGGTTACACTTTGTTACGGGTGAGGCCATCCAAAAAGATGTAAAGGTAGCCATGAGCAACACTTTTGGTTTCGGAGGCCATAACGCGATTGCGTTGTTTAAGAAGGTATAGAATTTAAATAAGGTATAGAATTTAAATTAATTTAAACCTATCAGGTTTCTAAAACCTGATAGGATTTGATTATAAAAGATTAAATTCGATAGATGAAGCGGAGGGAAGCAATATCAAGTTTATCAGTAATTGCGGGAGGAAGCATCATCCTTCCTCAGATGCTTTCAGGATGTGAAACAGCCGAACATCCTTATGCTTTGTTCGACCGGGGAGACACCGAACTTCTTAATGACATCGCAGAAACAATCATTCCTGAAACACCCGGCTCCCCAGGAGCAAAAGCAGCAAATGTCGGGGATTTTATCCAGCGTTATGTCACCAATTGCTTTAGTCCTGTCGATCTAAAGATCTTTTTGGATGGGTTAGCACACCTGAAAGCTGAAACAGATAAGAATTTTGGGAAGAGGTTTACCTCGCTGAGTCCGTCAGAAAAATATGATGTGGTAAGGGGACTTGAAAAACAAAGAACCGAATACCAACGGAATGCAATTCCCGGTACTCCACCCCACTTCTATCATCTTTTGAAATCAACCATTCTCTTTGGGTATTTCACCTCCGAACAGGGTGCCACCACAGCCTTGAGGTATGTACCCGTACCGGGCGGTCAAAAAGGGATCATCCCCTATGAAGGAGAAAAAGCCTGGGCTTTGTAAGAATATGCATGATGGAAAATACTTTTGATGTCATTGTAATCGGGTCGGGGATCAGCGGAGGCTGGGCAGCGAAGGAGTTCTGCGAAAAAGGCATGAAAACACTCGTGCTGGAGCGAGGTCGTAATGTAAAACACCTGGAAGATTATCCTACGGCGCTCAAAAACCCATGGGATTTCGAAAACAGGAACCGAATGCCCCACCAGGTTCGGGAGACCAATCCCATCGTTTCAAGGTGCTATGCCTTTGGGGAAGCTACCGAGCACTTTTTTTTAAAGGATACCGAACATCCTTATATCCAGGAAAAACCGTTCGACTGGATCCGGGGTTACCAGGTTGGGGGTAAATCCCTCCTTTGGGCCCGGCAGGTACAGCGATGGAGTAAATTCGATTTTGAAATGCCAGCCCGGGATGGTTTCGGCGCTGAGTGGCCCATCTCTTATGATGACCTGGCAGGGTGGTACAGTCACGTCGAGAAGTTCGTAGGTATCAGTGGAAACAAAGATGGTCTGGAAACTTTGCCGGATGGTGAGTTTCTGCCTCCCTGGGAGATGAATGCGGTGGAGAAACACATTCAATCCGCCATCAAAGAAAATTATAGTGACCGATACCCAATCATTGGACGATGTGCTCACCTGACCGAGCCCAAAGAAGTGCATCTGCAGCAGGGTCGCGGTCAATGTCAGGCGCGGAGCCTGTGTGAGCGGGGATGTCCATTTGGTGGCTACTTCAGCTCCAATTCCTCCACACTCCCCTGGGCAGAAAAGACCGGCAACCTGACCTTGCAACCCGATTCGGTCGTGCACTCGATCATTTATGATAATGCTCTGGGAAAAGCAACTGGTGTCAGAGTAATCAACAGGCTGACAAAGGAAACAACAGAATATTATGCCCGGGTCATCTTTTTGAATGCCTCCACGCTTAATAGTAACCTGGTATTGTTGAACTCCAAATCTGACCGGTTTCCGAATGGTCTCGGTAATGACAGTGGCCTGCTGGGGAAATACATGGCCTTCCACAACTATCGTGGGGAGATCTCGGCCACTTATCGGGGCTATGAAGACACCTATTATTTTGGCAGGAGGCCCACTGCAGTGATGCTACCCAATTTCCGGAATGTGTATCGAAATGACATGCCTTTCAAGGGTGGTTACCAGATCCATTTCACGGCATCACGGAAAAACTGGCAACGGGGCATATCCAGTGACCAGTTTGGAGCAGACTTCAAAGAAAACATTTCTAAGCCGGGTGACTGGTCCATCTATATGATGGCCCAGGCGGAAACGGTCCCCAAAGAGAAAAGCCATGTGCGACTCAGTGATACCGAGGTGGATGAATGGGGCATCCCTCAACTCATCACCTCAGTGGATTATGACGAAAACGACGAGCTCCTGCTTCAGGACTTCTTTAAACAAGGGGCTGAAATGCTGGAGAAAGCAGGTTGCGAAAACATCCATGCCCGTGACACCGGCCAGGCACCTGGCCTCGACATCCATGAAATGGGTGGCGTGAGGATGGGGCCAGACCCTAAGAATTCCCTCCTCAACAAATGGAACCAGCTCCATACATGCAACAATGTGTTTGTGACAGATGGTGCCTGCATGGCTTCGACGGGATCCCACAACCCATCGCTTACTTTTATGGCGCTGACGGCCCGTGCAGCCAACTATGCAGTGGAGCAGATGGGGAAAGGTGAGTTGTAAGGTTTTTTAACCTTTCACCTAAACCTATCAGGTTTTAGAAACCTGACAGGTTTCTAAAAAATCACTGCCCCACCACTACCGTCTCTTTAATTATCTCCCGATTTCCCTGTGGATCGTACACTTCGAAGACGATAAGATAATATCCCATGGTGGCTACAGATCCATTATCTGTGGACCCATCCCAGCGGAGAAAGCCTGTTGTAGCCAGGGTGGCACCATTGGCCAGGTTCCGTACAAGTTGGCCATTTCGATTATAGATGTTGACGTTGGCGAGGCTCCCCGTAGTAGAAAGCTGATAATTGATAGTCGTGAAATCCTGTGCGATCACCGAGCCATGATTCGCAGGAACGAAAACTTTTGGTTCTATGGTCAGGACACCTGATACCGATGGCTCTATAAACTGAGAATTCTGATAGCCTGGTGTAGCAAAACCAACAGTCGAAGAAGCTGATTGCCAGTTGTTTGGATCTTGTGTTGGCTGATCGTAAGAAATTCGCTCCAATGAAACACCATCGACACTCTCAAGAAAAGTCAAATGCATGTCTTCATGGTATTCAAAAGCGTCCATCATTTGACTTGATTCATTCTTCAATTCAACTTTTGTAGTTGTATTAGGCAATACAGGAAAACGGCTCATTTGCAGAATGCTTTCTGATTTCGCTTTTGGATAATCTTGAATGAGTCGACTCCTATCCGGTGTGATAGCAAGAAACTCTCCCGGGTGAATCATGTGATCAGCATTCGAAATCAGATAGGCATTCTCTTCTCTGATTATATTCCAGCCCTTAAGATTGATGTTCTTGTCGGATCGATTATAAATTTCTATAAAGTCAACCCCGTCGTCTTTGGGGTTAAATAAGACTTCATTAATTATCACATCAAGACTATCTGCTGTCTCTGGAAGGAAAAATGTGAGTGTATTTTCAGTTATTGGATTTCCCAGACAATCGGATAGCTCAAAGATGGAGACTGTGTATTCAATATTTGGTTCGAGTGGCTCCACAAGACTGAGTGTGAGATAATCCCGGTCCAATTCATTCAACATCACGTCGGAAACAGCTATCGGACCAGGTTCAATTTGAACCTGTGTGCTCAAGATTTCAATGGTAGATAATTGCTCATCAAACTTGAGTTGGATCTCCCGATCTGAAATAATTTCCAACCCAATTAGCTCTGGTCCGAAGTTGTCCGGGATGGATGTTGCGATCGAGTTCAGATCTCCGGGTGTACCGCCATTGGCATTTATTGAACTACCCCAGTTGATTGTTCCAGCACACGGATTAGTGACATCTTTAATTTCAAGTGATACTCCTCCATCAATCTCCTCACTGTACCAGGTATCCTCATAGGTGACATGGAAAATCAAATTCTCTTCATGATATATGGATAGGGCTTCACCCTGATTGCTCAATGATCTCCATCCGGATAACCCCATTAATTCATCAACTTCCGTGAATAAACCTACAGCAGAAGAAGGGACCAATATCAAATATTGATTTGAAGATAAAACACCCTCAGGTAGCTCAACAGATCCTCCCGCATCTTCAATTCGGACATTTTCAAGACTCAACAGGTCTTTGGTGGTATTATAAATTTCGAGGTATTCTGCATTTGGTAATCCAACGACCGGATCAGGATCCGCCATGATCTCAGAAATAATAATTTCATTGAATATTGGTGTTCTTCCCTTCCCAAATGAAATCTCAAAGGGCTCAATTGGGTTCCCAGAGCAATCCTCCGGCCCATCAACACTTAGAAGATAAAGTGTGCCCAGGTCGGGCTCAGCATTTAGACTAATCTCCAGGTGATCCAATCCTATCACAAATATTTCATCAATCGTAAGTCCTTCAATTTGATAGTTCGCTTCCATAAGAGAAACGCTGTCCATAGTCTCAGAAAATATTAGTGTGATTTCCGATCCATGCAAACTATGATGCAAGAGAGTTGGTGGTTCTGAATCGGGCGTTAAACTAAATACTGAATTCACTTCACCAGGAGTTCCGCCATCAGGATGTTCACTTGCTGTCCAGTTGGCCGAACCAGGACAAATACTAAATAAATTAACTATTTCAAGGCTGTACCCCCCATCATCTTTTTCAGTATCTCCATACCAGTCTCTATGGTAGACCACCTGATCTATCAATTCCCCATAAATATTGGCAATGCTAATGCTGTCAGAAGTATTATCCAGAGAAGGAAAACCCTGAATCCGAATGGCATTACCCGATAAAATCTCTCCTGAAAGCACAACATAATTCTTTGGCAACAATTCATATGATGGTAGCGCAACCTGCTTTGTTGCATCAGATAAAAGCAAAGACTTGAGATTAATCGTTTGCTCTCCAGCATTATAAATTTCAACGTATTCCGCCTCCGTTAAACCCACTGTTGGAGTTGGATCTACCATCAGCTCTGTGATAATAATCTCTCCCTTTTGAGGCATATAGGGCAATTGATATTGGAAGGAAATCGTATCGCCAGTAAATGGATTTCCATTCCAATCAACGAGTCCGTTGATTATGATCTTGTATTGAGACTGATCAATCAGTTCATCAAATTGTAGAATCACAATGCTGTCTTCTGATTGAACGGCTCCTAGTAACTTTGGTGAACCTAATATTTGATAGTGATTTACAGAACTTGCCAGGTTGGAAAGTTTTTCGTCGAAGATCAGTCTGACCTTATCGTCATAATCACTTTCTATTGAAACTAATTCCAGGCCTTTACGGTCCAAATAAATCGGGATAGTCTGATCAGGGATTCTCCTTCCGTATAGGTCTTCGAGATTATTCAAAATGAGAGAATGCTCTTCGTTGGAAGAAATGGAATCAGAAAAAATCAACCTGACAACGCTTTTGTCTGACCCATCAACCTGAATAAAGAGAGGGTTTCTACCATCCAGAGAAAATTGATCCGATGATGTCTCGGAAAATATTGTATTAAAACTCAGTTGTAATGTTTTGCTGTCGATAGATTCCCATTCATTGAAATATGAGTCGTAAATCACATCATGACTGGTGACCAGAAGAAAATGCCCCTCGCCATCTTTGAGGTTAGAAAGATCTAAGGTCAAAGTATCATCCTGAGAGGCTTTTTGACTGATGAATACTTCGACAGAAATTGAAGAAAGCTGGTGGATAAAATCAGGAATAACATCGCTGACTTTGTAGTTACTTTTCACTCCAATGCTTTCCGACATTTCCTTGCTAAAAAGTAATTGAAGTGATGAGTCTGATAGAAAAGACAGCTTGCTAACGATCGGATTCAAACTATTGAAATCAAACACAGAAGAATCCATGAGATTACCATGTTGGTCACTCAACCCGGCAATTGATATAACTTCTTTGTTTCCAATTGGAAGATCCAAAAAAGTGAGAAAGACTGCAATAGAATCAGGACCATGAACCTGAATCGATTCCGGATGCACGCTCCCAACAAAATAATTTTCAGCATTGAAAGCAGTTGCCGTATCCAGCTTTTCTGAGAAAGTCAAAGCCAGTGTATTTACTGCATTTGTAGAAATATCATGAAGAACAGGTGGTAAGGGATCGTAGAAAAACTTTGTGTTGATGATACCTCCATGATTACCTGCCAGATCGCTGACTCCACTTACTTTCAGATTAAGCTCTTTCTCTTTTGGAAAAGCAAAGTCAAAAAACAGTCGAATTGTCTTCTTATCAACAGCTGAAATATCCACCGGATTTCCATAACCGGTTATTTCGTATTGAATGGCAGAAAAAGCCGAGGAGAGCTGAATATTTTCATCCCATCGAATGATGAGCTGGGAATCAGCTTCAACAATGAGCTCCTCAATTCTTGGTGCCCTGGTATCATAAATTATTTTATATGCAGGAGTAATAAGTCGTTCATTGGTCTCACTGGATACGAGGTCATTGATGTAAAGTGTATAGTCCGTATTGGGAGTAAGGTTTTTCTCAAACCCCAATCGGAGCAATTTGGCATTGTCAGAATCAGTTTCAACAATATTCGGGCTTCCGATTCCTTTGCTTACCAGGAAACTACTACTTTCTACCGGCTTTTTGGGTATCTCGCCGAGTAAAAGATAAACCAGGTTTGGAGCAACTACATATGCTGTGTCCACCTGGTCATCAAATATAAATGTCAGATAAACTGAATCTGTTTTATTCCCCAATGTATCCGTGAGGTTAGCAACAGACAATTCATACGTTTCATAAATCTCAAACACTGAATCCCAGGAAAGTTGAACCCGGAACAACGCTGAGTCCTGCAGGGTGGCACGAGCAGGTGGTCCCCCATCAATCAAAAAATAGTTCACCTCAGATTCAGCAACTGATTCTTTCAGTGGTTCATGAAATATCAAAGCGATTTCGTGATCAGATATGATAACAAGATCTTCCGATACCGGAGGAGTTTCATCAAAATAAAAGAGGATGGTGTCCTCAGATGAGATATTACCCTGACAATCTTCAATATTTGAAACGACCAGGTCGAACTGTTCCTCAGATTTGAGGGATTGATTCAATAACAGCCTAAAATCCCGGTAAGAATATTGTTCGATCCCAACAACTTCAAACGCGGAGCCAGTCAGATTTTCTAAAAGAAATGAACCTGCTAATAATGGTTCATTAAAAGCAATAGCGAGGGTATCACCCGTAATAACATCTATGTCTGCAATCTGAGGTCCGGTCATGTCATCATCATTATTTAAGATTGAATTCGAAGCACCAGGCGTCCCTCCTGCCACATTTATTGAAGCACTCCAGTTAGAGTCATCACTACAGGATAAGTTTGGATTGATTTGCTCCAGAGAATATCCGCCGTCATCTTTCTCAACATCCCGATACCATGCTGTGGTATAGAACAAACTATCCACCGCATTTCCAAATTGGTCCTGAAGTAAAACAAAATCTCCACTATTCGTAAGTGGATCAAATGAAGATTGATAAACAACATCAACCTCAAATAGCCCAACATTGGAGTCATCAGTGATCACCAGGTACTCTCCTGGCTCCAGTTGAAATCCTGGGATCAGCTCTCCATTAAGAAGAAAATTTTCCAGATCAATGGCAAAATCTCCTGAATTATATAATTCGATGTATTCAGCATCAGGCAGCCCCACCGAAGGTGAAAAGTCTGCCATGATCTCATTAATTTGAATTGTTCGCCATTCTGTAGGTTTCTCAAATTTGAATGAGAGCGTATCCTGGTCAATAAGCGCATTCATCCCCTGATTTTCTATCCCATCAATTACGATTTGATATGCTGCATTGTGCAGGTTTGGAAATGTTAACTGAACAATTGAATCATTCTCCAATGAAATTGAGGCCTCTGTCGGATTGCCAAACCCTATTATATGATAATGATCTATCACCTCAGCACTTTGAGTAACCGCCTGGCTGAAATGAATTCTGACTGTTTCAAAGTCGGTTTGCCAAATCTCAAAGGCCCGGAGTCTATAATATGAAAAGCCAAAGATGGTTCCTGGTCCGATTGTCAAGCCTTCTGCGTCCATTACACCATCAACTCCCAGCTCATAATAATTTTCTTCCAGGGATTCATCAAACACAAGAATTACGGCCTTATTGTCAGATGATAGGGTAGCTGTTACCGGTGATCCGATCCCCAGGTTTAATTCATAATTGCTTGTATTTGTTGCAGTAACCGGATCCAGTGTCTTATTGAAATAGACCTGCAGTGAGTCGTTTGACAATGCCTTAATACTATNAATAAGTAAAGGAACAACAAAGGAAAAAGTCGCTGTACCAGTTACATGACTATTTAGTGATTTATTGAGGATTTCGGAAAAACTAATTTCATATTCTATCCCACCTGTGAGGACATCATTTAGTTTCAAATGCACCTGGGTATTATCCTCTGGATCTATGGTGGCAAACAATGGACTTCCTATTCCCTGATCGATGAAATAACTGCTGGTATATTCTGCACTTTCTGGGTCCAGGGCCTGATTGAAGTCCAACAAGATTTCAGAATCTGATAAAGTCAAAGCTGTATCCAATTCTAATTTGTAATAGCTAAATGAAGCTTGTTCCGCTTCATTCAGTGTCACGTCACCGGACATCTGAAACTGATATCCTCCTGTTTGTAAAGGCATAAGCGGATCCAGGTTAACTTCCAGAATAGAACTATCATTATCAAAAAAGTCTATGTAATCAATAGGATGATCGGAAACTGAAAACTCTGCCAGATTTGAAATATCTGATTCCAAAAGGTATTGATTCAGATAGACAAGTATTGTCGTATCATTTTGAACCAGGATGGAATCAATTTTAACCTGATCTACTACGATATCATCAAAGTAAAACTTATCGGCTCTGGTAGCAGTGTATTCACAAAGGAATCCAAAATAGTTTGTTACCAGGATATCTGGGTCATTATCAATGGCTGATCCTGCAAACTCATAATCCCGACCACCAGATAAATCATAATACAAAGACCATCTGCCAGATTGATCCCGAATCACTTTTATCCTTAATTCTGGCGAGGTGACATCTACCACATCATCAGTTCCATTGATTAGATAAGTGCTAGACTCCCCCTTTAGCTTGTAAAGACTGATTTCATCCTCAGATTCACCAAGCAGTACATAGTATCCATTCAAACTTCCGGTTAAATCTTCCTGGTCAGACATTAGGTATATCTTGGCAAGATTTGATGCGGAAGGATTAAAATCCATTTTGACATAAAACTCCCAGACCACCTTATCGAATAGGCCACTTCCCGTTACTATTTGAGAAACCCCGGCCGATGGTGCCATCAGTTGTAATGCTCCACCATTTACTCCAAAATGATCCTGATCGCCAATCCAGGTCGGATCATTCAATAGTTCTCCATCCGAAAAATCATCTCGTATTTGTGCCTGAACAGAAATGGCAAGTGTCAGGCCGATCAATAGCTGGAGGAACCGAATAATCATCGATTATTGTTCTGAAAACCTAAAGTTCGTAGCTTTGTGCCCCGAATTTCTGTATTAATATAGTAAATTTTAAATATTACACACAATGAAGTTAGCTGTTGTAGGAGCTACCGGTCTGGTTGGCCAGGAAATCCTAAAAGTGATTGAGGAGCGAAATGTTCCATTTGATGAATTGTATATGGTGGCCTCAGAGCGGTCTGTAGGCAAGGAAATCACTTTTAAGGGTAAATCCTACAAGGTAATTTCTATCCCTGATGCGGTAAACAAAAAGCCCGACATCGCCCTGTTTTCTGCAGGTGGTGGCACTTCACTGGAGTGGGCACCTAAGTTTGCCGAAGCGGGTACCATCGTAGTAGACAATTCCTCTGCCTGGAGGATGGACCCAACCAAAAAACTGGTTGTGCCTGAGATCAATGGTGATGTATTGCGAATCGACGACAGGATCATCGCCAACCCTAACTGCTCTACCATCCAGATGGTACTGGCACTGGCTCCTTTACACAAAAAATATGGCATCACCCGAGTGGTTGTTTCCACTTACCAGTCTGTGACAGGTACCGGAAAAGATGCAGTAGACCAGATGATGGATGAGCGTGCTGGCAAAAAACCCAACATGGTTTATCCGTACAAAATCGACATGAATGTGTTGCCGCACATCGATGTGTTCCAGGACAATGGATACACCAAAGAGGAGATGAAGATGGTAAACGAGACCGTGAAGATCCTCGGAGATGAAAGCGTGAAGGTAACAGCTACCTGCGTGCGAATCCCTACCATGGGTGGTCACAGTGAATCTGTAAACATCGAGTTCAAGCATGACTTTGATCTTAAGGATGTCGTAGAGATCCTGAAAAACACAGAAGGTGTAGTCGTGGAAGACGATGTGAAAAACAACATCTACCCGATGCCCATCAATGCGCATGGCAAAGATGAGGTGTTTGTTGGACGGATCAGAAGAGATGAGACCCAGCCTAATTCATTGAACATGTGGATCGTCGCAGACAACCTCAGAAAAGGTGCAGCAACCAATGCCGTGCAGATTGCTGAATACGTGATGGAGCACAGTCTGGTATACTGATCCGTTTTGGACGAGCTGGCTTTCTTAAGGCTTCCTGAGGTTCGGTCATTTGTCCAGGCCAAGGAACATGGGGATGTACAAAAGCTGGTGCTCAATCCACCGAAACAGTTCAAAGACCACATCACGCTGCTTGCTGACCAGATCATCAGCAGGCGAAAACTCAAAAACAAACTACCGGAATGGGTGGAGTCAGAGGCTATTCTGCCTCCACCCCTTTCTGCTGAGCAGGCATCTTCTACAGAAACCGCTCATTACAAATCAGAGATATTTCATGGGAAACACCTTGTAGACCTTACGGGAGGAACAGGTGTAGACACACTGGCCCTTTCTCCAGGATTCAAACAGGTGGAATATGTGGAACCCAATGATTGGTTGTGTAAACTCTTCGAACACAACCAAAAAGTATTCAGCGATAAGCCGATCACAATTCATCAGGCTACAGCGGAACAATTCCTGAAAACTTTTGAGGGTCAATCGGCCTTTTTCATTGACCCTAGCAGACGCGTCGACAGCAAAAAGGTCTTTCGTCTGGCAGACTGTGTCCCTGACCTGACTGTGATTCTTCCGCTACTCAGAGATAAGGGCACCGAAGTGCTGATCAAGCTTTCACCCATGATCGACATCACCGAAGGCATCCGCCAGCTTTCCCATGTGAATGCTGTACATGTGGTCAGTGTAAAAAATGAATGTAAAGAAGTGCTTTTTCACCTGGACTTTGCCAACACAACAGATACACCTTCGGTTATTTGCATTAACCTGAATAACAATCAAAAGGATCTGTTCCAGTTTTCATATGAAAATGAAAAGGAAGCACAGGTCCATTACAGTGGTCCCAAAATGTATGTATATGATGCAAATGCATCGATTCTGAAAGCCGGAGCATTCAATGCCGTGGCATCACAATTCCAACTGGAAAAGATTGCTCCCAATACACATTTATATACTTCGGATCACCTCGTGGAAAATTTCCCGGGAAGGTGCTTCAAGGTGATAGAAAGTGAATTAAAGCCAAAGGCAATTTCGAGACTTATACCCAATAAAAAAGCAAATATCATGGCTAAAAACTATCCATTGAGTAGTGAATCACTGGGCAAAAAGCTCAATCTAAAAGATGGTGGTGATGACTATGTACTGGGATTCCGAACCAAAGAAGGAAAGCCTAAACTGATCCTGTGCAAGCGAGTCTATTGAAGCTCAAAACTGGCCAAAACGCACTGAAATATTGGTACTAAGCCCCGTCAGGTCATCATCATCCAGGTTGACCATTTCCAGACCTTTGACGAAGCGGTATGAAACGCCTGCCCCAAGCCTGAAATGTTCCGTGATGTTGAACTCAATCTGCGCTCCGGGTTCACCAATGAAGAATGCAGATCTTTCAATGGAGAAATCCGTATCAAAATTGTTGTTGAAAAAATTATTATCTACTACTTCAAAAGCACCGGCTCCCGCTAAAAAAGGAAAATGAAGATGAACCGGTTCTCTTGTCCAAAGGGTAAAGCCAAATACCATTCCCCCATATCCTCCATATATATTCAATTTCTTTTCCATGGGTGTAGTGGCTGTAGGTATCAATCCATCGATCTCATTATCCGTGATCAAACCATACCCGGCCAATCCCAAAAAATAGGTTCGGTTGACAATTACTCCACCACTTCCTCCAATGATCAGGCTTCTGTTCCCTGCTATATCCCCAATCTTCAGATCAGCACCTCCAAAACCATAGGTTTCACTGTTTTTGCTAATCAGCGATTTGATCTCGTCAGGATTATGTGAGTCGACATATTGCTGTGCCTGAACCGTATAAGAGGAGATGAAAATGGATAGAATTATGATGTTTCTCATCAGAAAACATATTTTAAGGTAACAGCTGCATCCCAAAAATGTGCTTCTGCATGACGCATGCCGATATAGTTGAAATAGGGTTTGATGTCGAAACCCACGGTCATGGGGATACACAACCACCTGTATTCAACTCCGAGGATCACATCCACACCCATGATAAAATAAGTCTGGTCTTCGTACTCAAAATCAGGGGGGTCAACCGATGTCAATACCTTTCTGAATTGATGAAATCTTTCGAAACCAAGATGGCCACCTAATCCATAATAGGCATAAAAAAATTCACTGAATGCTACCTCCATGGGTAAATGGTTCACATACATGGTGATCAGCTGGATTCCCTCATTTCTACCACTGAGGGACAATTCCACTGACTTTTCCTCAACCAGAAACTTCTTATAGGTTAGCCCTGAGGTTTTGCCTAATCGCAAACCGGCTGATTGCGTATACTGCTGTGCATTGCACGTAAAGGCCAGGACCAGGTACAGAAATCCTGTTATAAAATACTTAGTCATCAATTCAGGCGGGTTTTACTTTCGGTTAATTCTTTTTGGTATATAGTGGCAACTCCATGATCGAAATGATCAACTCCCCCCCATCTGCTAAAACGTTGAGTTCACCACTGGTATTTTGAGTGGGTCCAACAAATCCTGAAAGGGTGATTTCACTCGTTGTTGCAGTATTGTCTTTTTTGAGTACCAGCATACTACTGGGCACGATCATTCTGTCCTTATTGGCAGTGATATTGGCTGAGATATAGGATGCCTGGTCCATGATCAGGTTGATATCCGTAGACTTGCCAATGATATCAATTGACTTGAATCCCTTCTGAACCCTTGTGATATACAAATCTCCGTAGTTGAAATCAAGCTGCGCACTTGACAATACCATGTCGATACTTAAATCTGTAAATACGCCCTCAGCAATGACATCATCAGCCTGCTGGATACTTATCTTGTCATTCCTGCTGTGAAACTGGGCATATTCAACAATACCCAACGTGATTTCTGAAGAACTACTTTCGAAGTTTACGATCCTGGCTTTATCTATCTTGACCTCGGCACCCTTCAGGGTAAAATTGCCCTTGTGAAGCTTGTCGATTCTGCTTCTACCAAAGCTATGGGAAAGTTTAAACTCTTTCTCAAGCCCGTTGGCCTTTAGGTCTCCATGAGAAAGGTCTACTGTCACAAATCCTGTCAGCGCAGACAAAAACACATTGCCATATTTATTGTCAATGTGCAAGTCCATCTTTCTGGGCATCCAAACCTCATAGTCAACAGATACTTTGGTGCCACCAAACAAGTTTTTCGAATAGTCCTCCACATCTGTGAGCAAACTGCCAAAAAACCCGGTGGATTGCTCAAAGGTCGTTTCTGCCAGGACCACAGAACCCACTTTTCTGAAATTCACATTTACCTTATTCAGGGATTTTTTGATCACATCAGGAGTTTTTCCATCAGCAGAGGCTTTTACCTTTATATAGATAGAATCCTGCTCCCAGCTCCGCACTATGATGTGACCATATTTGTTGGTCAACTCCAGTTCACCACCGGGAGTCACTTTATAACTCTGCTCAAAATTCTTTTCCCCATTGTATTGGGCATGTCCCACGAAGGCACATGCAGCAGTCAGGTAAATTATGATTATACTGGTTAACTTTTTCATCTCTCGCCCTGGTTAAATATTTGATTCAATCACCTCTATGTTGTCGTTATCCTGAAGCTTTTCCAGCATTCGCTCCAGGATCTTAAGTTTTAGTCTATATTGGTCCATCACCGCCAGGATTACCTCCTCGTTGTCCATATTGTCCTTGAGATCCTTTTTAAGCGATGTGATTACGTTATCCATTTCATTCAGGTCCTCCAGGATCATCGGATCATTCACCCTGGATGTCACCATTAGCTGTATCTCGTTGATCTCCTGTTGATAAAATCGTTCTGTCTCCATCCATTCCTGAACCATTGGGTTGACAGGTGTTTGATACGAATTGTAAATCATAAAGGACATCCATCCCGCTACGAACATTACACAGGCAGCTGCAGCATACCCTATATAAAGCTTCCAACTATTCTTTCTTCGTGGTTCAAATGTTTTCTCAAAGTCCAACCAACCGGCCTGCTCATCAAAGGGAAATACTTCAAAATCCTCCCTCGATTGGTCAACCATATGCTTTAACTTATCCGACATTGCTTTTGCTGTTAGATTCCAATCTGCTTCTTATTTTACTCTTGGCCTTACTATACTGAGCCTTCGATGCAGACTCCGTAATGCCTAAAATCTGCCCGATTTCCTTGTGATCATACCCTTCAAACAAGTAAAGATTAAGTACTGTCCTGCTTCCATCCGGCAACTCACCAATGGCGTCCATGATCTTAGCAGCAGTATATTTCTGATACTCAAAGTCATCTTCTGCTTCCTCTACCTGATCAAAATTTTCATCCAGCTCACTGGTTATCAATTTCTTTTTCTTAATCGAATTGATACAATGATTTACCACAATCCGCTTGATCCAGGCACTAAAAGTGTTGATCTCACGAAGGTCCGGTAGTTTTCTAAATGCATCAATAAACGATTCCTGAAGGAGATCCTTCGCTTCATCCCCATCCCTGATCATACGTCGGCAGATATTATACATGGCACCTGAATACAGCTTGTATAGCTGCTCATAAGCCAACCTGCTACCTGCCTGACATTCTCTGATCAGCTGGTGATGAATATTTAATTGATCTCCTTTCAAAACAATTAACTGCCTTAAGGACAACCATTTCAGCAAAAGGTTTCCCGATGAAATTAATTAAATATAAAGATCAGCATATTTCCCTAGTTTGACACCTGCCTGTGATGGCATGAAAAGACCAGTCCATTCAAAAAAGTAATGGAGTCCAGCTGTTGAAACCCTGATCCTTCCAAAGATTTCAGGATAGGTGGGATCTTCCTGGCTTCTACCCTGCTCACGATTCGAAAAGTCACGTACATCACTCGTATCAACAATGATTTTCGATAGGTAAAATCTGATACCAGAAGCTCACCTCCGGGCACCAATACATCAGCTATTTTTCGGATTACTTTATTCAAGGTGCCTGAATCAAAGAGATCCAGAAAGAAAGGACAAATGACCCAATCAAACTTTAATGGGGGTTGAAAATTCAGAAAATCTGCATTTACAAACTCAACATTTTTCTGTGGGCGTTTTTGCGCCAATTGTAGCATCTTTTCGGATTTGTCAAGGAAGGTAATATGTACACCGTCAGGAACGTCTTGTAAAATTTTACCTGTACCTCCTCCCAGGATTAAAATTCTGGCTCCCGGGTTGATTTTGGGAAGAAAATGAGAGGATGCCCGATCCAGGGTATCACCAAAGATCAGGCGTTTGAGTGGATCATAGCACCAGGCAATCCCATCAAAGTCGTTCATCCATTAAATGAACAAAAAAATTGCCGGAACAAAAAAGACAGCATCTCCCACCGTACGGAAACGCTCATGCTGGCTGAAAAATGTATTAAACCTCAGAACTCCGCCAAGTATGCCAGCCATAATAAGATAGGCAATCTGGATCATTTGGTATTTTTCCTGAAGGGTTATCCCAAGAATTATGGACGAACTAAACAACAGGAAGAGTAATGTCCCAATCAGGTAGATGGAATCAGGTCCCAATCGCAATGCAATTGAACCAAATCCATTTTTGAGATCGCTGTCCCGGTCGTAAACAGAAAAAACTAACAGGTTAACCAGTGCAAGTACAGCCAGTTGGATGAATATGATAACATCAACACCCTGAATAGTCTCCATTAAAGAAATA
>JAHCMM010000069.1 GCA_019192515.1 Cyclobacteriaceae bacterium SS2
ACCATTGATGGTCATGGAAACGGAAGTGGATGGATCACAAAGGTTGAACCCGGAGTATAACTTCTTGGCATCATCCAGTGAGCACACACTCACTCCCGAATTCCCGATCTTACCATAGATGTCAGGTCTTGGGTCCGGGTCTTCTCCATACAGGGTAACCGAATCAAAGGCAGTTGACAGCCTGGCTGCCGGTAAACCCTCCGACAGGTAGTGAAATCTTTTGTTGGTTCTTTCCGGACCACCCTCCCCCGCAAACATCCGGGTAGGATCTTCGGATTCCCGCTTAAAGGGAAATACCCCCGCCGTGAAAGGAAATACTCCCGGCACATTTTCCTGCAGCTGCCATCGCAGGATATCACCCCACCCTTCAAACCTGGGCAAAGATATTCTTTGTACCTGTGTGCCTGACAAGGACTCAAATGATGTCTTCACAGTGAATTCTTTGCCCCTCACCTCATAGGTGTAGCTGCTTCCGGAGTATTTCTCTTTGGTTTCTTTCCAACCATCAATCAGCGCTTTGTTCTCCGGATGAAGCTTTTGCTGTAAATCCTCCCGGATCATGTTGAGCTCTTCTTTCGCCTGTGTTCCGGGCTGTAAAAGCTTTTCCGTTTCTTGTATGCTGTAGAGCTGTTGTGCGATTTTACTTTGCCGGGAAGCCTGTTCGTTGTATCCCCTGATGGTGTCCGTAATTTCAGATAGGTACCGGGTCCTGCCGGGGGGAATGATATAGATCTTTTCGGCATTGAGATCCTGGAGGTGAGCTTTAGAGAGAAAATCCAGGCCTGACTTATTAGTCAACAACTTCATCAATTCATGGTAGAGCCGGTTCATCCCCGGGTCATTGAACTGAGAAGCTATGGTACCATATACTGGCAATTGGTCATCGGGTGTATCCCAAAGCTGATGATTTCGCGTGTATTGCTTTTTGATGTCCCTCAGGGCATCCTGCGCCCCTCGCTTATCAAACTTGTTGAGTGCGATGATGTCTGCAAAATCGAGCATATCAATTTTCTCCAGCTGACTGGCTGCCCCATACTCGGGCGTCATCACGTATAGTGACACATCGGAATGATCGGTGATCTCCGTATCGGACTGGCCAATACCGGAAGTCTCCAGGATGATCAAATCATACCCTGCAGACTTCACTATCTCTACGGCTTCACCAACATACCTGGAAAGGGCCAGGTTGGATTGACGGGTAGCCAGCGACCGCATATATACCCGGTCGTTGAAGATACTGTTCATCCTGATGCGGTCGCCCAACAAGGCACCACCGGACTTTCTTTTGGATGGATCTACGGAAATCACCGCGATGGTCTTATCGTCGAAATCCTCCAGGTATCGCCTCACCAGCTCATCGACAAGAGAGGATTTGCCTGCCCCACCGGTACCGGTTATTCCTAAAACAGGTGCCTGGCCATGTCCCTTTACCTTTTCAGAAAAATCCTTGTTCTGGTCTGGAAAGTTCTCCATGGATGAGATCAGGTGAGCGATCTCCTTTTTGTCTTTCACTGTGATGGAGGGGTCATAGCCATTGAGCTTTTCTCCGGCAGAAAAGTCAACTCCCTTGATCAGGTCATTGATCATCCCCTGTAGCCCCATCTTACGACCATCGTCAGGAGAATAGATCCTGGTAATACCATAATCATGCAGCTCTTTTATCTCATCCGGCAGAATGGTGCCTCCACCGCCCCCATAAATCTTGATATGGTCAGCACCCTGCTCCTGAAGCAGGTCGTACATGTATTTAAAAAACTCAATATGCCCCCCCTGATAGGATGTAATGGCAATGGCATTGGCGTCTTCCTGTATGGCACAGTCTACAATCTCCTGTACGGACCTGTTGTGCCCCAGGTGAATGACCTCACAACCCGAAGCCTGCATGATCCTTCTCATGATATTGATGGCCGCATCATGCCCATCGAATAATGAAGCCGCAGTAACGATACGAACGTGATTTTTGGGTTGATATGAGGGGGTTGTCTCAGACATAGAGTATTGTTAACGATCAACACAAATTTATATAATAGGGTATGAATAGTCTTTTAAGTAATGCGGTAATCACACCGATAATGGCATAATTGTTGAGCATATAATCTATTGAGAATCAGTATGCATTACTTCTTTTTTTGCTCAGGAATGCATAATTTGAATGCACTAACCTTCAATTTAAACTCATGAAATCCCCATTATCACTCCTTTTTACTGCTTTTGTACTTCTTAGTCAGGCGCAAACGCCCATCACGACCATTCCATTTGAACTGTATGGTGATCACATCATCATCAAAGCCAGCGTAGATGATTCCAGGCCATTGGACTTCATCTTTGATTCAGGATCAGGATTTACCGTGATTGACGAGGATATTTCCAGGGAGCTTGGCCTGTCCGGCAAAAAGATCCAGATGAATGAGCCTGCTACTGTGCTGGAGCTTATCAAACACAATAAGCTGGCGATCAACCATTTCCCTATGGAGAAAAACATTAAAGTCTATTCCACAGACCTGGATCACCTCGAAATCAGCCTGGGAAGAGATATTGACGGGATACTTGGTTACGACCTATTGCATCACCATACCATTCATCTGAACTATGAAAAGCAGACGATGGACATCTACGATCATGGTAAAGGACCTAAAAATGGGGATGCGATCCCATTTGAATTAAATACCGCTATTCCCGTGGTCAAAGGTTCTGTGATGCTGAATAACAGTGAGCTCCATGCAGCAAATTTTTATGTGATCACCGGAGCTGGCACCACCCTGGACTTTAATTCACCGTATGCTAAAAAATATGATGTCATCCATAAAACAGGTAAGCATTACTCCTACCCGGTAAAGGGCATCGGTCAGGATGAAAATTTACATTATGAGGGCCATGTATTGTCTGTATCGTTTGGTAAGCAATTGATTGAAGACCTACCAATAGGTATCAGCACCGCCAAAAGTGGTATCCAGGCCAGTGAAAGTGTAGCCGGAATCCTGGGTAATCAGGTGCTTAGCATGTACAACATCACTTTCGACATTCCCGGAAAAATGTTGTACTTTGAGAAGAACTCTAACTTCGGAAAAGAACTTGCCGTAAACTGCAGTGGCATTGATCTTCAGCTTTCACCGGACAAGCAAAGGCTTTTGGTGCACCAGGTTTTTGAAGATAGTCCTGCAGCTGAAGCAGGTATTAAACTCAACGATGAATTACTTTCCGTAAATAATAAGCCTGTATCGGAACTGCACCTTCCGGACATCAAAGAAATGCTGAGACAGGAAGGCGAAACCGTGAAACTGGTATTATCCGATAACGGAAAAGAAAAGTCCGTTTCTTTCAAACTAAAATCCTTATTGGAATAGACTATAAAATGGTCGAAATAATCGCTATTTTTGAATGAAGGGAAACATCATATGAAATTTGCATCCGTTTTCGTGCTATTCTTTTTCGCCGCTGGCTTCCTGGCAAATGCCCAAACAGCAAGAACGGTGATTACCCTCGATGGTACCTCTCCTGAAAGATACACCAAGCCCCTGGAGGACACTACCAGGTCACAACTTGGAAAGCTGCTTACTGGC
This sequence comes from Cyclobacteriaceae bacterium SS2, assembly GCA_019192515.1. GTDB lineage: Bacteria > Bacteroidota > Bacteroidia > Cytophagales > Cyclobacteriaceae > UBA7330. Next base: position 3,561 of record JAHCMM010000069.1, read on the forward strand.
ATCGAAGCCGAGTTTGGCTCTCTGGATGACCCGGATAACCTGGCTGAAGTAGAGAAAAAACTCAATAGCCTGGAGAAATCAGACATTCTGGCCAGGGTGGCTCGTATCAACAGAAAATATTATGCTTCTCTCATCGAAATGGGATTTACTACCGAGGAAGCGATGAAGATCATCATTGCCAACCCAATAGTGGAATTCATCAAAAAGGATGAGCCAGAAGCTCCTAAAAAGACACGCACGCTATCCCTGGAGATGCAGTGATCATTCGGTAGGCTTTGCAGCCATCACCTTTTCAAGTTTTCTTAATGCCGCCTGGTTATTCTCGCGCTGGATATTTGCGATGATGTTTTGCTTTTCCCGTGTGGTGAGATGCCAGCTCAAAGAAGCCCGCTCCAGCTCTTTCATCTGACGCTCCCTGGATGACAGCATAAACTCATCATCACCAAAAATGGAGTAGGTATTGTATTCCAGCTCCACCAATTCTACAGATTGCCTGATCGCTGACCGGACCAATTCTATTTTACTGTCATTGACAATGTCCTGAATATTGCCCAGGTTGTTGTAAACACTGGCGATAGGATAAGTCAACCGATCGGTGAGCGACTGGGAAGAACGCTGCTCTATAGGCGATACCTTTCGGGTGTCCCGGATGATCAACAGGACGATCCCGGAAGTATGCTCCTCTATCCAATCCCGAAAAACATATACAAATTGCAGGGCATCGGAAACACCATAGTTGTCCGAGATACCTGCATCCATGATCTCAATAGGAGGATCGCTGGGAAGCGAAATCGTAGGCGTGATGTATGGAAAAGAAGCCGACATCCTCAAGGCCGTAATAAAGTTGAGATTTTCACTGCCCTGGTCTTTAAATAAGCGGCTAAAATCCACGCCTCTGATCTTGAAAACTCCATCTCCGGCGTCAGGCTCACTCAGGTTGAGAAATGAAAGAGGCTGACTCGAAATGATCAGTTTTCTCCCGTCATTGGCGATAACCGGAGACATGATCATGATGGGCACTTCAGCGTTTCTTTCCGGTTCTGCATAGTCAGAAAGCTTCTTGTCCAGGATCCCTTCAAGATTTTGATTCAGGTTTTGCTCAAAGACATAACCCCTGTCACGTTTATATTTATGCCCCAGGTATTCATATCTCCTGAATCTTGAGAATGCATCGTTTACTACCAGGCTAAATATGATAGCATTCAGATTGTCTTTCCCAATGTTTACGAGATGTCTTGGAGAATCAGGCTGGGTATCCTCTCCTTTATTTTTACGGTGAACTAGCTCCCGGTAATAGGCGCTACCGATGAGGCCACCTGATGCACCGGTAATCAAAATCGTTTTGTCATTCAGGGTGCCGCCTAACACACTATCCGCTTTTTGCAGGGAATTTACCGCCCATAAGGCAGCTCGCTGTCCACCACCACTCACACATTGCAGGATCATTTTTGGCTTTTCCTCTGCCTGCTTTGCTTTCCAGTTATTCAGGACGCTTATCATGG
>JAHCMM010000070.1 GCA_019192515.1 Cyclobacteriaceae bacterium SS2
CAGTTGTTAGTTATAGCCTGGTTGCTCTTCTTCTCTGCAAGATCCCACCCTCTGCTCGCGCAGCAGGAGAAGGATACCACATCGCCCAATCAAACTTCCCAAACAGTTCCCCTATCCTACGCTGAAAAAGTTTATCTGCAACTAGATGGAAAGGTCTACACCAAAGGCAATATCATCTGGTTTAAGTCTATCGTGCTAAGCGCTGGGAATCACTTCCCCTCTACCCTAAGTGGCATCTTGTATGTGGAACTGGTGGATTCCAATGAAACCATCCTGGAAACGAAGCTGATTAAGCTCGAGAATGGGATTGGTCAGGGGTTCTTCGAGCTGTTCGAAGCTTATGCGCCAGGCACCTATCTCATCCGGGCATATACCAACTGGAACAAGAACTTTGGTCCCGACTTCTTCTTCAAAGAGTACATCCAGGTGTTTGACACCGGTCTGGGGGTCCAGGGACCACCCATCAACAGCGTGAAGTTCATCAAAGAGGGTGCTGAAGTCTATCGCTTGACTGCCACTTTTAATCCGCTGGGAATTGATAGCCTGCACCAGGATAAACTTAAGGTCTCCATCAACCTGGACAACAAAGTGGATACGCTGTTTTTGAAAAAGAATAAAGATGATGAGTATCGCCTTGACTATACCTTCTCTGATAAGAGTCGATTGGCAAGGCTACAGATGCAGACTGAAAACCATGAGGTGTATGCATCTACCATCATCCTGGATCAGGACCTGATTGACCTGCAGTTTTTACCTGAAAGTGGCCAGCTGGTCCATGGTATAACCAGCAAAGTGGGATTCAAGGTTTTGGACGCAAAAGGGAAAGGTAAAATGGTCGAAGGCGAAATCATAGATGAACAGGACAACCTGATTGTCCCCTTCCAAAGTAATGAACTGGGAATGGGAAGTTTCCTAATGCTCAATGCAGATAGTACCAAACAATACTATGCACGCATCAAGGCTGAAGCTCCTACGCAAAATACTGTACTGTACCCGTTACCCAAAGTTGCTTCAGTTGGGAATGTACTTTCCATAAAAAAGGAGGGTGACAACCTGCAGATAAGAGTAAAGTCCAATTACCTGAAACAAGACAGTATCTACCTGACACTTTCCCAGGGAGGAAAAAGGCTTTATGACCTTAAATTGGAGCTATTGCCAAATGGCACCTTCAGTTTAGAGCTTCCGGGGCAAACAGCTTCCTGATGGGATCATCTCATTCACCATGTGGGACAGCTCAGGTCAGCCGTTAGCAGAACGTCTCTACTTCAATGAAAATCCTGTATCCAGAGTGAAAATCAACCTTTCCCTCGACAAGAAATCCTACGAAAAGCGAAACCTGACGGAATTAACCATTGAAACGGTAGATCTGGACAACAAACCTTTGCCTGCGCACCTATCTGTACTGGTTATCAGCAAGAAGCAGCTTGGAAAGATTCAGCAGCTGCGTCAAAATATCCTGTCTTATCTCTTACTAGACGCTGAGTTGAAAGGTGAGATAGAAAACCCCGGGTTCTACTTCAACAAGGACAGCAGCATGCACGAACACCTGGATGCTTTGATGCTTACCCAGGGATGGAGAAAATACAACTACAACAAGCAGGAGGCTATTTACACCCATTCACCAGAGACCAATCTCTCGGTATCAGGTCAGGTGAGTAGTCTGTTCTCAGAGAAAAGGAAAAAGCAGGCCGAATTAACACTCACCACCTTTGGCAACAATCCAACAGTAGATGTGCAGGTTGCTGACAGTTTGGGGAATTTCACTTTCAACTTAAAGGACGAATATGGACAGCGAGTGAATGTGCTTATTCAAAGTGCCAAAGCTTCCGGCAAAAACATGAACTACAACATCGCCCTGGACGAAAAAGCGTCACCCGGTGTACATTTTGACCTTAAAAACACCATCGTAGAACCGGATAGTGTTATAGATGATTTCATCAGGAAAGATCTGCAGCGAAAGAAGATTGAGCAGTCCTACGAAGTTGAGGACGAAAGCATCATACTGGAAGAACTCGAATTCACGGGCACCAGGCTGACCGAAATTCAGCAAGAGGTGAGAGAAGAGTATGGGGAGCCGGACATCGTGATAGAGGGAGAAGCCATCCGGGAAAAGGAACAGAAATGGTCTTACGGCTTATATAGCGTCCTCCAGTTCAATTTTCTGGATAAAATAAACATTGAGCGCCGTCAAAACGGCAGATTGAGAGCAGAAATAATAGGTGCTGATCTTACGCTGGTGGTCATCGATGGCATTCCTGTCAGGACACACGAATATCCCATGATACCCTACATCCCACCGAGTGAGGTCAAGAGCTTTGAAATCATAGAATGTTCAAAAAATTTCGGCACACTATTTCTAAAAGTATATGGAGTTCCATCACCAACGAATATTATATGTGGTGGTGTGATCGCCATCTTCACGCATGGCGAGAAAGGTATCTATGGCACCAAAAAACCGGTTGGTCTGCTCCACACAACCATTCCTGTATTCTCCGCCCCTCGTGAGTTTTATGCCCCCAGATACGACAAGCCGAATGTCATGAAAGAGCTACCGGACCTCAGGACCCTCCTGCATTGGGAACCCAACCTGCTGACGGACACTTCAGGCAAAACGTCAACCTCTTTCTTCAATGGAGACAATGTGGGAGACATGATGATCGTGGTAGAGGCCGTCTCCGGCGATGGCTCCATCGGCTATGAAGAACTTGAATATGTGGTAGAAGGCCAGGAAACAGTGATTGTAGAGTTTTAGTACAATTGTAAGGTAAAAGCTCAGGAATTATCATTAGCACTAGCCATTGAAACAAGATTCGTCATTGTCATGGAGCCTAATAATCCGACTCCCCCTCACTCCACCAACTCCACTTCAAAAATCAATGTAGCGTTTGGGGGAATCGTGCCTCCCCCTGCTCCTCTGGGACCATAACCCAGCTCAGAGGGTATCAAGATTCGGGCTTTTGTTCCTCGCTTCAATTGGGCAAATGCCTGATCCCATCCTTTGATCACCCTGCCTGTTCCTAATATGAATTCGATGGGTCTACCGCGATCTACTGAACTGTCAAATTTGGTTCCATCCAGCAGGAAACCCGAGTAATGCACTTTGATGTTCTCACCCTTTTGCGGAACCGTACCTGTTCCATCCTGAAGTATTTTGATCCCTAATCCCTGATCATCCAGTGTAAAGCCAAGGGTCATCTTCTTGATGGTCCATTGTGCGGTAGCTGCCTGGATGAAAAGCAGGTCCTTCGGCTTGATCTTCAGCTTTTTATTGGTTGCGAGGTCCAGAAAATACTGCGTATCTGTTTCCTCAGCGATCGGGATGCTTTTGGCCTTTTTTCCCGTAACCAACTGAAAAGTGGTTCCATCTTCACTGAAAGCAGCGCAGTACCCGACAAACAAGGAATCGGTATAACAATAATCAGCTGATTCGGTTTGATTAAAAGTATCACATTGCGCGACGGATGCTAGTGATAGGGTCAGGCTGAAGGCCAATAAAAGGTATTTCATGTGTGTGTTTTTATTTTTTATCTGAATGCGAGCAAAACCTGCTAACTCACATTTTAATCTTATCCAATTCCTTTTTTAGGTGCTTGAATGAGCAATGGGTGCTTATTGACATCAAGCCATCGCATAATTTTAAGCAGATCAGCTTCTTTCATGGAAGTACATCCTAAAGTGGGTGAACCAGGAGCTCGTTCAACATGCAGGAAAATGGCACTGCCTTTCCCTTTAACAACAGGACTTTCATTGTGCTTCACCACGATTCCCAAGGAATATAAATGGTCCTTTCGCTTCATATGCTCAAAAGAATTCCATTTTGATTTGGGGTCATTGACTTCATTCGCAGGAATCGTTTGCCACGTATTATAATCTTTGGAAATGGAGTCGTCAACAAAATAATCTCTGTCTGTAACCTGTTGATATGGCCAACTCACTCCGGATGGTTGCCCATCATATCCAAATGCTAAACCCAATTCAAATACTCCTGCAGGTGCACAACCATCACCCTCTTGTTTTTCCAGGGTCTCGTTATTCCGGTGAAGCCCCCTTCCCCACCTCATGCCGTTTTTGCCAAAATTTACCTTGATGGCCATGCTAACGGTATCCCACTGATGCTCCTTTTTCTCCAAGAGTAAAAGTATACCCGTAGTGCCAGCCCACTCATCTGTATACACCAAAATGACTTGCTCACATGCATCCGGTAGATTTACGATTGGCTGTGACTTAAGTACTAATGATGAAATGAGTACAAGCGCAAGGCTAAACATCACGCCAATGAGTATTTGCTTTCTACCTGCCAAATGAATTGTAGTACTCTTCATAATAATCTTCGTAATTGTACATCATATAAATGTTATGCACTTCTATGTCCGTTAAATTCTGTCTGATGTCTGTTGACAATCGGGATATACCAATCTAGCCCAGTATCTTTATAACCCCAACCCATGGACCTTTACCGATGGGTAGCTTGGTTAGGTTGGGTTCCGAATTTACTACTCATTGAGCTTTATATCCGAACCAAAATGAAATCTTCTTTTAAATGAAATTATTTTTCCTCACGATACTTGGGCTTCACTTGTTTTTCTCTTGCCACAACAAGGCATCTAAAGGATCAACAACAAGCGATGAATTGGCCATGGGTACTGTAAGCGCGACAGAAGTCGTGGAAGAATTCCCGGATGCGCTCATTTCCGCTTTATCCGATACTTCCTTTTTGTTCTTAGCGACGCTTTCAGGTGATTTCGTTTATGACATGAAATATGCCACGACGGATAATTTTCTTAAAACCAGGGTGTATTCCTGCGATCAATGTTTAATCCGCAAAGAAGTAGCAGAAGGATTAATCAAAGCCAACAACTTATTGATGCAACGAGGGTATAGAATCAAATTATTTGACTGTTATCGCCCCCTATCCATACAAAAAAAAATGTGGGAGGTGCTGCCTGATAGTAAATATGTGGCCAATCCTAAATACGGATCCGTACATAACCGCGGAGGAGCAGTCGATATTACCATGGTAGATAGGAATGGGGATGAGTTAGCTATGGGGACTTCCTTTGATCACTTCGGCGTAGAAGCACATCATTCCTACAATAAGCTGCCAGACACGGTAATCGCCAATAGAAGATTGCTAAAAGAATCGATGGAAGCCGCAGGTTTTACCGCAATAGATACCGAATGGTGGCACTACAACTATGGAACCTCAGGCAACTACCCTGTTTCTGATTTCGAAACGAAGTGTGATTAGGGGGAGATTTGACAGTTACCATTGGAAACCAATAAAAAACCCCGGCCAGGTTACCTGACAGGGGTTTAAATTAAGATAGATTTCTTTCTTTCAGAATCACTTTATTTGTCCCCGAATTTCTCCTCCCGGAAACTGATTCGTATGCACATTGGTATAGGTTTTTCCTTGTTGCATCGCCTCTAGTAAATCATCAAGAGATGCACCTGCCAGGGCACCGGTGAGGTTATCCGCTGTTATCACACCTTCAGCCAGTATTCCCTGGAATCGACCAGGAATCAATACAGGTGGAGCTGATGAAGGATAAAGCCAAGCTACCACACCTCCATTTGATCCGGCCTCAGCCATATGAATATGAGCCATTCTCACATTTTCAATGTTAGCCACAATCAACTTGTAGTAAAGGGTTCCATCTTCCTTGTTAAGTCGGAAAATAGCCTCTCCTGTTGCCTTTGTATCAGCGGGAGGAACTTCTTCATCACCGGAAAGATGTGCTCTGAAATTTTTGACATTCTCCTGGTGCGTAGCTGCATTTTCACTTTTCCTGAGCATGCTCTCTTCCAGTACCAGAGAGTCGTTGGGGTCAAGATCGTTTTCCATGCATGAAGGGACTAATAAGAAAATTAATAATCCCACTAATAATAACATGTTGTTTTTCATTGGGTTTAAAAATTTGGGTTTAGTAAATGGGTTCAATATTCAAGGTTTGTTCATGGGGTGATTAGGTCTTTTTTTCCATTATTAAGTTAGATAAAAGACTGGAGGAAATTGCGAAAATTGGTTTGAAAATGTTTGTTAGTAGAAGCGAGTGTTTCTGCAACTATTAAGGTGAGCTGAGGTTGTTTAAAGGCAGGCTTTCCCCCACCACTTCAACCCATGGTCTGTGGCTCACAGACCATCGTGATCCGCCAGGAGTAGACCACACTCGCTAATTGTAGCGGTGTAGCACAGGCCTCTGCAACATGCGCGTCATTGTAATGGCGGTCTTCCAACCAGAGGCTGATTGGTGAAGACACAATCCCCGTGCAATACCTGGAGAAGTGGTTCTGGGTTTCATTCACTTCCCTCCGTTCATCGTCTCTCGAAGAGGACGATGTAGGTTTGATTCGTGCAGCAAAGACCTAACTCACCTCATCACCGTCATTCCCGAGAGTCCCTCAGGACGAGTCGGGAATCTATCTCGTTAGAAGGTTACGATCATGAAAGATCCCCTACTCGCCTTAAGGCTCTAGGGGATGACGTAAAGGTGGCGGAGCCGTTTCGCTTGGTTGAGCCATCACATATCACAAAAGCCCTCGCACGCCCCTTGATCCCCTGAAGGGGGCCGCCGCACCACTCCTAAACGAATCTCCTAATCCCCCAGCTGGTGTCTCATCAACCCATAGTCTGTGGCTCAAAGACCATCGTGATCCGCCAGGGGTAGACCACACTCGCAAATTGTAGCGGTGTAGCACAGGCCCCTGCATCAAGCTCGTTATTGTCATTGCGGCTTTTCACCCAGAGATTCACAAATAAAAACCCGACCAAAACATGTTTGATCGAGTTTTTAAAAATATTGTTGTCACCCGGCTTATCCCCAAAGCCCAGGGATATAGGTGGATGATTTTAACAAATTACGAGTTATTATAGTCTTCAACCATTTTGGTGAAAGCCTCTAAGGCATCTGTCTGAAAGCTGGACTCGAAAACAGGTCCTTTGACAAACAGTGTTTGAAAGCCATAATGATCGTTGTTATAGTTTTCCAGGACTCTCTCATTGTCGCCAACAAGCGCTTTGATATTGATGACTGACATGTTTTTTGACCCCTCTCCCTCTTTCTGGTAGAGAATCTCAAAATTGTTTTCCATCCACTCCGCATATTCAACATCATTAACTTCTGTGCGGTCTGGTAAATGGCCAGATACAAAACCCTGGGTGTGATGATACTTTTTAAAGACGGTGATCTTTCCTTCTGCAGCAACTTCTAACATAAGGTTCTTAGGGAGCATGTCCTGTTTCCTGGTTGCGAAAATATTCACGTACTTGGCCTTCTTGAATTTTTTACCATTTTCCAGCGTAAAGCTTTCCAGGTCCTTGACCTTGTATACCTCGATATCTTTATTGATCTTCTTTCCCTTCAAGTAAGCTTGATAGGTTTTCTCATTGATCACGTTCACTCTCTTTTGAAATTCCTGTGGGTTCATCATGTCTATGTAGATATAACCTTCAATTTCCTTTCCTTTATTGAGGGTGAGCGTGCCTTTTTCATATTTCCCTACCGAACTAGGTGTTTTCAGTTGAGCGGTGACACTGCTAAATGCAAAGCTGAAGAGCACTATTAGCAATGGCGCAGCTCCAAAACGTTTTTGTAAATTTTTCATGTTTCTGCTATTAAATGAAAATTGTTTTGCCCTCCAAACTTGCAAACTGCGTGCCATAACGGGGTATAAGCATAAAAGAGGGATATGGAATAGGGTTAGAGAGATTGGTGAATTCGGAGGAATCAACCATCCCATCTGACTATTAATCCCGCCACTACCTAAGCCATCTTAAGCATCTCATAATGTAAATCTATAAGTACCCCTGGCCGATCTTTTTGTATCTCAACTTTTCAAGCTATACCCTGCTCTACGTGGCCGGCTTAGGAAGTGGTTGCCCCATTCGCTGTTTGTGAACCTCTCAGCTTTTACGTCCCATTTCATTTTTACGCCTACTTCCCCGGTTTTCTCACTTACCCACCTCGCAATATTGCCCAGATGACCTACGGTAGCAGAACGGTGACCTATTTCCACATCTGCTATCGGTCTTGTGCGGTCTTTGACACAATCAATGAAGTTTTTAGAATGGTTGTCAGGTCGGGGTACCTGGACTTTCATGTCTTCCAAAGGAACTTTGAGCCAGGATTTATCGCTCACATCGAGTATACCCCTACCGACCTTTATCTGGCCTTTATCCCCAATAAAAGTGGCTCCTCCAGTAGGTTCGCCATCATCCGAAAGCTCGACATGAATATTCCCCGGATAGGTGTAGTGAATGATCGGGTCTTTTGAACCAAAGAACCGTCCGTAGGGAGAGTCTGCTTTCGCAATCCATGGCTCATAGGGCTTTCCTTCCACCCATACTTCTTCCGGGCCACTCTCATCCAGGCCTAGCGCCCATTGGATCTGGTCCAGACCATGTGTTCCCCAACCACTGATTTCACCGCCGCAAAAGTCCCTGATAGACAACCAACCCGGGTTAGAACGGCTTACTTGAATATTTTTGTTATAAGGATGTGGCTGTACAGGTCCCATCCACATGTCCCAGTCCACTCCCTCCGGAACCGGTTGTGCAGGGAGCGCATTTTCCCAGGCCCCGGGATAGTTCACTCCAATAATCCTGTTGACTTTTCCAATGTAGCCATTGCGTATCAGCATAATAGCCCTTTGAAAGTTACCCCAGGTTCTTTGTTGAGAGCCTGTCTGTAATACACGTCGATATTTTCTTACCGCATTTACCATGGCCCTGCCTTCTTCTACGGTCACCGTGAGAGCCTTTTCACAGTAAATATCTTTACCCGCTTTGGCCGCGTCGATGCTATGTTGGGCATGCCAGTGATCCGGACTGGCCACAATCACGGCATCAATATCTGACCGGTCAAGAATATACCGGTAGTCCTGGTAGGCCGTTACGTTGCTGCCAAGATTCTTTGCCGAACTTTGGGACCGCCCCATGTCTGCATCAGCAGTGGCCGCAAACTCCACCCCTTCAAGTTTGGCAAAAGAGCTTCCCAATCCGCCAACGTCGCCCGGGCTTAAACCACCAAATCTACTTCCTGTGCCGATCGCACCCAGGATCACTTTATCGTTAGCACCTACCCTTTTGCCAGGGTTGGCCAATGCCTTAGCCGGAATAAGATATGGTACACCAATACCGACTACACCAGCTGTAATACTCTTTTTTAAAAAATTTCTTCTGTCTGATTTGGGACTCATGTTGTGTTGCGTTAAAGGTGAATTTACTTTACCAAATAAGTAATACGGATTGTATGTGCTAGCTTACTTGTAATACCACAATATAATCAAATACTTGAATCTGGCCTTGCTTACATGAGGAGCGAAGCCAAAAATCGCATCATACAAATGTACTTCAGTAATAGAAAGAAAATTTTTTAATGTCGACTGGGTTCAGATTAGCTTCTATGCAAATATTTGTGGTTGATAATCCAAAGCATAGCTAATCTACACAGATTTCAACAAAGACCCAGAGCTATGATCTTTGTCAAAAAACCTTACTTGACTGTAGTTAAATAAGTCCTGATTTTCATTTTCGGACGATTCCAATAGTTGTGATGGTAAGTTTTGCCCTCAAACAAAACCAGTCACACATGAATACTTTACATCATTACAAAACCGTAGATGCCTTGGACTTTCGAAACAACAAAGGACAACTGATCATTTCCTATTTGATCAGAGGTGCTGGCGTACTAATTTTTGGTTATTTACTGTATGCCTATGTATCGGTCGTACATGTACATGTCAATTTTAAGCAGCTGATCAGCATTGAGATAGCAGGTATTCCTGCCTGGGGTAGCATTCTGTTGCTGGTAGCCAATATATCTTTAGTGCTCTACCTGCATGAGCTCATCCATGCCTCCGTCTTTTTCCTGACCCACGGGCAGCTACCCCAAATTGGCTGGCGTGGCTGGACTATTTTTGCTTCCGCCCCAGAACATGTGCTCAGTGGCCGTTCGTTGATCATCAATGCGCTGGCACCATTTACGATCATCTCTGTAGTGGGTGTTATTCTCCTGGATTATGTTCCGCTTACGTATTCCCCATGGGTTTTTATTCCTACCCTTGTCAATGCGGCCGCCTCAGGAGGTGACTTTATGGCTGTTTGGTTTGTAGCCAGACAAAAACAAGAAATACAATTCAATGACCAGGGGGATATAATATATGCTTTGGAGAAGAAAGAGAAATAGCAATCAGATAGTCTGGACAACCTATGGTTCTTTCTGACATAAGTGATGGATCATCACCATTTAAATGACCGAACAAGTTGTTCTGAATCTAATGAGTTACTGATACTCTATACGTGTTGGACACTTTGTTGTCTCTGACGATTTTGACGAAATAGATACCTGGATTCCAGGTTTTTGTATCGAGCGAAAACACTGAGTCCTTGGTGTATTCATTATCATGCCTTACGATCAGTTTACCGTTAATGTCCAACACCTCGACAGCTTTAAGGCTTCCAATATGCGATTGAATATGTATTAAATCAGAGGTTGGATTTGGATAAACACTCAAATTATTCTCAATATCCTTATCAGTACCCAACACTTCTGAAATGGTCAGCGTTCCATTTGTATAGTTAAAATTATACACATCATCTTCTCCGCCTGATACTGTAATCGGATAACTTCCAATAACCACATTTTCTACATCCACTGATGCTACCGGCAGTACGTTTAATACTGATTCATCATCTTCCAATTTGAAACCTGTGATTACATAAGTAAACGTTTCAGGCAAACCTTCATCTTCATAGATGGTAACATCATCTGCAGTCACTTCAAGCGTTGCTTTCTCAATGGTTAATAGGCCATTATTAAGAATGAATTCATAATTATTGTCACTCCCTCCTTCCAGGGTAATCGCAAATTCACCAGGTAATGAAGTTGGCGTCCCCTCTGTATTGATCGCTGGTAATTCATCAATGTCACTTTGATCATCAGTACCAACAAAACCTTCGAACAACAATGTAAATTCTCCATTTTCATCTCCATATTCCCTGGCTTTGTCCTGCACGCCAATTGTCAATGTTGCTTTTGATATTACTAATTCATCAGAAGCAGAACCTACATATTCATCATCTACTACCATAACTTCAAGGGTGTATGTTCCTGCGGCAGACGGTTTGATTGTTTGGCCATCAAAAGTGATTTCGTAATTTACCTCAGGTGTAGTAACAACTAAATCACCTACTGGACTCCCATTATATGTCCGGTTAAGATTGATAAAAGATATCTCAGCCTCCTTCTTTTCTGTCTGAATCACAATATATCCGGAATGTACTGTCACCAAATCATTTTTCAATCCATCCCCACTGTAATCGATCAGCATAAAATCGAGCGGGTTATAATAACCAAAATTTCCAACTACTTCTTCCCCGAATGAACCATCTTCGTTGATTGGGAAATAGGATAAATCTGTCCAATTCAAGACCATCTCGGGTTTACCATCCAATGTGATATCCTCAATTTCAACAAAATATGAAAATCCAGTATACTCAATAGATGTTGACTCAGTTGCAAATGGAGTTGTTTCATCACTCAATAGTATGGCAATCACATCATTAACCAAAAAATCTGTAACAATAAGGTCATCAAGGTTATCGCCATTTACATCATGGCCATCTACTGTATATATTTTCCTGTCGATTGTAATAGCTGTTCCAAATGTGCCATCACCTATTCCCGGATAGATTTCAATAGTCTCTTTATCATAAGGAAATGTCAATACCAGGTCAGTATTTTGATCATTGTTATAATCAAATGTTGTCACATCATTCACATTCCACCCAAAATCTCTCGATAAAGTAAATCCGCCTGTCTGGTCATTTAGGAACATGACACCCGTACAAACAAGATCAGGATAACCATCATTATTAAAGTCAGCAAATGCGAAGCTATCAGCCCTGTTGTCTGGTCTTGGTTTTTCGGTAAAATTTCCGGTACCATCATTGATCCAAACTGATGGCTCAAAACCTCCCATAAAAATATCCAGGTGATCATCCAGGTTTAAGTCGATTAGTTTTACATCATTTGTTCCATCTCCACACGAGAAATGATTATAAAACTCAAACTGATCATCTCCTACTCCCTTGTAAATAGTGAAAAAGTTAAATTGACGATTGGCTAATACCAGGTCCAATAGCCCATCCCCATCAATATCTCCTATGTCAACATTGTTCACGTCAGACCAGGAAATAAACTCCCAATAGCTACTAAACTCATAATTTTCATTCAGATGAATTTCAGCAACACGAACACTTCTGGGATTTGCCGAAAGAAAACCTTTTTCCCCTGACTGCATGATATCGGTGTATTCAAGGCCAAGAGACTGGTTAATACCTTCGCCATGCATCTCTGAAGAGTAGATATTAAATGTTTTATTCCCATTACCAACAAACATATTTAGATCTCCATTTAATGAGGTAAACGCCACATCATAGATCCCATCTGTGTCAATGTCTGCTATTACAAAATCATGTTTTGCAGCAGACGAAGCTCCGTCCAAAATAACGGGCGCATCATAGGAACCATCAGGATTCCCATAATAGAGGTGAAGTTTATTGCTTTCATTAAAAACGGCAGCAATATCCAGCTCTCCATCCACATCAATATCTCCGATTTCAATATTTACCGGATTTAATCCATCTATCAATAGAATACCTGCTGAAAAGCCTTCAGCACCTCCAAAATGGAAACCGATACTTCCTCCGGTCTGATTAGCTACAATCAGATCTAAAAACCCATCACTGTCCAAATCATGAATTTCAACGTCTATAGGTAATTGACCTGTTTCCAACAATATAGCGGTCGACAGAGTTGTAGAAACATCTGAGTAGAATAATGACAAATTATTTGATCCGCTATTTGCTACAGCCAAATCATTGAGACCATCATTGTTCAGGTCACCAGCTATTACTTTCACAGGATCAGCTCCTGTTTCGAAAAACACTGCTTCTTCAAAGGTTAGGTCACCCAGGTTAATAAGTACTCCTATTTGGTCGTTTAAGGGATCCAGGAAAACGATGTCATTCAAATTGTCATCATTAATATCAACTATCACCAGTTGTTTTATGGTGGTTTTTGTACTTATTCCCTGATGTAAGGGAGTCCCCATCTTAGTATCCAGATTCGGAATAATTGAAATGAAATCTGAGGTCTCATAAGCTACAATGACTTCTTCGAGGTTATCTCCATCCAGGTCCCCATAACTAAAAGCAGCTGTTCTAACTTCAAGATCTATTACAATGTCGCGTTCAAAGTGCTGACCAACAACAGATATGCATGAGGCCAAAATAATAACTAATAATAAGCAGTATGATGCGGTTTTCATGGGCCAGGTTATTAAAGTGGGACAGTTATACATAAACCCCTTTAACAAATATATCGATGACCGAAATATTAAAAGCGAGATATACGATATATATTTTTGAGTCTTACTTGAAGGTAATTCAAACTCAAAAAATTCATTCTCATCCCATATAAAAGTGTGATTACTATCTTAATGAGTCATTTCGAGCGGCATATCTATATGAACCAATTCTGATATGATCAGAAGACTCTTGGCAGTCAGGGAATCTATCAACCTAGTTTTGCTTACTACCGCTACAAGTTACCCCCAAACTCCCTAATAAACCGCTCCAATTCCTCATCAGTGGCGTACAGGATCCCGGTCTCATTCATGAAAGTAGTGGATGGACGGTTAAGGTGAAGGGTGTCGCCACTGGCGGTGGAGACACATAGTCCCAGCTCTTCCATAAACAGTCGGGTAGCGGCGTAGTCCCAGATGCTGCCACAGCCTTTGCGTTTTTTGGGGAATTTGAAATAGCAGCCTCTGCCGGATGTCATCACTCCGATGGCATTGCGAACACCACCAAAGGTGGAATGATACTCCACCTGTTCATAATGCGATTCAAATGCCTGCTTAATATCATGTATATATGGCTCGTCCAGAAAGCTCCTGTCCATGTAGAAATGAATAGTGGGGTCCCCTGAATTTCCCCGGACATAAGGCTGATCATTGAAATATAAACCGGATCCTTTTACAGCTGAATAGCATTCCTCCAAGTCCGGGATACAAGCTACTCCCAATACCGGATCACCTGCTTGCGTAATCAATGCGATGGAAACCGCATATCCTGATCGACGTTCCGTAAAGGGTAGAGTACCGTCCATGGGATCGATGCACCAGAAATAAGCTTTCTCCATCCTGGAATGATCGTCAGCCAGCTCTTCGGTCAGAAGTCCTAAATCATAAGCGGTAATA